>NZ_FMXF01000026.1:0-89192 GCF_900103435.1 Sinorhizobium sp. NFACC03
GGTGTGGGTGATCATCGGATCGATCTCGATCTTGCCCTCCATGTACCAGTCGACAATCTTCGGCACGTCGGTGCGGCCGCGCGCGCCGCCGAAGGCGGTACCCATCCAGCTGCGGCCGGTGACGAGCTGGAACGGCCGGGTGGAGATCTCCTGGCCGGCGCCAGCAACGCCGATGACGACCGACTTGCCCCAGCCGCGATGCGAGGCCTCGAGCGCCTGGCGCATCACCTTGGTGTTGCCGGTGCAGTCGAAGGTGTAGTCGGCGCCGCCGATCTGGTCGGCCCCACGTTTCGTCATGTTGACGAGGTAGGGCACGATGTCGTCGCCGACCTCCTTCGGGTTGACGAAGTGGGTCATGCCGAAGCGTGTCCCCCAGGCCTTCTTGTCGTTGTTGAGGTCGACGCCGATGATCATGTCGGCGCCGGCAAGACGCAGGCCCTGGATGACGTTGAGGCCGATGCCGCCGAGACCGAAGACGATCGCGGTCGCGCCCATCTCGACCTTCGCCGTGTTGATGACCGCACCGATGCCGGTGGTGACGCCACAGCCGATGTAGCAGATCTTGTCGAAGGGTGCGTCGGGGTTGACCTTGGCAACGGCGATCTCGGGCAGCACCGTGTAGTTGGCAAACGTCGAGCAGCCCATATAGTGGTGGATGTTGTCCTTGCCGATCGAGAAGCGCGAGGTGCCGTCCGGCATCAGGCCCTGGCCCTGGGTCGAGCGGATCGCGGTGCACAGATTGGTCTTGCGCGACAGGCACGACGGGCAGGAGCGGCACTCGGGCGTATAAAGCGGAATGACGTGATCGCCCTTCTTCACCGAGGTAACGCCCGGGCCGACGTCGACGACGATGCCGGCGCCTTCATGACCGAGGATGGCCGGGAACAGGCCTTCCGGATCGGCACCAGAAAGCGTGAAGTCGTCCGTGTGGCAGATGCCGGTGGCCTTGACCTCGATCAGCACTTCGCCGGCCTTTGGGCCTTCGAGCTGAACCGTCATGACCTCGAGCGGCTTGCCTGCCTGAACGGCAACGGCGGCGCGTACATCCATTATATTTCTCTTTCTCTTGAGGTTTTCAGCCTGTCTTGCGGTGAGGCCTATCGGGGCAAGTAGCGTGTGAGACGGGCTTCGAGGAGCCGGATGAGGGTGATCAGCACCAGGTTGATCAGCAGGTAGAGCAGGCCGGCGATGGCGAATATTTCGAGGATTGCATAGGTCTGGCTCATCAACCGCTTTGCATGGCCGGTGATCTCCAGAACGGTAATGGTGGAGGCGAGGCTCGTTCCCTTGACGACGAGGACAAGCTCGTTGCCATAGGCTGGCAAGGCTTGCCGGATGGCGAGGGGAAACGTGATCCGGCGAAAGCGCAGGAGTTGCGACATGCCGCAGGCCTGCGCAGCTTCGACGAGCCCTGCCGGAATGGACATGAGGCCGCCCCGCAAGATCTCCGATGTATAGGCAGCGGTGTTGAGCGCGAGTGCCATGACCGCGCAATGGGCGCCATCACCGACCACCCACCAGAGCACAGGATTGTCCCGAACGAAGGAAAGCTGGCCGAGGCCGTAGTAGAAGAGGAAGAGCTGTACCAGCAGGGGCGTGCCGCGAAAAACGGTGCTGTAGCCTTTGGCAAAACTGCTCATGGCCCTGTTTTTCGATAGGCGCATGACCGCAAGCGCCAGGCCGAGGTTAAAGCCAATGGCGACCGAGGTGATCGTCAGGATCGCGGTGAGCCATAGTCCCTTGGCGAGGGTCGGAACTGCGAGGAAAACGAGTTCGAAATCCATGACCTATTTCCTCGTACGGGGGCGCAGAAGGCGTTCGATCCAGTCGAAACCACCCTGGCTGACCAACGTGATCGCGAGGTAGACGAGAGCGGCGATGAAATAGAAGATGAAGGGATGGCGGGTGGAGCCCGCGCCGACAAACGCGGCTCTCATCAATTCCTGCAGGCCGACCACGGAGACGAGCGCGGTGTCCTTGATCGTGGTCTGCCAGACATTGTTCATGCCGGGAACGGCGATCCGCAGCATCTGCGGCGCGATAATGCGGCGAAAGATCCGCCTGCCGGGAATCCCGAGTGCGCGCGCCGCCTCGATATGCCCGCTCGGAATGGCTGCCAGCGCACCTCGCACGACTTCTGTCGAATAGGCCCCCGATATGGCGGCGATTGCGACGACCGCGATGGTGAAGGCGTAACCGTTGCCGGCCAGTCCCTCGTAGCCGAACGCCGCAGCCACTCGGGCCACGAACTCGACGGAGGAAAAAAAGAGGAGATAGATGATCAGAAGTTCCGGCACGCCGCGCACGACCGACGTGTAGAAGTCCACTGCCAGTGTCAGCGGGAAAATCCGGGCCCACTTAATCAGGCCACAGCCAACGCCGATGACAGCGCCAAATGCCATGCTCGCCATGCCAAGGGCGATGGTGATTGCCGCTCCGCGCAGGATTGCCGATATCCAGCCGCTGTCCCATACCTGCCAAAGTCCAAGTTCCATCGAGCCCGCCCAACCTATGCATTGTCCTGTCGGATGAAGCCTCCCGAGAAAGGATCGACCTGCCGGCCTTTCATTCTCCCGGGAGGGTGCAGTTGCCCTTAGTGGCAGGGACGGGAGATGTCCGTCTTGAACCAGGTCTGGCTTGCCTTGCCGATCGAGCCGTCGGCGACCAATTCGCAGAGCGCCTTGTCGATACGGGCCTTCAGTTCGGTGTTCTCCTGCGCGATGCCGACGCCGATGCCCTCGCCGAGTGTGGGGTCGAAGGTGCTCAGCACCTTGACGTCGACGAACTGGAAATCCTTGCCGTCGGGGCGTCCCAGGAAGTCCTGGAGCGCGGATGAATCGGCGAATGCGGCCTCGACGCGTCCGCTGGCGAGGTCAATCTGCATCTGGTCGAGAGTGTCATAGGTCTTCAGGACGGCGGAGGAAGCCCGCTTTTCCATGAAGTGCGCATGGGTCGTGCCGGCCTGGACACCGACCGTACGGCCGTCGAGCGCTGTCAGCAGCGTCTCGATGTCCTTGACGCCAGCAAGATCGGAATCCTTTTTGACCACGAACATGTTGGCGAGTTCCGCATAGCCGACCGAGAAGTTGATCTGCTTCTTGCGCTCGGCGGTAATCGACATGCCGGAAATGATGATGTCGAAACGTTTGGCCTTCAGCGCCGGAATGAGACCGTCGAAGGCCTGCACGACAAAGTGACACTTCACTTCCAGTTTGGCGCAGAGCAGGTTTCCGACATCCGCGTCGAAACCGGTGACGTTGCCGGCGGCGTCAGCCATGCTCCACGGCGGATATTCGCCCTCCGTGCCGATCGACAATTCTCCCTCGGCGGCGTGGGCCGCGGTGAGGCCGGTGGCGAAGATCGTGGCGAGCAATAGACTTTTGAGCATCATGTTTTGGTTCCCCTTGCTGAGCGTTCTTGTTGGCTCCCGTTCCGGGAAGGGCCCCGGACAGGTGATGACGGCGGGCTGTCAGAACGTACGGGCCAGGAACTGGCGCATGCGTTCGGAGCGCGGGTTGGTGAAGACATCCGCCGGGGCACCCTCTTCCTCCACCTTTCCCTGGTGGAGGAAGAGGATCTTGTGCGAGACCTCGCGCGCGAACTGCATTTCGTGCGTCACGAGGATCATCGTATTTCCTTCTTCGGCCAGCTGCCGGATGACGCGCAGGACCTCGCCGACCAGCTCGGGATCAAGCGCGGAGGTCGGCTCGTCCAGGAGGATGAGCTTCGGGCGCATGGCGAGCGTGCGGGCGATGGCGGCGCGCTGTTGCTGGCCACCGGATAGCTGCCCGGGATATTGCGAATGTTTGTCGGAAAGGCCGACCTTCTTCAAAAGCGCGTGGGCGTGATCGACAGCCGCCCGTCGCTCCTCTTTCAGGACGTGCATCGGCGCCTCGACGATGTTTTCGAGGACCGTCATGTGTGGCCAGAGATTGAAGTTCTGGAACACCATGCCGACGCGCGAGCGGATACGCTCGACCTGGCGGATGTCGGCAGGTGCAGCACCGCCGTCCGGCGTCTTCTTCATGCGGATTTCTTCGCCGTCAATGACGATGCGCCCGTCGTTCGGTTGCTCGAGCAGATTGATGCAGCGCAGGAAGGTGCTTTTCCCCGAGCCGGAAGAGCCGATCATCGACACGACCTCGCCTGGCTGTGCAGAGACACTGACGCCGTTGAGCACGGAGAGGGGACCGAAGCGCTTGTGGATATCGTGCACCTCGATCGCCGGTCTCTCGTCAAGCCTTGGGCCGCCAGCCTCCGGATGGGTGACGACGATGACAGCGGCTGCGGCGGGGACGGTTTTTTCGGGTCGCGCGCCGCCTAATGCCTTGAGATCGGCGAAGGCGCGGTCGAAGTGGCGCAAGGATGTCTCAAGACAGGCGCGCTGCCAGTCGGCGTCTTCGGGAATGAAGGCGGCGAACAGGTCCTTCTTGATTCGGTCGCCGAGTGGCGTATCGATCTTGCCGAACAGGTGAAGCCAATTGTCCGCCTGGACCGCATCCGAGACCGCGGCGCCGTCGAGGGTACCGCATTCAACGACAAGCGGCAGGACGCGCGCCTTCGGTAGCGCGCCGCGCACGGCGGCCGAGACGTAGCCTGTGGCTGTCGCCGCGATGCCGGTATCCGTCGTTGCATTCTCGCCGGTCACGACGACCGAGAGCGCGGGGCCGAAGATGCGCCGGCCCCATTCCAGACCGGCGTGCTCGCTCTCGGCGACCGAGAGGAGGGCGGGGTAGCCGTAAGGCCCTGCACCTGTGTGCAGGTCGAAGATGACAACCTCGGCCGCCTTCTGTGCGAATGTCGACAGGATCTCGATCAGGGTTCGGTTGGACCAGACCGGACCGTCGCCGCCATAGAACAGGCCGTCCGGAAAGTCGTATTGTCCCGCTTCCACAATCGGAGCGATGCCTGCGTAGCCACCGAGCCTCCGCTTGGCGTCTTCGTATGCCTCGATTGCTGCGTCACGCTCCGGGCCGTCCCAGGCGCGACAGACGAGGGCCCCGTGCAATGCGGCGTAGCGTTCGTTCTTCGGCGGCGCGTTTCGCCAGTCGATGAAGTTGCGATTGAGATCGACATTGTCTTCGTTGACACGCCGCGTCCAAGCCGTGCCCCACGGGTTGATGAGGTGGATCGCCAGAACGGCGGTATCATCAGGAAGTTTCCAAGGGGAATTTTGCGAAAGCCACGCGGTCTGGCAGGCCGAGCCGAAGGGACCTTCGACGCCATGCGTCCCGGAGATCAGTACCATCAGCTTTTCAGCATCATTGCGCCCGAGATAGGCAACGTCAGTCGCTAGGCGCTCTCCCTTCGGACCGTGCAACGGGTGTAAATATTCGACGAGGCTAGCGCCAGCGGTGCGCGCGGCGGCGAGAAATCGAGCGCGCAAGGCGGAAAAGTCACCGGTGAAAAGGCCGGATGGCGCTGAAGGGGACATGCGATGGGGCTCCCGGTTTGCTCTGGACAGGCTTGCGTTTCCGCTCATTTGTTCGTTCCCTTGAGGCCGTGCCACGACCCCCTTTTTTGTGTTTTGGCTTGAAGCGCGCGCGGCAGCCGTCACGGCCTGGCGAGGCTGCGAAGCGCATCCAGAAAGCGGTCGTTTTCCAAGGGAGTGCCGATCGTCACACGGATGAAGGTGTTGTAACCTTCCTCCTTCCATGGCTTGACGATGATCCCCTTTGACAGGAAGTGATCGAACGCGATCCGGCTTTCCCGCCCGACGTCGATGAACAGGAAGTTCGTCTGCGACCTGGCCGTTGAAAGCCTCATGGCGGCCACAGCGTCGGCGACGCGCGCCCTCTCGTGTTTCAACCTCGCGACCGAAGACCGCATCCAGGCTTCATCCGCAAGCGCTACGACGGCTGCGACCTGCGCGGCGGCATTGACGTTGAACGGCGTCTTGGCGGCGCTCACCGCCCGGGCGAGCCGGACATCGGATGTCACGGCATAACCGACCCGCAGGCCTGCAAGCCCATACGCCTTGGAAAAAGTCCTGAGCACCACCCAGGAGAGGTTCGTCGCCGAGAGCGCGGCAAGGCCGTCGGGCGTGTCTTCGTCCGTGAACTCGAAATACGCCTCGTCGAGCACGAGAAGCGTTTCATGCCTGACTGCCGCGAGAATGCGCGTCAGCCCCTCGTGATCGAGCGCCGGACCGACCGGATTGGACGGCGAGGAGAGGAAGAAAATCGCCGGCGCGCGCTCGAGCATGGCGATGATCGCCGGTATGTCGAAATCGAGATCCGGCCGCATACCGACCTTCTCGACGCTTGCGCCATTGGCAAGCGCCTCGATCTCGTGCAGCCCAAAGCCGGGACAGACCGTTGCCACGAAGGCACCGGGACGCAGCACGGCGCGACAGATTGCGGCGATCATCTCCTCCGAGCCGTTCCCGGCGACGATCCGGTCGGGGGAAACGCCGAGCTTTTGGCTGAGCACCGCCCGCAGCGCCGTACAGGCGGGGTCGGAGTAGCGCGAGGGCTCAAGGTTTGCGAGCGCGGCTGTGACACGCGGTGAACAGCCGTCTGGGTTCTCGTTGCTGGCAAGTGCTGCGATGTCTTGCCGACCGCTCTGCCGCCGCGCCGCAGCGATGTTCATGCCCGCGTTGTAGGGCGGAAGGCCGGCCACATGCGGATTGAGCGGGAGCTCGGTATGAAGCGGTTTCGTCACGGATCTTCCTTCAAAGCTTGGACATCTGGATGGCGCCACGGCCATTCGGACAGTGCAGTCAGAGATCGAGCACGATCGAGGACTTTGGCCTGGTGCAGCAGAGCAGCACCCGGCCGTCCGGCACCTGATCGAGAGGCTCCTCGAAGTAGTCGACTTCACCTGAGACGAGGCCCTGCTCGCAGGTGCCGCAGACGCCCGCCCGGCAGGAGAATTCGGGCTCAATCCCCTGCGCTTCCAGGAACGCGAGGATGGAGTCGCTTGCGCTGTCCCAGGCAAGGCTGAGGCCCAATTTCTGCAGTACGACGCAGGGGGCTTCGCCGTCGATCACTGGCTTGGGGGTGAAAGCCATTTTCGATCGCGGCGCGGTCTGAGCGGTCTCCGTCAACAGGCTCGCCGGCCCGAAGAACTCGTAGGCGATGCGCTCCTTGCGCACCCCGAGGCCGGTCAGAATGCCGTAGAGCGCCTGCATGAAAGGTGGCGGCCCGCACATGTAGATGTCGTAGTCGTCGAGCGGCAGAAGGCTCTGAAGCGTGGCGCGCGTCAGGAAGCCCGTTGAATGGCACCGGGCAACCTTGAGATCGGCGCCTTCGGCGAAACGGTAGCAGTAGTGCACGGTGATACCGGGCCTGAGAGCGACGAGATGTTCGACCTCGTCCCGCAGTGCGTGGACGGCTGCACTGTCGCAGGCATGGATGAACCAGACCGGGCGGTTGGTGTCCCTCGCCAGCACATCGAGCATCGAAACTGTCGGCGTCAGCCCGACGCCACCGGAAAGAAGGACGACGGGCCGGGCACTCGCGCTGTCGAGCTTGAAGGCGCCGCGCGGCAGATCGATCTCGACGACCGCACCCGGCTCGATCTCGTCGTGCAGCCAGCAGGAACTCAGACCATCAGGCAGGTCCTGCGCGGGTGCGGCCTCGCGTTTCACGGTGATCCGGTAGGTACCTTCTTCCCGCGGGGAGGAGGAGACCGTGTAGTTGCGCAGGACATGCCCGCCCTTGCGATCGGGAACACGCATCGTCAGGAACTGTCCCGCCTCGAACGACCGCCAGTGGTGGCGTTCGAGTGGGGCAAGGCGGAAAGAGGTGATGGTGGCGCTTTCGCGTACCTTCGAGATGACTTCGAAGGAACGGAAGCGCGAGGCGGCCGCATCGAGCATCCGGACCGCTCCCTACTCGGCTGCGACGCTGGAGGGATCGGTTTTCGTCTCGGCGGCGATCAACTGAGCCAGCTTGCGCCGGAAGCGCATCGGGCCGACGTCGATTTTTAGGTCGAGATTCGGCGTCTGCTGGTTCGCCATTCCGTAATGAACCGCTTCCAGAACGACGCGGTCCTCTTCGAAAGCGCCGCGCACGGACTTAGCAAAACTCTCGGAAACCTTGACGTCATCAGGCGCAAAGTTGCGCATCTGGAACCAGTAGTACTTGGTCCGGTTTTGATCGACCGGAGTCATGAAGTTGTAGCTGTCCATCAGGAATGTATTTTCCGGCAGCGCGCGGCCTTCGCCGCCGGTATGGGCGGGCGCGAAGATCGCCTTGATGATCGCGTTGCTCGGATAGCGCACCTCATAGTGCTGCTTGCGGTCGGTGTTGCCCTTGAACTGCAGGAAGGGCGCATAGAACGGGGCCGGTTCGGAATCGATCATCCAGCGCCAGACGGTGACGCCGTCATCTTTCACGGTCGTCTCAAGCGGCGTTTCCTCGCAGGCGGAGCTGGCGAAGGACGACTGGTGGACCCAGGCGACATGGGACGGATCGAGCAGGTTGTCCGTCATGTAGAGATAATTGCAGTTCAGCGTCATCGACTCGCCGCGATTGATGCCCCAGGCGGGGTCGCCGAAATGCTCGACCTCAAAGATATCCTTCGGATCCGCCTTGTCGGCATCTCCCATCCAGACCCAAAGCAGGCCGTATCGCTCATGGATCGGGTAGGAACGCACCTTGGCGACATGCGGGATCCGCTCGGCCCCCGGCACGCGTGTGCAGATGCCTGAACAGTCGAAGGTGAGGCCATGGTAGCCGCATTCGACGTCGTCGCCCTTGATGCGCCCCATGGAGAGCGGCAGCTTGCGATGGGGACAGGCATCCTCGAGCGCGGCGGCCTTACCGTCCTGCTTTCGGTAGAGGACGATGTTTTCGCCGAGCATCGTGACGGGCTTCAACTCTCGGTCGACCTCGTGATCCCAGGCTGCGACATACCAGGCGTTCTTGAGAAACATTTCGCTCTCCTTGCGTTTTGTTAAGCGAATGTTCGACGTTTTTTATGTGCCAACAAGTTGCCAGCGCCTGCGTTCTTTTTTAGATTTTCTAAATTGGAGCGAATGGCTGAAGGAGTGCTTTACGATGCCGAACCCGTCCTTGCGCGGCTTGCAGGCCTTTGAGGCGATCGGACGATGTGGCACTGTCACAGCTGCGGCGGAGGACCTCGGCGTCTCGCCGGGCGCCGTGAGCCAGTTGGTGCGAAACCTGGAGCACTGTCTTGGCCTGACGCTATTGGAAAGGCGTGGACGCCGCGTTGAGCTTTCTTCCTGGGGCCGGTTGTACTATCGGGAAGTCGCCAAAGGCTTCCAGCAGCTCTCCCATGCTGCCAATGTTCTCACCCGCGCGCGCAACGAGACCGGGATCGTTCTGAGCGCGCTGACGTCGGTCGCCAACAAGTGGGTCAATCGCAAGATCTTCGACTGGCAAACGCTCTGTCCGGAATCGAGCGTCCGCATTCTCGGGCAGGAACAGGAGCCGCGCATCGGTGCCGATCAAGTGGATTTCCGTATTACCTACGGCCGGCGCTCCTATGTGCATGAGCACGTGGCCACGTTGTTCACGGACTGGATGGTCCCTGCCTGCTCGCCGATGCTGCTCGCCGGACGCAGCCTTGAAACGCCGCGCGATATCCTGACGTTTCCGCTCCTCCATGTGGAATGGGAGGCGGACTACAAGGCTTCTCCGCAATGGAACGACTGGGCAACCCTGGTGCACGCCGATGGGGCTAAGAAGTTCTCCGGCCTCTCCTTCACCTTGTCGAGCAGTGCGATCGACGCGGCCGTGAACGGCAGGGGGTTCGTTCTTGCGCAAGTCTCCATGATCAAGGATGAGATCGCCTCTGGATCTCTGGTTGTGCCCTTCGACATTCGTATGAAACTACCCGAAAGCTATTATCTCGCCTGGGATCGGGCCGCCCTCGAAAAGCCGTTTGGACAGAAGTTTCACAAATGGTTGCTTGGGGTTGCTAGACAGCAAGACCAAATGTCAGCTCCAGGCCCTCGTTCGAACCGGCTAACATGAGAATTTAGTCTCAATAAGAGTCTTGTCTGCCCTCGGCTGGGGCGTGGTGGGCGGTTCGATTCCGTTCAAGAGCATCGATTTATTTTCGTGGTGGGCGCCGTCTCAATGAAGGCCCTGGCAATCCCCCTGCAGCTGCTGTTCGGGCGCCCAGGGAGGCTGCTACTTGTCTAGCGCGAGGTGTCCTTCAGCTTGAGGAGGCCAGCGCGGATCACGTCCGACTTTGACGCCGGGGTGGGGAGGGGAGGTGCCGACTTTGGATTGTGTGATCCATCGCGCGCCTTGAAACCCTCGTACTTCTGGTTTGCATCCGACCTGTCGCCGTCCGATACAGGACCGACCGGTGTACCATTGATGTCGTGGCGGACGGATCCGGGTCGCGCGACCGCAATCTGATAGCTCCGCGAATGCACATAAGTTGCCATCGCCTTGCGCAGAGCCGTGACGCTGAATTCCGGTTTCAGGAGAGGGCGGATTTCATTCCAGAGCCCGAGTGCAAAGGGTCGGATCGGGTCGCCAATCTAGGCTGGAAGAACTGCGATCGGCCGAGTGAGAAGAGCGTTGATGGCCTCGATTTTGGCGACCTCTCGTTCACGTGCCAGAACCGGGCTGGAGTTATCTCGCGGAGATTTTGTCGTCGGTGACTTTTGACGCATCGCAACCCGAGCCAATCCAGGAATGTCATCGCTCCAGGATATGTCATTCGACATCACGAACCAACAACATCAGCTCGGTTCCAGAGGAATTATAGCTTGAACGCCGGAACGCAAGCACTGCGAGCGTTCTATGTCGTGCGCGAGAATCCTTATCTTCGAAGTGCCGGATCTTGGAGATGACAGCCGGGAAGTTGGGGTAGCAGCTGCTACGTTCGAACATTCCGATGCTCCCCTAGGCTCCCTGCAAAACGCTCGGCGAGGCGTTCCCTTTTGAAGGCCTCTGCCACCAGATCGACGAAAGCGCGCGTTTTGGCCGGCAACAGGGTCCGTGAGGCGTAATAGAGTGAAATGGCGCCCGCGTCAGCGTACCATTGCGGGAGAAGGCGAACGAGGATGCCGTTCTCGAGCTCTGGCAGGAGATCGGGCACAGCGAGCATGGCCACGCCGAGACCGAGCCGTGCGGCCTCCCGCATCGCCGCCGGGTCACTGACGACAATGGTTTCTGGCAAAAGCGCCGTCATCTCGGTTCCCGCCGCGTTGCGCATCGCCCAATGACGGATGCGGCCGGTTCTGAGCGACCGCATCACGATGCCATCGAATTGCGAAAGCCCGGTGGGATCGGTTGGCGGCGTGCGTTTCGCCATATAGCCAGGCGAAGCGACGGCGATGATGTGGGCAGGTGCCAATGTCCGGGCGACAATACCCGGAGCCAGATCGAAGCCCCCGCCGATGGCCGCGTCATAACCTTCGGCGGCCAGATCGACCGAGCGGTTCTCAAAATGCCATTCCGGCCGGATGAGCGGGTATCTGCGCAGCAGTTCCGGTAGCAGCGGCAGGATGTGGGTGACGCCGAAGGTGGGGCTCAAGCTGACCTTCAGCACGCCCATCGGCTCGGGAGCGCCAGATGAAACGTCGGTGATCGCCGCTTGCAGGGCTTCAAGATTGCCGCCGATCAACTGGAGGAACCGTTCGCCCGCTTCTGTCAGCACGAGCTTGCGGGTGGAGCGCTGGAATAGCCGCACACCCAGGTTCCGCTCCAGCATCGCCACGTTGCGGCTGACGGCGGCCGGTGTCAGGGCCATGCGCCGCGCGGCCTCCGAGAAACTGGAGGTCTCGGCGCTTTTGACGAAGCTTTCGAGGTTGGCCAGCGTTTCCATATCACCTTCAACTATCACTTGAAGTCAGATCAAAGCATTACCGACTAATCCGGAGGAAATAAACAGGACATCTTCACTCCATCGAAACCCCACGGAGTGAAGACAATGAATCAGAACACCCATCCCGTTGCTGGCAAGGTTGCTCTCGTCACCGGCGGTTCGCGCTCGATCGGCGCAGCGATTGCGAAGAAGCTTGCCGCCGACGGCGCGGCGGTCGCGGTCACTTACAGCGCATCGCCCGACAAGGCGGCCCAGGTCGTGGTCGACATCGAGGCCGCGGGCGGCAGGGCCCTTGCCATCGAGGCCGACGCCGGCAACCCGGACGCCGTTCGCGCTGCCGTGGCGAAGGCCGTGGAGACGTTCGGCGGGATCGACATTCTCGTCAACAATGCGGGGCTCGGCCTCGGCGGGCCGATCGAGGATATAGCCTTCGAAACCTATGAGCGGATGATCGCGGTCAACGTCACCGGCGTCTTCGTCGCGACGCAGGAGGCGGTGCGCCGCATGAAGCCCGGCGGGCGGATCATCCATATCGGCTCGTCGATGACACGTTATGCTGCGTTCCCGACGGCCTCGCTCTATACGCTGACCAAGGGCGCGATCACCGGCTTCAACCGCAGCCTCGTACGCGATCTCGGCCCGAAGGGCATCACCGTCAACACGGTTCACCCGGGTCCGACCGATACGGACATGAATCCGGCGGACGGCCCGGTCGCCAAGATCGTCGGTTCCGGCATGGCGATCGGCCGCTATGGCCAGCCCACGGAGATCGCCAGCGTCGTCGCCTTCCTCGCAAGCCCCGAAGCGGCCTTCGTCACCGGCGCGGACATCGTCGCTGATGGCGGCTTGACCGCCTGATGCCGCGACACTCGACCCCAGAAAGGACAATCGCCATGAACAGCATCGGCATCATCGGCGCAGGCAATATCGGTCGCGCCTTCGCGACGGCCCTTGCCAAAAACAACATCCGCGCCACGCTTGCCAACAGCCGGGGCCCGGAAAGCCTGAAGGACGTTGTCGCGGCGATTGGCCCGACCATCGAGGCCGGCACACGCGAGGACGCAGCGTCGAAGGACATCGTCCTCGTCGCGGTCAACTGGTCGAAGCTGCCGGCGGCGCTTGCCGGCCTGCCGGATCTCGGCGGCCGCGTCGTTGTCGACGCCAACAACCCCATCGAAGCACCGCTGTTCAAACCTGCCGAATTGAACGGCCGGCTGTCCAGCGAGGTCTTCGCCGGCATGGTGTCGGGTGCCCGCGTGGTGAAAGCCTTCAATCACCTGCAGCCGCACCTGCTTTCCGGCGATCCCCGAGCCGAGGGCGGCCGGCGCGTCCTGTTCTATTCCGGCGACAACGCCCAGTCCAAGGCGCAGGTCGGCGCGCTGATCGACCGGCTCGGCTTCTTCGGCATCGACCTCGGACCGATCTCGATCGGCGGAACCCTCGTCCAGTTTCCGGGCGGTCCTTTGCCGGCTCTCAATCTGGTGAAGTTCGGCTGAAGAGGCATCGACAGATCCCACGTTAAAGCTGTCGTCGGCGAACGGTTGAAACCGTTTCGCCGACGACGGCGGTGTTGCCGTTTTCTCTGAAGACCAAGCCGAGATTGGCCTTTCCTTGCAACGGCAAGCATAGAGGCGCAGTCGCCGCCTTCACGGGCCTTACGGCGTGAATTGTCCGCTTATGTTCGCTACCCCGACGGCAGGACTTATGCCACCTTTAGGGCGGCAACCTGTGCCTCTGCCTCCTTCAGCGACGACTTGCGCTGCTCGGAACTTACGTTGACCCCGTCGGCAGCGATGACCTCAGGATTGGCTATACCGATGAAAGCCAGCACGCTCTTCAGATAACTCAGCGTGTGCTCGAAGTTCTCGGCTGGTGAACCCGGTCCGTAGAAGCCGCCCCGCGCCAACGCTATGATGACGCGCTTGTTGCTCACCAAGCCTTCGGGTCCCTTTTCGGTGTACCGGAACGTCTTGCCCGGGACCGCGATGCGATCAATCCACGCCTTCAGTTGGCTGGGCACGCTGAGATTATACTGGGCTACGCCGAGAACGACCGTGTCGGCTGCTAGAAACTCTTCCAGAACAGCTTCGCCAAACTCAAGGTCGGCCCGAAGCGCGGCATCGTGGCTGGCTTCCAAGCCTCCCCTGACCACGGCTACGTAGTTGCCCGAGAGGTGCGGGATGGGCTGAGCTGCAAGGTCGCGATAGACCATGTCTACGCCAGGATTGAGATTCTTGAGGCGTGCGACCACAGCCGCCGAAAGCGCTCGGCTGACGGAGTTTGCGCCGAGAATACTGGAATCGAGATGCAGAAGGGATGGCATCGATGAACCTCACGCATGGAATTTGCAGGAATGAAAATGAGCGAGAGGGAAGTCTCGATCAACATAAAGGAACTTAAAAGTCATTTCGACTATATAGTCAATATGAAAATTCGCTGGTTCTTGACAGTTTGAAGTGGGCTCGCGCCGGCTTTTGATCGCCTCAAACAGCGAGAGTGTTGATGATACCGAAGATTTCAGTTGCGATATCGTCGGTGATCCGCAGCATCCGCCGCAGCGATTTTCGCGGTTCCCCCTTTCAGAACGCCTTGGCCTGCTGGCATCCCTCGATTGGGTGGTGGCCGCTTCGCCGTGGGTGAGCGAGTCAAGATCAAGTTTAATTGAGCACAATAGTCAAAATGACTATATGATCATAACGAGCGCGGAGCAGGTTGACGAATGGCAAAGATAAATTTGGAGCGCCGGGCGAAGATCGGGCGCGAACGGCGGGCGAGGACGCACGCGCAAATCGTCGAAGCGGGGACGATGTTGCTCGCGGAAGAGCCCGCCAAAACCCTCACGGTGGACGCTGTTGCAGAAGCAGCAGGCCTCGCAAAGGGCACCTTTTATTATCACTTCCAGAACATTGAGGAGTTGGTTTCTGCGGTAAGTGTACAACTCGGCCGGAGTTTCGACGACGTGCTGGCGCCCGCCCGGACCGAGATGAGAGACCCTATCGCGCGCCTGTCCTTCGCCTTCACACAATCCCTGGAAAAAGCGATTTCAGACCCTGGCTGGGCGCGGTTGGTAGTTCAGACCTCGCAAACCCGGAGCGAGTTCGGCCGCAGTATTCGCGACAGTCTCAAAGACGAGATTGCTGAGGCGATTGCGCAAGGGCGTGTGACAGTGCAGGACCCGCAACTGGCTGCGGACATTATCGTTGGAATTTGGCTGCAGGTGACCCGTGGCACTATCGAGCGCGTCGCCCCACCCGAATTGTCCAGCCAGGCTCTGGAGGCGGCACTTCGGGCCATCGGGAGCGCCCGACCCAAGAGCCCGAGTCCTTGAGCGGTTCTGGCGAAGTTCCGTGTCGGCATGATAAGCATATCCCATGCCAACCACCTAGTGAATCTGCCCTCTCAAAACACTCCGAAAACGCGACTTTTGGTTCGCACCCGTATGCGTTTAGTGCGTCGCGCTTCGCGCGGGCGCGTCCTGCATGGGAGTGGCTGGTAAGCGCACAAGGACAGACTTGGCCTCCTGAGCATTGAGGCCGATCGCGCGCAGAATCGCGCTGATGGCAGCGTCACGGTCGATCGAGGACAGCCTTCCTTCGCCGATCGCGCGCAAGATCTGGAGCATGATTCCGACGACAATCTCCAGTTTCAGCTCTGCAGACACTCCGTCGTCCGGCAATGCCTTTGAGAACTGCTGCAGGTCTTCGAAGAGGCGGCGGCGGGCTATCTCGCCACCCTTCGGAGCTGCCGCCGCCAGTCTGGCGACAACGCTGGCCCATAGAGGGTCTTTGAGAGCGTTGTCGATGAATGAGTAACACCCGAAGGCAATCTTTAGAGCAGGGTCCGTGAGGGACCCCCGACCCGGCTGCAGCAGTTCGTCGAAGGACTGCACCAGTTCCTCCGCGACCGCTGCGGTCACTGCCTCCAGGCTGTCGAAATGAACGTAGAAGGTTCCCTTGGCAACGCCGGCTTCTTTGACCAAGTCATCCACCGTGACAGATTCCACCGCCTGCCTAGCAAACAGCGAATTGGCGGCAGCAACAAGCTGCGCTCGAGTTCTCGCGCGCTTTTCACGCCCGATTTCGGCGCGTCGGATCGGATCGATTTTGGCCACGGTACAGACAACCTGAAAACTTTTCATGCAAATAGGTCATATTGACCAGAATGTCCAGTTATCACCCCGATGCGATGACCCCACTAAGGGAGGGGCAGCACCGACTTGTTCTGTGCGATCGTGCGGCCGCAGCCGTCGTAAAGCTGCCGGCAAACCCAGTGCGCACGACGTATCATCATCGAAGAACCCGTATTCCCGGCGCTTGGCTAGGCGAGGAGAGAGCTCCGTATCGTACAAAAGCGCAATTCTCATATTGACGTTAATGTCGAATTGACGTAATAGTCAATTCGACGGTCAAGTTCGGTCAGGCGTAGGCCCTCTCATCGTCAAACCCTTAAAACCTCGAACTTTTCGAGCGGAGGCTTTCATGCGCCCGTCGTCCGGTCAGTTTCTTTGTGTCTGTGTTGCCAGCCTTTGTCTCTCTCGCACTTGCGAAAGCATCGGCGTCGCAGTCGCGACCATCCTGACACTGGTCTTCCTGCCGACCTTCTATGTCGCCGAGAACTCCTTCTGGGAGACAGGAGCGGCAAATTCGGGTCCGCTCGGTGCGCCTGCTCTCGCACTCTTGCGCTGAGGGGGAACAGCCGTGCTGGAGATACCAACACCTCTCCTTTACCACTTTCTTCGATCGGATGCCCCGATGCATGCCGCGCCGAGTGAGAACAAGCGCGATTATGTCGACAGGATGCTGCTTGCCGCATTGCAGGAAACGCAAGTGACGGCGCGATCCTATGACACTAAGGCGCAGATCGTTGGCGCCGGCTACATCCTGGCGCTCAATCTCGTGCTGCATTTCGGCGATCTTCTGCCGACGCGTGCACCGCTTGGCCCGCTGTTCTTCGCCGTGGTCTGGGGTGTTGTCATTCTGCCAATCCTGCAGTTCGGGCAAGTGCTCTATCCGAGCCGAACCCGCGCAGAAAAGGACCTGCTCGGGAAAACGTCCAGTGCTTCCGACCAGCGCGTCTACTATGTCGAGCCCGACACATTTGCCGATCTCAAAGACTTCGTCCGAGAGGCACTGAAGTCCGACTGGACTTCGGTGCTCGGCGCCGAGTTACTCAAAACATCTCGCGTCAGGATCATCAAACAGGTGCGCTTCCGGCGGGGTCTTATGATGGCCGTCGTGTCTTTCATCGTGCTCGGAGGCGAGCAGTTTATTCGGAGTCTCTCCATCCCCTGAACATACGGCAGCGGGGACGAACCGCCCCGCGTTCGAGTTCACACTGGAAAGTATCGGAGATTTCAATGCGCCTTTAGAGGCTACCGGCAAGAACCAAATGGGCTATGAACGCGGTAACAGTCCATTTAGGGCCAGGTCGAAATGCGCCTCGATGAAGGCAGGCCCATCGATCGGCTTTCGATCCGCAAACATCAGGCGCCACACGGCAACGTGAAGGATCGAACTGGCGACGACGTCGGGAAACTTTGCCGCAGCCCCGTCAAGGAATTCCCCCGATGCGACGCCTTCCTCGACGAGCGTGCGTACGGCCGCAAGCAACGGAGCGATGAACTCGTCATGGTGTCGGTCCACAATGTCGGGGAAGCGCGTCCCCTCGGACAATGACAAGCGTAGGAGTTCTCTTGTTTTCCGATCGTCGGCGATCTTTTCGTATGCCAGGAGCAGGAGGGCCCGTAGCTGGTCCGCCGCCGAACCTTCGAGCGTGCCGACAGAAGCCAGCAGATCCGTGAACGGCGTCGACATGTGGCGGAACATTTCCTCGAAGAGAACGTCCTTCGTCGGGAAATAGAGATAGACGGTGCCCTTCGTCACCCCGAGGCGGGCTGCAACGTCTTCCACCCGCGTAGCCGCGTATCCCTTGACGGTGAATTCCTCGAACGCGGCCTCGAGGATCTCCTGAGGGCGCCTGGCTTTTTGTTCCGCCCGCGAGGTCTTCTTTTCGGTCTTTGTCATCGCGTTTTCATTTCCTGTTGGATTGGACCGGTTGTTCGAATCGCCTGGTTGCAAGCTGTCCTAGCAGGTTAGCCCGGGAATAGGCGGCTCGCCCTTCGGCAACCGACCATTCCCGACTTACCCAATATAATTGACTAACCCGTTAGTCAGTGATACTAGCGCATCACTCTTTTGATTGCAAACCGCTGTGGAGAAAAACATGCAGCCCTTTCGTTTGATTGGAATTGGTCTCGCCTGCGCCTATCTCGCCGCCTGCGAAGACAAAGCCGAAGTGGCCGCGCCACCGCAGCAGGTTCGGGCGGTTCGCGCGTCTGCGGCCGAGTATCAACCGGCCGCAGAGATCACCGGCGAGGTCAAGGCACGGATCCAATCCGATCTGTCCTTCCGCGTCAGCGGCAGGGTTATCGAGCGTCTCGTCGATGTTGGATCGCATGTGAGTGCCGGCGACGTCCTCGCTCGTCTCAACGACACCGAACAACGGGCCGATGTGGAGGTCGCCCGCGCTGGGCTTGAGTCGGCACAGGCGATCGTCAAGCAAAAGGCCCTTACGTTCGAACGGTATGACGCGCTATTGCGCTCGCGCTCGATTGCTCAGGCGACCTTCGATCAGGCTGACAAGGAACTGCGGACGGCACGAGCTTCACTGGACGCTGCTGAAGCGGCGCTGACGACGGCCGAGGACGCATTGTCGCACACCGAGCTGAAAGCCGGCTCGGGGGGGATCATCACCGCGCGCGAGATCGAAGTAGGCCAGGTGGTTTCCGCGGCGCAGCCTGCATTAACTCTCGCCCATGACGGCCCCCGCGACGCCGTTTTCGACGTGTTCGAGGCTTTCTTTCTGGAAGGACGGCCGCTCGCGCAGGTCGGTGTCGCACCGGTCGGGGATCGCGCGCTCGAAACTCAAGCGACCGTCAGGGAGATCGCTCCTTTCATCGACACGAGAACCGGAACGATCCATATCAAGGTGGCGCTTCCGGAAGATGCGCAATGGCCGCTTGGCACGCCGCTTGTCGGTGAATTCCGTTCGCCGTCACGCAAGGGGATTGTCCTGCCCGCCGGCGCGATCACCTCCGCGATGGGCACGCCCGCCGTGTGGCGCATCAACCCCGTGAAGAACTCCGTCTCGCTGCAAAAGATCGCAGTCGCTAAGTACCGGCAAAGCGATCTGATCGTGGCCGACGGGATCGCTCCGCAAGACCTGATCGTCACAGAGGGCGGAAAGTTCCTCAAGCAAGGCCAAGTCGTGGCCTGGGAGGGTAAGTAAGATGGTTGCTTACCGTCCCCAAGTCTCGTTTTCACTCCTTGCAGCGCTCGCGATTCTTGCCGGCTGTGATCAGGATGCCGGCGCAGGTGAGATCACGAGGCCGCGGCCGGTGAAGTCCGTTGCGGCGAGCGCAGCACACGCGGAGTTAGTGCGCCTGCCCGGGATCGTCCAGGCCAGGGTTGAGACCGGTCTTGCATTCCGAACCTTGGGACGCGTCGTGTCGCGCAAGGTAAATGTCGGCGACCTCGTACGCGCCGGCGATGTCGTCGCTGAAATCGATCCGCTTGCTCTTGAGCTTGCGGTCCGCAGCGCCGAGGCCGATCTGCGCAACGCTGAAGCGCAGTTCGAGAACGCCTTGTTGACGCAGGACCGCAAGCGGAGACTTGCCTCGACGAGCGCCGCGAGCACCGCGGATCTGGACCTTGCCGATCAGGCACTGAAATCGGCCTGGGCCGGCGTCGGCAAAGCAAATGCCAGCCTGGAGAAGGTACGCGAGCAGCTTGGCTATGCTGTGTTGAAGGCCGAGTTCGATGGTGTTGTGACTGCGACCTGGGTCGAAGTCGGACAGACGGTAACTGCCGGTCAGCCTGTCCTGAAGCTTGCGCGTCTTAATCAGCGCGACGTAGTCGTCGACGTTCCCGAAACGTATCTACAATCGCTGCGTCTGGGGGACCGAGCGGACATTGTCCTCCAACTCGATGACGCGCTGCGGACCTCCGGCGTCTTGCGCGAAATTGGCCCGCAGGCGGATGCCGGTACTCGTACTCATAGGCTGAAAATCGCCATCGATCAGGCGCCGGAGGTCTTCCGGCTGGGATCGGTAGTGACCGCGGCACCAGCTGACGTCCGGCAAGGGGCGGCGATCGGCGTACCGGCAACGGCCGTCGTCAAGAAGGACGGCGCCGACCGTGTCTGGGTGATTGACCCGGAGACACACACCGTCTCGCTCAGAAGTGTGCGGCTCGACAGCCCCTCCACCGACATCGGTTCCGTCGCGGTCCTCTCCGGGCTCAAGGACGGAGAAGAGGTCGTCGTCGCCGGCGTGAACGAACTTGCCGAGGGGCAGAGTGTGAGAACTGAACAGGATAATCGCCCGTGAACAAATTCAATCTTTCAGATTGGGCCCTCGAGCACCGATCGCTCGTCTGGTATTTCATGATCATCTTCGCAGTGGCGGGAGCTTTTGCCTATCTGAGCCTTGGCCGAGAAGAGGATCCATCCTTTACAATCAAGACGATGGTGATCCAGGCACAATGGCCTGGCGCCTCTGCCCACGAAGTGACGCAGCAGGTTACCGACCGCATCGAAAAGAAGCTCCAGGAAGTCAACAATCTCGAACACACCCGCAGTATCACGACCGCCGGCCAGACGATCGTCTTCGTCGATCTGTTGCCGGAGACGAATGCGCAGGATGTAAAGCCCACCTGGTCGCGGGTGCGCAACCTGATCGACGACATCAAGCACGACTTCCCCCAGGGCGTGGTCGGGCCGTTCTTCGATGACCAGTTCGGCGATGTCTACGGCAATATCTTTGCATTGACCAGCGACGGGCTCAGTCACAGGGAGTTGCGGGACTTCGCCGAGGACGCCCGCACCCAGATCCTCAAGATTGCGGACGTCGGCAAGGTCGACATCGTCGGCGCGCAAGACGAGGTCATCTATCTCGAATTCTCCACCCGCAAGATCGCGGCCCTCGGCCTTAACCGCGCCGACATCATTTCCACGCTGCAGGCGCAGAACGCGGTCACCCAGTCGGGTTTCGTTCAGACAGGACCGGAACGCGTCGCATTGCGGGTCGGAGGACGCTTCATCTCCGAAGACACCTTGCGTGGGATCAACCTCCGGGTAAACGACCGGTTCTTCCCGCTGACGGACGTCGCCACGATCACCCGCGGCTATGTCGACCCGCCGACGTCGCTCTTCCGCTTCAAGGGAAAACCGGCCATCGGTCTTGCGATTGGCATGAAGACGGGCGGCAACCTGCTTGCCTTCGGTGAATCGCTCGAAAAGACGATGGCCGCGATCGTTCAGAATCTCCCCGTCGGGGTCTCGGTCGAACAGGTATCCGACCAGCCGAAAGTCGTTCACGAGGCCGTGGGAGGCTTCACGAAGGCCCTGTTCGAGGCGGTCGCCATCGTGCTCGCGATCAGTTTCATCAGCCTCGGGTTCCGGGCAGGCTTGGTCGTGGCGATCGCGATCCCGTTGGTTCTCGCTATCACCTTTATGGTGATGCTCTATTCAGGCATTTCACTGCAGCGAATCTCGCTCGGTGCGCTCATTATCGCACTCGGTCTTCTCGTCGACGACGCCATGATCGCAGTCGAAATGATGGTGGCACGGCTGGAAATGGGTGACAGTCTCAGGAAGGCCGCCACCTACGTCTACACGTCCACGGCCTTTCCGATGCTGACCGGGACGCTTGTGACCGTCGCGGGCTTCATACCGGTCGCCTTCAATAAGAGCAGCGCCGGGGAATTCACCTTCACCCTCTTCGTCGTCATCGCCGTATCGCTCGTCGTCTCCTGGATCGTTGCCGTCCTGTTCACGCCTCTCATCGGCGTTACCTTGCTGCCGAAAACCATGAAGAAGCATGCCGAACACAAGGGCCGGTTCGCGAGGGCATTCTCGAGCGTGCTGCAGTTTTGCTTGCGCTGGCGCTGGATGACGATCATCGCGACCGTTCTCCTCTTCGCAGGTTCGCTCGCAGGTCTGACATTGGTGCCACAGCAGTTCTTCCCAAGCTCTGACCGGCCGGAACTGATCGTTGACTGGAACCTGCCGCACAACAGCTCGATTGCCGAAACGAGCCGTCAAATGGCTCAGTTCGAGCGCGAGATGCTGGCCGGCAACCCTGCGGTCGATCACTGGTCGACATATGTCGGAAGGGGCGCGCCGCGCTTCATCCTTTCCTTCGACGTGCAGCCGGCAGACGTTTCCTTCGGTCAGACCGTTATCGTCGCCAAGGAGCTCGACGCCCGCGACAAGCTGAAGCAAGAAGCGGAAGCTTACCTCCAGAAGACTTTTCCCGGAACTGACGCTTACGTGAAGCTGCTGGAAATCGGACCACCGGTCGGCAAGCCCATTCAGTATCGCGTGTCCGGGGACGACCTCCAGACGGTGCGCGACCTGGCACAGAAGCTGGGGTCTGTCATCGGCAGCCATCCTTCGCTCAAGAATCTCGCCTTCAACTGGAATGAACCGGCGCGCGTCGTAAAGATCGACGTGCTGCAGGACAAGGCGCGACAGCTCGGTGTCTCGTCTCAGGACATCGCCATGGCGCTCAACACCGTCGTACAAGGTGATGCGGCAACGCAGGTCCGGGACGACATCTATCTGGTCGATGTCGTCGGTCGCGCCTCGGAAAAGGAGCGCGGCTCGATAGACACGCTGCTCGACCTGCAACTGCAGAGCAGCAGCGGTCAGTCGGTTCCCCTCTCATCGGTCGCAACGTTCCGTTACGAGCTCGAACAGCCGACGATCTGGCGACGCGACAGGGTCCCGACCATCACGATCAAGGCCGGAATCAGCGATACGACGCAGCCGGCGACCATCGTGAAGGCGCTCGCCGACAAGGTTGCGGAATTCGAAAAGACGCTGCCGGTTGGCTATTCCGTTGCAGTCGGCGGCGCGGTCGAAGAAAGCGCCAAGTCGCAGGGTCCGATCGCCACGGTGGCGCCGGCCATGCTCCTTATCATGGCGACCCTGCTGATGATCCAGCTTCAGAGCTTCCACAGGCTCTTCCTGGTCTTCTCGGTTGCCCCTTTGGCGCTGATTGGTGTCGTCGCGGCGCTGTTCATGAGCAATGCGCCGCTCGGCTTCGTCGCCCTTCTGGGCGTGCTCGCCCTCGTCGGCATTCTCATTCGCAACTCGGTGATCCTGATCGTGGAAATCGAGGAATTGCGAGCCGCGGGAAAGTCGCCCTGGAAGGCGGTGGTGGAGGCGACCGAACACCGAATGCGGCCAATCATGCTGACGGCCGCAGCCGCGACCCTGGCGCTGATCCCGATCTCGCACGAGATATTCTGGGGACCCATGGCCTATGCAATGATGGGCGGGATCGTCGTGGGCACGGCACTAACGCTCCTGTTCCTGCCGGCGCTCTATGTCGCCTGGTTCCGGATACCGCGTGAGATCGAGCAGAACTGACATGACAATTTCCAGACTCTCATTCTCCGGGCGAGGTTTCGCCCGGGGGCCGCAACGAAGTGCCCGGTCGCGCCGAATCGCTGCAATATGTGCGTTTCCGCCGCGGGCGCTTGCTTCCCTTATTGTGTTAAGTGTCCTTGCCTCCGGCTGCGCGACCCGGGTGGAGAACGTCCTTCAGCCTCAGCAGGTGGCAGCCAGCGACGCCAGCCGGGTGAACATGCTGGTGGCGACGACGCGAAGGCCATCCGACGATCCCGGTCGCCTCTATTCGGGCGAGCGTGGAACGGCGATCTCGCTTAATAACCTCACCGTCTCCATTCCTCCGGATCGAAACCGCAAGATCGGCGAGGTGCAGTGGCCCTCACGCGTTCCGCCGAATCCGGAAAAGGAGTTTGCAGTCCTTGAAGTCGGCAAGGTTGCAGCGGAAGGGCAGGCTCTCGCATGGTTTCGCAAGAATCGGAACGCCAAGCGGCAGGTGCTCATCTTTGTTCATGGCTTCAACAACACCTATGCCGACGCCGTCTTTCGCTTCGCCCAGATCGTGCACGACTCGGGCACCGATGCGGCACCTATACTCTTCGCCTGGCCATCGCGGGCTCGCGTTTTCGACTACCTCTATGACAAGGAGAGCGCCAACTACTCGCGGCGTGCCTTGGAGGACATGATCCTTCAGGCCACCCGAAGCCCCGATGTCGACGAAGTGACGATTCTCGCCCATTCGATGGGGACCTGGCTCGCGGCGGAGGCACTGCGCGGTGTTGCCATGCGCGAAAAATCGATCCCGGCAAAGATCAAGAATGTCATTCTTGCGTCGCCGGACATCGACATCGATGTGTTTCGCCGGCAGTTTATCGAAATGGGGCCAAAGCGGCCGCATTTCGCGATTCTGACATCCACACGTGACAAGGCGCTAGAGGTGTCGCGCTTCCTGTCGGGCGGAGTTGACCGGGTCGGAGGATCTAATCTCAGACCCTACGCCGCCACCCTCGAGGAACTTGGCGTTTCGATCATCGACACGAGCGGCGTCGCGTCAAACGATCCGCTTGGCCACAATGCCTTTGCCGATAGCCCGGAGATCGTGCGACTGCTCGGCCGGCGTCTGGCCGGCCAATCGCTTTCGGGCGGCGAGGAGACATTCGCGGATCGCGTGGGAGTGGCCGCTGCCAATTTCGCCGGGTCGGCTGCCCGCGTGGCCGTCGCGGCCCCGGTATCGGTCATCAGCGGCGATGCACGCGAAGTGTTGAAACGCGAACTTTCTCCCTCGAACGGGCAGATCGTGGATGGGAGGATCGCGTATTGAGGACAGGTCTGCTTGGCAGACCTGTTTTCTGCCTAGCTGCCTCCATTCATGTTTGGCGCCCCTTAGCGCGCACGGTCGAGATCATGCAGTCGATCTACGGCATGGAAGCCTGCAGAATTCGCGCCAAGCAGAAGACGACGTCGGTACGCGACGCCGTTTCCGGCAGCGAGGATCAAAACGAATACCCCACCTTGACGGCGGCGCTGACTAGATCGTTGTCCGTAAAATTTCCGAATGAACCCGAAGCATCACCGAACTGATAGTAGCTGATGGCGGCCGTTATTTTTGTCTGGCCCTTCGTGTAGATTGCGCCAAGAGTGGGTCCCCACAAGCCGTCGGTTGCGTCGAGTGGCCCTTCAGCCCATACGTCAGTCGAGGGCTCGTATGTCAGAGACGCGAATCCCGACCATTGTTCACTAAACATCTGTGCCACGCCCAGCGTGTAGGTCTTCGTGTCGTTGAAGTGGACGAGCGATCCCAAGGGATAGCCCGGCGGACTGATCGTGTGTTCGCTCCAATCGGCCCAGCGAAACGTCGCGAAGAGCAATGTGGAAAGGCTGATCGGCGCCTGGAGATGGACGTTGACCGACTGCGGGGTCTCGACATCCGTGGTCCCTTGATAGGCACCGGAGGTGTCGAAATCGTAGTCGATCGCGGAATTGTAGGTAACTGCGACCCGGACATGGCTCTCCGGGATTTCAAAGGCCGCCCCGACCACGTAGCCCGCCGCCCAGGTGTCGTCAAAGGTGACGTTGCCAATCCCGGCAGGCACGCCGCCTGCGAAAACTGAGATATCGGTGTCGCCACCCATACGTTGCAGTCTGGGGCCGCCGAAGACGCTGAAACGATCCGTGAGCTTGTAACGCAGCAAACCTGTGACTGCGATCGACTCGACTTTTCCCGACAGACCGGACAGCGGCCCGCTATCATACTCGACTCTGCGTCCATAAGGATTGTCTACAATGACCGCTCCTGAGAATTGTTCGTTGATATCGGCCTTGAAGGCGCCATTGTAGAATGGAACCGAGGGCGCCGTATCGCCGGAAGCAAACGGGGGCCCGACGGCAATGATTTGTCCCCCCACGTTCGGACTGCCAAAGCCGATCCCGAATTCGACGTAGCGTCCCGTCTCGAAGAGGGCTTCATTCGGCTGCCCCAGGAGATCGAAGCCTCCTCCCATCGCCGGTGTGACCAAAAGACAGAACAATCCGGTCGACAAATTAATAGCTTTCATGCGGGTCTCCCTCCTCCGAGACGTGTCGCTTTTCCGCAAAGCCCAAGGAAATGCGCATTGCTCTCTTGCTTGCAGCCCGTGCGCGCTACCGCTGTTCCGGGGCAGGGGTTAGACCAGGAGGTGACACACGAGCCCTTCACACCCCCGCCGATCGGGCAATGGTGCGGGCGGCGACGTCGTGCGCGTCCTGATCCCGCCGAGATCACGCGTCCACGATTGCGAGCAATTGCCTGCCAAAATCGACGGCGCTGTCATCGGTGCGCATTTCGGCACGCATAATGTCGTCCGGTGCGAGGTAACGTGCGTGCGCGGTTGCTTCCTGGACGATCGCTTCCTTCCGCTCCGAATCCTTGAAAAGCTTGGTCGTCAGGATTTGGGCGAGGGGGACGCTCGCTTGCAGGATCACGCCGCCCGGCGTCCCTGTCAGGACCAGATCGCCCGCAGCCAGGTCCATCAGAGACGCAATGTCGTTGAGGCAGGTTTCCGGGCGAAAGACGAAGTCCCGGGAATGGGCCGACTGCCGCAGTTCGTCGTTCAGCCAGAGACGGATCTCAATCCTGTCGAGCAGATCCGCCACCTCGTCCGCTTCGGGAATGACCAGCCACGGGCCACAAGGGCAGAAGGTCCGGGCGCTTTTGCCGCGGAACCACTGCAAGAAGGCTTCACCGAACATGACGTCGCGGGCCGATATGTCGTTGCACAAGACGAGTCCGCCGATGAAATCGCCGAGGGTCTCTCGGGTGACGTGGTCGCCTGCAGTTAGTGGTCGCTTCAGGACAAGCCCAAGTTCCACTTCGTAGTCGAGCATCTGGCATCCTGGCGGCCGGATGACGGGATCGAACGCTCCAGACAGCGAGGAGGCGGCCTTCATGAAGAGCAGGTTCTTCTGGCGTGATGAATGCCCCGATTGATCCGCGTGATCTGCATAATTCAGACCCTGGCAAACGATCTGCGTCGGCGCTGTGACGGGGCTCAGAATGGTTACAGAGCTGATCGGGAAACGTTCAGCGCCTACCCGCGCCTTGAGGTGAGCTGGAGGAAGGCGCAGGATGTCCGCAGTCGAGACGAAGGTGCCTTCGAGCGGCGCGATCTCTTCTTCGTCCAAAATTCCCCACAAGGGTTCTCCACCGATCGCAAATCGGGTCACTTTAACTACCATTTCATTTCCTTTTTTGAGGGGGTCGCTTGGAAAGCGGCTCGAATCTCCGCTCACAGCACTTTGAAGGTCGGAGCGGCGTTACGCGCGGTCCTTGCCCTTGAGCTCCCCATATCGCTCGCGATAGTTCTCGATCGTGTCCATTGCCCCGCAGAATTCGACATTGTGCCAGTCGGGGTCGTAGAGATAGCAGGCGACGTTGCCGCCGGTCTCGCCGTCGCCCAAAGGCGGTTCGCTGTTGTGGCGGACTGGACCGTAGTTCAACTGGAATCCGTCGGCCTGCTGTTGCTTGGCAAAGGCCAGGACATCCTCCAATTGGTTTCCTTTCACCTCGAGCGCGAAATGGAAGAAGCTCATGCCCGAAGGTACGGTAATCCTGCCTGAAGGATCGTATTCCTCGACGAGCACGAGGCAATCCTCGTGGTCAGTTGCACTCATGTAGCAGCAGCGAAGGCGCCACCCTTCCTTGAACGGATGCGGCTCCAGCTCGCAGGTGCGGCTATGGATCATGCCGGCAACTTTCTCGTACCAGGCCCGGCTTCGCGCGATGTCGCGCACATAGATGGAGAGCTGTCCGATATGAGAAACGAGCGAAGGCTTGAAGACGCCGTAGTCCTCAGTCTTGTTGGAGAACCGCCGCTTCGTCAGCGTCGGCCACAACAGCACCATTTCGCGAAACCATTTCCGCTTCAGGAGGCCCGCGAAGCGTAGCTTGAATGGGGGCAGGACGTTCGGGGGAACGAGAGCGGTATTGCTCATATGCTGGGCTCCTCAATGATCTCGATCCAGTGCCTGTCGGGGTCCTGGAGGCAAAAAGCACGCGATACAGGGTGCGCGGAGGTGAGCATGCGCCCCTCGCGGATCGGTAAGTCCATGTCTCGTGCGCGGCGTCTGACGTCGTCGAATGCCTCTGCGTCCTTCACGGCTAGCGTGAAGTGCAGCATGGAATTGTTGTCCATCTTCAGCTTGTGATGCTTCACCAGGCAGATGTCGTGATGGTGGAAGCCGAACGAGAAGAAATGCATTTCCTGCTGCGACAAACGCATCGCGGCGCTGCTGTCCGGATGATTGAGGGCGGAGAACTGCAGGTCGAAGACCTTGATATAGAAAGCCTTTGAGCGTTCCAGGTCGGTAACGTAGAAGACGTGGTGTTGAAGGTTGGTGACGGGGATCCGAGTTGGAGCGTTCATGACTGGTTTCCTGACTGCTGGTTTGCCCACGAGAGTGCTGGCGCCCCCATCTCGTAACGGGCAAAATTGATCGCCATGACTGGCTTCCTTTTCTTCTCGCGAGTGTTCAGAGGAATTGCGTCTTGAAGGCGTAGCGACCCAGTTTTTCGCGGAGTGGGCCTGAATTGCCCTCGGCTGCAATTCTGGCAAGCAGACCGAGCCGGGCATCTTGAATGACCGAAAGGGATTCGAGCGTCACGCCGGACGCCGCCGCCTCCTGACGTACGACATCCTCAATCTCAAGCATCGACAATGCTGGCTTGAAGATCTTGCCGACGGGTGTGACGGGGAGCGTGGGCAGAATCCGGACGGATTTGGGGTGCGCAGCGCGCTCGGGAATACGGCCGACGGCATGGGCAAGCAGATCCGCCTCCGTTGCGGTCGTCCCGTGCTTCAATTGGACGTAGAGCACCGGCAGTTCTCCCGCGCGCTCATCGGGCCTTCCCACCGCTGCGGCAAGTTGTACCGCCGGGTGATCTTGCACGGCATTTTCGATCAGCTTGGGATCGATATTATGCCCGCCCCGGATAATGAGCTCCTTCTTGCGACCCGTCAGCCAGAAGTAGCCGTCGGTGTCCTGGCGGGCGAGATCGCCGGTGTTCAGCCATCGCTCGCCGTCTATCTCAAGCCAGAGCCCCTTGTTGTGTTCGGCATTGATGTAACCGGCAAAGACATTCGGCCCGCGGATCGCGAGCACGCCGACCTCGTCCGTCTCGGCGAACCCGGTGAAGCCGCCCGAATCGTCAAGTCTGACCACTGCCATCTGCTGGTAGGGGAGGCGTAGGCCGATCGAGCCGACACGTCGTTCGCCTTCCGGCGGATTGACGCTGGAAACACAGGCGCCTTCCGTCAGGCCGTAGGCCTCCAGAATGCGGATTCCGATCGTCTCTTCGAAATTGCGGAACAGTTCCACGGGCATCGGAGCCGCGCCGCAAAAACCGTATCCGACGCTCGAAATGTCGCGGCTGCCGACCGGCACCTGCATCAGTGCCGAGTATACAGTCGGAACGCCCGAGAAGGCCACGACACGATAGTGTTCGACGATCTCCCAAAAGGATGGAATAACTCCCTCTCCGCGATAGCCGTGCGGCGTGCCCATGACCACATGCCCGCCTTGCGACCACGGGATGAGGCCCGTCACCAGCTGTCCATTGACGTGGAAGAGCGGCAGGCCGCAGAAGATCGTCTTGCCCGGTGCGAACACACCCCCGATGAAGGTTTGGGTGGACCACGCGTCGAACACTTCCGACAAATGGGTGCGTGCGGCGATCTTGGGCAGTCCGGTCGTACCGCCTGTGCAGAAGTATGAAGAGATATCTCCGGGGCTGGGCATCTCGAAGGTCAAGCCTTCGCCGCGTTCCCCAGCAATTTCCTGACGCAGGCTGAGAACGGGGATGGAAAGGCCGTCGACACCCGGCGCCTGCGAGCGTACATCCGTCGCTTCATCTGTGGTCCCGCGGAGATACGGTGCGAAACTGACGGTTAGAATTCCTTGCAGGTCCGGCACCTTCTCCGCGGCCTTGGTCGCCTTCTGCCAAATGTCGGTTCCCGGAAAGGGAGCCAGAGTGACGAGCCATTTTGCCTTCCCGGCAATGAGGAGCTCGCAGATTTGTCCCGCTTCAAGCAGCGGATTGATCGCGAAGGTAATGCCCGCCGCCTCTCCGCCCCAGATCACGAAATGCGCTTCGGGCAGATTGGGCAGCACGAAGGCCACGACGTCGCATCGGCCGATCCCCAACCGCCGCAGGGCATTGGCTGTCCTCGTGATGTCAGCGATGAGCTCGGCATGCGTCCAGACGAAGGGATCACGGAAGTTGTCAGAGCGCAGAAAGAAGGACAGGGCAAGCTGATCCGGCACGATAGCGGCGCCGCGGGTAAGCATCTCGTAGGTGCTTGCGGGGAGGTTACGGTCCCGCAGCGGGATTTGCTCGAATGCCTCAACATCGGGCAATGCGACAATAGGGCGACCGACGCCGCCATGGGTTTTTGCGAGCATAGTGATCTTCCTCCCTGTAGGTCCGCGCTGGCTCACTTGGACAGCGGCGGCAACTCCCAATTAGCGATGCGACGAGCTTCCTCCGGCTCGATCTCAAGTGCCTGGAGCACGAACTCCGCCGCGTCGGATCCACCATCCGCCCAGGTCTTATGGCCCTGCTGCACCAGTAGCACTGCAGCGAGACTGGTGCCGGCAATCATCGCCAGCATTAAGAAGGACCCTTCCGGAGAGCCCCAACACTAAAGGAAATCAGGTCTTCGGGCGTGATGAGCGGGTGCCTGAGATTGAAATTCTCTATCGCTTTGGGTTCCCAGAGTGCCGCAGTTGACGCGCAAAGGCATTCAGCGGCCCGAAGACTGTCCTGTTGTCGAAATTCCTGTTCATCAACACCCTGTTCGACAAGTTCAGCGACGATGCCCTTAACGCGTCGTGCGTGTGCCTCGAAAGCGGGCCAGCGCTCATCATCGGCGATCGTGAGCAGCTCGAATATTTTGTCCTCATCCCGCATGAGAGCAAGGGCCCGTCCATGCAGCCCCAGCATGAACTCTCGGAGCGTTTCGGCACTCGTAAGGGTTCCGGAGTCGAGTTGAATGACGGGAAAGTTGTCTTCGAGCACACGCGCAACAAGCCTGTCATATATCGCCAGTTTGGAAGAGAAAAAACGATAGACGTTTGCGGGCGACATCTTGAGGTAGCCGGCGATATCGCACACGTTCGTTTTCCTGGAGCCATAAAGGGAACACAATTTCTCTGCCGCGCTGAGAATACGGGCAACATTCGTTCCCCGGCTCTCCTGCCGGCTTGTTCGCCGGTGGGTCATGCCCGAGCGGCTGTTGTCACTCTCAAGCATCGGCGCCTCCCCGCGAATCTGCGGCGCCGGGACGGGTCAACCTCAGTTCACCCAGATAGACGCTCTCGGACAGGACGCAGTTGCGCCAGACGCTGCCATGGGTATGGGACACTTCGACACGATATGTGCTTCCGTCACCCCGCAAACCGTCGAAGCCAAAATCGCCGAAGCTGTTCGTCGTGGCTCTCGCGAGACGCTTGCCTCCCTGGGATAGGGTCACCTCCGCCCCTTCGAGACATTCCACCGCCCCGGCGATGTCGGCGCTGACGCTGCCGCCGATGAAGCATGTCTCCCACCGTTCCAGACCCCGGTACCAGATGCGGGGTTTAGTTCCGAGCTCGGGCTTTTGCACCTTGAGCCCCTCGGTGGTCGCCTTTAGCTCCATGGCGGCGTCATCGAGTTTCACCGCCTCGAAGACGTCCGTCGGACAACTCTGCTGGCAACGAGGCCGCTGCCAGCCCTGATCGAGCAGGTGGGCATCAAAGATCCAGGTCTGCGGCACCTGCTGCTCCTCGTTCCAGACGATTGCCCTGTACGGGCACGAGCCGAGAATGTCCTTGCGGCCCTTAGCCTTCTCTGGATCAATGATAACGATACCGTCGTCGCGTTTGCGGATGGCGTCGCCCGCATATTGCATGCAGGGCGCGTCGTCGCAGTGGTTGCACATCACTGGCAAATAAGTGGTCTCCACCATCGGCGCACTGCCCTGTACGCGGCGCAGGATGCGAATAGGGCTCTCTCCCACGGCAGCAGCCGGCGCCGCGTAGCCCGGAAAGTCGTTGCCGACATGTTCGTCCCGGTCCGCGATCACGCAATTGTGGCAGTTCTCGCAGCGGCCGACGTTGATGATCAGATTCCATTTGCTCAAGACTTCCTCCTACGCCGCGCAGCCATCTTGAAGGCGTCCGCGTTCTGCCACTTCTCGATTTGCACAAGGCAGGAATTGGGAGCCATGCTGCTGGTTCCGCGGGTCTGCGACCGGTCCGGGGTAAGGATGTTCAAGCAGCCGCCGACCTCGACGGTCTCTCCTTCAATTTCGATAAGCTGGAACTCGGCGCTGGCCTCATAGGACTTGACGACGCCCAGGGTCACGAGGGCCGAAATGTCGGCGGCGCAGATCACGGCTCCGCGATCGTTGAAGATTTTCACCAGGTCACGATGACCAATGCCGCGGGCGGCGGCATCGGCCGGGTTGATCCGCAGCAACCAGAAGCGATGGCCTGCAACCAAGGCACGGTGGTCCTCGACCTGATTGACCGCGCTGTTCTTGCCATCCATGCTGGTGTGGAAGCTGTAGCGGCTATGAGTGGCGATCATCTGAAGCGGATAGCGCTCTGTCAGCTCGGTGGTGCGCAACCCTTCCCAGGAGGGAATGTAACGATTGACTGGCGGCCGATCCGGATTGTCCGCCGTGTTCCGCTTGAGGATCTCGGGCACGAATTCGAGTTTGCCGCTCGGCGTTTGCAGGCCCATGCCAAACTCTTCGGCATACTGGGATGGCATCGGGAGTGGTTCCGGCAGATCCTTGCGCCTGCCCTCGGCGAACCAGCGCATATCGACGGGCTGGCGCAGTTCCGGCTTTTCGGGCGGCACGACGTAGTAGCCCTTGCGACAGAATTTCTTCCAGGAAATTTCGCCGGGCAGATCTGACGAATCGAAAACCCGCTTGGCCCAGTCGAGTTCGCTGCAGCCTTCGGTGAAGACGGCGCCCAGGCCCAGCCGGGTCAGGATGGCTGTGAATATGTCGTAGTCGGACTTCGACTCGCCCAAGGGCTCGATGCACTTATGCTGGAGAGTTATGACGCGATGGTTGACGACGTTAACACCGTGATGGGCGTAGCCTCCGGAATTCGCCCATTCGCCGATGTCCCAGCGCTCCAGCGAGGTGCAGGCCGGCAGGATGATATCGGCAAACTGAGCCTCGCCCTCCATCCAGATGGACTGGTTCACCACGAACTCGATGCTCTCGTGCCGATAGGCGTCCACCCAGCGCCCCGATCGAGTTACGGTGCTCAGGGACGATCCGCCGTAGCGGTAGATCATGTGTATCGGCGAGTAGCCCGGCATGGGATAGCTGAAAGGCGCAAACTGGGCCTCCTGGGCCATACCGTCCCAGAGATAGCCGGTGGCGTGGCCGTTGATGATCGCGTCGGGCAGTTGCTGGCGCGGCACCATCTGCTTGACGGGATTCATCGTCAGGATGTGGGGCATGCGCTGATAATTGTTGACCGCATTGCCGGTCCACGCCAGGTCCCCGGAAATCCCTCCATCAGCATAGCCCGGAAAATAGAAGTGCAGGTTGTGCGGGACGCCGATCTGGAGACCGCCGAAATTGACGCCCGGCTTGCCCCAGCCCTGCATGGCCATCATCATGATCATGCAGCGGGCCCACTGGGCTCCGGTCGCGCCGCGGCCTGCGCCGCCGAACCCCGTACCGGTCATTCCGACAGCTAGGTAGACCTTCTTGCCGCCCCACTTGCGGGCCAGGGCGCGCACGTCCCTGGCAGGGATGCCGGTCTCGGCCTCCTGCCATTCAGGGGTCTTCGGAACGCCATCGGTTTCGCCCAGCAGGTACGCCTTCCATTCGTCGAAGCCGGTGGTGCGAGTGGCGACGTACTCCTCGTCATAGAGGCCTTCGGTGACCCAAACATACATGATCGCCTGGGCCAGGGCCGCATCGGTCTGCGGACGGACGGGAAACCAGCGTCCGCCCAGCAACTGGGCTGTCGGATTGCAATGCGGGTCGATATGTACGAACTCAATGCCGAGTTCCTTGGCCCATAGACGACGCGTCGTGCCCTCGAACCCCGCATAGGCTCCATTGGTGCTTTCGGGATCGCAGGACCAGAAGACGATCATCTCGGCTTCCTTGAGGCAGTCCTCGACCCCGCCATAGCCCGCAGGCACGCCGACCCGCATTGAATTGCCGAAATGGTGCATTGCGCCCCAGTACCAGCCCTCCCAGCTGTCCGGGTTAGCGGCAACCCGGGTGAAGCCGATCAGGTTGGCGCAGCGCATCAGCGAGCTGAGGTAATAGCCCACATTGCCCCACTGGTGGTGGGACGACATGGGGAACGTGATGGAACCGGGCCCGTGGACGCGCTTCTGCCGATTGATCTCCGTGGCGACGATGTCCAGCGCCTCATCCCAACTGATCCGCACGTAGCCGGATTTGCCGCGGTTCTGGGGATTGCGTTCGCCATTGGGATCGAAATCCACCCGCTTCATCGGGTAGAGGATACGCTTGTCCGAATAGACGAGGGATTTCATCGTCAAGGCGTGCGGCGCTACCAGCGCCCGCCGAGGCGGACTAAATTTGCGGCCGCGAGCCTCGATCACCCAGGTGGACGGATCGGTTGCGTCGAACTCGATCGGCGTAACCCGCAGAATGCGTCCATCCTTGACATAGACGAACAGGGGACCGCCGTTGGTGCAGGTGGTGAAGCGATGGCTGCCATCGGGCATGGGCATCCCCATGGCCACGCCGGCGGTCTCGCTCATGTTGAGAGTCTGCGTGAACCAGACAATCAGTTCGTCGGGCCCGGTGGTCACCACCTTAAAGTTCTTGGCCGCGTGGATGATCTCACCCTGATCGCGATTGGGCAGCAAGAGTTTCAAGGCGGTCGCCACGTCCTTGAAGGACATGACCACTTCGCCCTCGGCCGCCGTGCCCGGACGGGAGCGGAATTTGCCGCCTCGGATTTCCACGATGCGGCCGATGCTGCCGTCCTGTAGGCCGATCCATGCGACGACGTCCCGCTGCCTCAACCGCTCCCGGAACGCAGGGACGCGGGAGGCTGTGTGGTTGAGCACTTTGGGCAGGGCAACAAGAATGGTCCTGAGAACCTGCCGGTTCATCCTGGATTTTATCGCTGACATGTCGTGGCGGTCCGCGAGTCGGAATGTTCGTTTTCGAGGCCGAAGAAGAACGGCCCGAGCGCGGCGCGCGAAGCTTGCAGCTTCATTGATAGTTCTCCTCCTCCATCCCTCGATAATGACTATAATATCATAATGACCATGCAGTCAATTCGAAAAGAAGGATTGCAAAATTGGAGCGATGGGGCGGCCACAGGCATTGCGCCGCGGCGACGCCCTTTTGCGCGGTCTCCTGTTCGAAGCTGCAACTGTTATCCTCACGCAGTGCCGATAGCGGCCTGCGCTCTTGGGGGTTAAAGCTAAGGGAAAGGCTGGGTTTCAAACGTGCCGCGGTCGCCGTTGCGCGCAGATTGTCTGTCACTATGCACGCGATGCTCAAGACTGGTCAGCTTTTTGATCGGGCAGTTGGAATGGATCCAGCCAACGGCTAGCTGATCCGAATACTCTCCGCCAGCGTCCTGATGGACTGGCGTCAGAACGTCCCTGCCGGGACGTAGGCACGGTGATTCCGCGTGTTGGGGTGCAATCGCAGGTAACCGGCGGATTGCGTCGTCCACATTGGAACACTCGACGTGCGAAGCCCCATCATGCGGCGACCGTGTGTCGACCGCGAAGACGACCCTGCTTCCGGCAAACGCTCACTTGGCGCGCGCACAAACCAGACGCTCGCACCTGTATCGTTCGCTCTCCGGCACTGACCGCGATGCCGGCCGGACTGATCTTTGAAAAAACACTTGCAAAATGCCGTGCGATTAGACGACCCCAACAGAAGCAAGCACTCGGCGAGGGAATACGCTCACAAGGGATTGACGCAACGCCCGTTACAGAAGGATCGCATAATGTATCGACTGGAATGCCGGCCTTGCGGGGAAGCGAATGGCCTATGCCGAAAGACGGGCCTCTGCGAAGTGCGCCGCGGCTTCTTCCAATGCCTCCTCGGCCCACTGATTGAGACTCTTTCCCGAAAGTTCGGCAGCCAGAGCAGCTCGGCGATGCACTTCGGGAGCGACTCGAAACATCATCTTGCCGGAATAGGGCCTTTGAGGCTCTTTGCCGACGCTCTTGCAGGTCTCAAGGTAATCATCGACAGCTTCATGGAACGCCTTCTTCAGTTCAGCAACGCTGTCCCCGTGAAACCCGACTACGTCAGAAATGCCAGCAATCTTACCGAAGAACAGTTCGTCCTCCGCGTCGAATTCTATGCGAGCGTGGTAACCGTTGTAAGTCATGGTGTTCATGGTTCTACTCCAATTTGCGTCAGGAATTCGCGAGCGTCGCGAACCTGATAACGCTTTGCCTCCTTGTCGGGATGAGGACGATGGAAGCTCGCGATTATGCCGTCCTTTTCGAACTTAACGCGAGAGCCGTTTCCTTCGATGACTTTCGCGCCGGCAGCCACAAGCAAGTTTTCTATAGCGGCCCACTCGATGGTTCCCGAGACCGGATCTCTGAACACCGCCGCGAGGGTCTTTTTCTGCTTGCTGTTCATGCTAGCAAATATAGTGGCGCTTGCTATTTCTGCAAGCGTTATTTTCGATGCCACTATGAGTGCAGTGAGTATCGAGGGAGCCGCTGGCTGGTGTTACCCATCACGAGAACCGCCACCGGGGGATTGTTTGAACCCTCCCAGTTCGGCAGTCAGCTTTCAGCCCAAAGCGGGCAAGGGCGCAGCATACGAACCTTCCTTTTAGGGCGACCAACGCGATTGAAGGTTTTCAAAAGCCCGCCGCCTCTGATGCAGGTTCTCGAAGTGTGGTCAATTGAGCCTGATTTAACTCAAACATTCACAAAGGTGCCAAATTGAAATTTCTGAACGGCTCCCCAAGGCGTCACGTGTTCGTGGTGACAGGAGGCGGAGAGCTCGAAACGACTGCCGAGAACCCGCTGTAGACGTTCGGCATCGTAACGGGCGACCGGCAGACCGCTGCATTTTTCCGGCCCATCAAAATCAAATGTACTGATGATCGCCTTGCCGCGGGGGTTGAGTGTGTCTTCCAGGACGCGAACATACTGCTGGTCGTCCTCGGACTTTCTTATGCGAACCGGATAGCTGTTCTCGCGCGCGCCTTTACGCTACCTCCTCGCTATCACGACGAAGAGGTTCCCAGCGAATCGAGTAGGTGGCGGGCGCATGCCGCGATCGAACTGACCGCGCGCTCGACCACGGCCGCATTGCGCGCCAACGCATCGTTTCTGGCAGCGGAGGTTCGGTCCGCTGCCAGAGATGTTTCAACCAGTGGTCTGCTTATTTTACCGGGGGTTTGTAGGAAGATGCGATTCTGCCCGCCTTCTCTTGCGCAGTCTTGAATTCCGCGCCCGTGTAGGCTCGCACGGTTTTGACATTCGAGACGGCTCCCGATGCGCTTACGGCGAGAAGTGCGGGGACCAGATCAGCGCCATCGTCGAATTCCGTAATTGCCATCCAATCGGTCTCGCCGGTCGTGACGTAGAAGGAATGCAGTTTCCCACCCGCTGCTTCCATGATGCCACGGGCCGCCTTTTCCCGGTTCGATGGACTATCAATCATTCCCTTCGCTGACTTGGCTGTATAGCACCCTGTGGTTATGAACAGTGGCATAGTACATCCTCCCGTGATGATTGGGCAGATCGGGTGATCTGCCCTGCTCAATATCTCAAAAAACTTAGCGTTAGACGAGCGTTGGACCGCAGAGTGCTGGATTTGTTGCCGCCCCATCTTGGCGCTGTCACGGGGCCTGCCCCGACGACCTGCTTGGCGCAGCGATCTGCTAAGTTGCGGTCTGGATTCTTGCTGCTCTTGGGCGCGTTGCCGTTCTGGGATAGCCTACGGAAGCGCCCGAGAGTTTAGACCATGTCCGGCCCGAGCGGCGCTCCGGCTTGCGCTCTGCCGCAAGAGAAAGCGCAGCAGGATTTCGGCGCTGTAACCGACAAGTAGGACGATGCCGAAATTGCGCAGGATCGGCATAGTCCCCTGGTTCATCTCGGCTAAGACCCGATCTCTTGCCGCCACCCACTCGGGAACCATTCGCGCCGCTGCTTTGGTCTTTCGGATCCTGAATGCACCACTCTGCGGATCCTGGAGTGTGGGAACACACTTCATCTGGCATCTGCTCAACGCCGTCGCTCTGGGATTGACGCTCCTATCGATAGAACGGCTCTCGCCGAGGGAGCGGGGCGTCTCGTTGTCAGTGCCCGCGCACTCTAGTACGTGACGCTGCTGCTTCCAGTCCCGGCTGCCGCGGATGATATTAGGGCGCAGGCGAAGACAAAGCTCACTGCGCCCCAGCCCATTTCACTCCTCTTGCATCCGATGATCGTGGTATAAGGTCTGATGGCCGCATGAACCGGGGGAGGGGTGAATGCGTACGGTTCTTTCAATCCTTTCGATCGAAATGATACTGTTGGCGTCAGCGTCCGCCACCGAACCCGACGTCTTTCACAAAGCGCACTTTCCCGACAACACCGTGGTCAGCCTCAGCCTCGTCGAAAACCAGGCTGCGGCCAGTGTTGAGTACGACTTCGACGTCTTCATCGGGGTGTCGCAAACGAGCGACGAGGGAGGCAGGACCTACACCGACCCGAGCAAACATAGGGCGTCGGTTCGCTGTGCCGAGCCGGCAGCGATCTCGGTACGAGGAATCGAGTACCGAATACCCACGTCCGGAGCCAAGGGGAGCAACTGGAAGGACGATCTCTGGAACGCGGTCTGCATCCCTCCGATTTCTTGAGGTGCGCGCACGGGCATCAGCCAGAGCCCTCCTGCCGTGCCTTGATTGCGTTCATCTACTCGATTTCCTTGCGCTGCCCTTCGGAGATCTGGCGGCAGAGATTGACAAGCTCCTCGTCGGCAAGTTTTGCTTCACGACACATCAGGATCGCGCCCGAATGGTGCGGGATCATCGAGGCTACGAACTCCTGGTCGTCGATCAGGGCCTGCTTGCGCGTCCCCGCAAATGCGGCGACGAAGAGTACGGCAAGCCCAATGTGCAAGGCCACGTTCAGCCCGACGCGCCTGTACATTCCACCCATCGTCGCCAGCATGCTGATGCCCATCGGAGCTACCATCGTCAGCGCTATGTAGGCCATGTTGAGATTGTTCCGGAAGTCCGCCCAGCCGTCGATCATCGAGAACATCACGAAGTACATCACGATCAGGCCGAGAACCATGTTGACCGCAAACGTGATGTAGGGTGGGGACGGTCCCGTCCCGATGCTGGACTGGCTGCCTGTGTTGGGCCTTCATGGCGACATCCTCCGCTGGTTCCGAACGTCCTCGAAACCGTGCGGCCGCTCGTAGGTTCCATCATGGGTCTACGTCGCCGGACATCCACAACCAGCCGATCCGCAAACCGCCCGTTCCAGCGCGGAACTTTTGATCGGCAGGCGGATTGTAGGCTCGAAGGGAACGCGCCCCATGCCTGCCTTCCGAATTTCACTCCAGGTCATATTAATCGGTGCACTCTGCCTTGGGATTCTCAGTCTGCACGGCACACTGGGCGCGACCGTTCATGTCGATCGCCATTGCCCCTCCGTCACGGAGCCTGACCATCACGCTTCCGACATCGCCTCGCCGCCGGGCTGCTGCACAAAATCTCAGTGCTGTGCGGTTCTGGTGGATTGGATGCGTGCGGCGAAGATCCACTCCCCACATCTTCGCAGCCCGCTTGCAGTGCAGGCGAAGGCGTTCCTGCTCGTCCGCGTGCTTCATCCGCCGCCCAAGACCAGCACTCTCCCGATCTGAAACACACGTCCTTCCGAACATGGAGAGTACAATGAACAGCTCGCTTAAGCTCATAGTCGCCGGGACGGCCATACCAGCCATCCTTCTCGCAGCGACCGAAACGGCGTCGGCTCAGATGGCGATGCCGGACGCATGCAAATCGGCATCTTCGATGAGTGGCGACATGAAGATGCCAGGCGGCATGCAGACCGGCGAAATGGCCGACCATCAGAAAGCGATGATGGAGTCCATGCAGAAAATGCACCCGTCCATGATGCAGGGAATGATGGCGAAGGACCCTGATCTCGCGTTCGTCTGCGGCATGATCGGCCATCACATGGGCGCGATCAGCATGTCCGAGGTCGAGCTGAAATACGGTGATGACGAGCAGGCCAAGTCCATGGCCCAGAAGATCATCGACGCTCAGAAGAAGGAAATCGAGGAGATGAGCGCCTGGGTCAAGGAACACACCAAGTGAGTCCTCGCTAGCTTTGTCGGGAGGATACCGAGAGAGGCATCCTCCCGTTGGTCACTGCCGGAACCTGCTGGCGGCATCACGAGCCATCCGCGTGACGCACCAGCGTGCATAGATGGGCCCGAGGAGCGGGCCGATAATTCTGCCCGCCACCGTTGCCGGATCGTCGTAGTTGATGAATACCCGTAGCTGGGAGCCACCACCGGATCCATGGATCTCGAATCCCATCCTGTAGGCTCCGATGACAAGGAGGTCCGGCCGCCCCAGCGTCTCCCAGACCTTGCTGACCGGAGGCCGGTGTTCGACAATCACCTCGTCCACGGTGAGCTCCAGTCCGAGCACGCTGCCTCGCATCGAGATGCGGGATCCGACAGCGCGTCCGGCAGAATCTTCGAGCGAGTATGACATCCGTCCGCCGAGCATCATCATCGACGGCTTCCCCATGTGTGAACCGAGGGCGGCCTGGCCATCGAGGAAGTCGAAAAGCGTCTCGGGGGAAGCTGCAACATCGGTGACGGATTCTGCCGAGCGAACGTAGCTCATGTGATGTCCCCCGGCTCCGTCGGGTGGCTTCCACGGTCATGGCGATGCCCGCCGTGCCCATGTCCATGGAAGAGATGCATCAACGGGCACGCAAGCAGCAGCAGATAGGGCGTGAGACCCAACACGTGCTGCCAGTGCTCGCGAAGTACGAAGAATGCGGCAATCACTGCCAGCGAAGCGGCAAACAAAATCCATCTGCGATCCCACATCATATCCGTGCGCTCCTCAATCTCAGGGCATTGCCGATCACGCTGACGGACGAAAGCGCCATAGCGGCCGCCGCGATGATCGGCGACAGCAGAAGCCCGAAAGCCGGGTAGAGCACGCCGGCGGCGACGGGTACGCCTGCAGCGTTGTAGATGAAGGCGAAGAACAGGTTCTGCCGGATGTTCGCCATGGTCGCATGGCTGAGGCGCCGCGCGCGCACGATGCCCTGCAGATCGCCTTTGAGTAGCGTGACGCCCGCACTTTCGATCGCGACATCGGTTCCGGTTCCCATGGCGATGCCGACGTCGGCGGCGGCAAGGGCAGGGGCGTCGTTGACGCCGTCCCCCGCCATGGCCACGATCCTGCCTTCCTTGCGCAGACGGGCGACGATCTCGCTCTTGTGCTCGGGCAGGACTTCCGCCTCGACCTCCGTGATCCCCAGTTTGCGGGCGACCGCACTGGCGGTGGTCTTGTTGTCGCCGGTGAGCATCACCACGCGGACCCCGTCCCTGATCAGCGCCTCCACCGCAGCCGGTGTTGTGGCCTTGATCGGATCGGCAATAGCAAATAGTCCGCCCAGGCGGCTGTCGATGGCCGCGAAGATCACGGTTGCTCCCTCGCCACGCAGTTCTTCCGCCTTCTGCGACAGCGCAGAGACGTCCACCTTCTCCTCCGACATGATCCGGTGACTGCCGATGATGAGCCTGCGACCGTCGACGATGCCCGTCACGCCCTTGCCGACCGGACTGTCGAAGTCTTCCGCGGACACGAGTTCCAGGCCACGCTCGTTGGCGGCGTCGACGATGGCGCTTGCGAGCGGATGTTCGCTCGGCCGCTCCAAGGTGGCAGCCAGTCGCAGCAACTCGGCTTCAGATAGGCCGCTCACGGCGACGATTTCGGTGACCTTCGGCTTGCCCTCGGTCAGTGTTCCCGTTTTGTCGACCACCAGCGTGTCGACCTTCTCAAAGCGCTCCAGCGCTTCGGCGTTCTTGATCAACACGCCGACACCCGCGCCCTTGCCGACACCGACCATGATCGACATCGGCGTGGCGAGACCAAGCGCGCAGGGGCAGGCGATGATGAGCACCGCCACGGCTGCGACCAGTCCGTGGGCGAACCGCGGCTCCGGTCCGATCATCATCCACGTCGCGAAGGCAATGACGGCAATCAGGATGACGACCGGCACGAACCAGCCGGAGACCTCGTCGGCGAGCCGCTGGATCGGGGCGCGGGAGCGCTGCGCCTCGGCGACCATGTGGACGATCCGGGACAGCATGGTGTCGCGGCCGACCTTGCCCGCTTCCATGACGAAGCCGCCTGTCCGGTTCATCGTGCCGCCGATCAGTTTTGCCCCGATCTCCTTGGTGACGGGCATCGACTCTCCGGTGATCATGGATTCATCGACCGAACTCCGGCCTTCGAGGAGAGTACCGTCGACCGGAACCTTCTCGCCAGGGCGGACGCGCAGCTTGTCGCCAACGGCGACGGTCTCGAGCTCCACGTCCTCGTCGGTGCCATCGCTGCGGATGCGGCGGGCGGTCTTTGGCGCGAGATCGAGAAGGGCGCGGATCTCGCCACCTGTCTGCTCGCGCGCCTGCAGTTCGAGCACCTGACCGAGCAGCACCAGCACTGTGATGACGGCCGCCGCCTCGAAGTAGATCGCAACCGCTCCTTCGCTGGATCGGAATGTTTCCGGAAACAGGCCGGGGGCTACGGTTGCGACCACGCTGTAGACCCAGGCAACGCCCGTACCCATCGCGATCAGCGTGAACATGTTCAGGTGCAGTGTGACGATCGACTGCCAGGCCCGCTCGAAGAAGGGCGCGCCAGCCCAGAGAACGACCGGGGTCGCCAGGACGAGCTGGATCCAGGTCGACGTCTGGGCACCGAGCAGCATGTGCAGGTTGGTGAGATGGCCGCCCATTTCGAGCACCAGGACAGGCCAGGTCAGGACCAGCCCGGCCCAGAACCGCCGCCGCATGTCGACAAGCTCCGGGCTCGGCCCTGTGTCGGCGGTCACGACCTCCGGCTCGAGCGTCATGCCGCAGATCGGGCAGTTGCCCGGTCCGATCTGACGTACCTGAGGATGCATGGGGCAGGTGTAGATCACACCCTCCTGCTGGGGGCCTGGTTTGTCCGGGGCCCCGGAAGACGTCGCATTCTGATTGGCGGGGTGATGGTGCTCGTGACCTTCATGTTTGTGGTGATGCTTATTGTCGTCCATGGCAATGTCTCTTCCGTACAGGGACTAGCCGCTCAGGGCCGTCTGGCCCTCGTCACGCGCAGGTGAGACATCTGTCCGCCCACGAACTCACGGCGCTTCGCTTTCATTGACCTCCGGTCCACGGGAGCCTTGCGGACGATGATCGCGCCAAGGACGCGATCGCGCAGGACAGCCATCGGAGGCAGCGGGTCTGGTCAGCCAGCGGATCGAGGAGGGCCGATGGCGGGGCGGGAACTGATGCCGACGATCGGCCGTTGCAGGGTTAGGTCCCGGCGGCCAGCCGACTTCAGGATCGCTTCGATGAGCGTCGGGGCAGGGGACAGCGCGTAACACAGGCTGCAGACGCTCATGCAGCACGCTTTCGGGCAGTGTGGTTTACTGTCGGCGTGAAGAAACTGCGAGGAGACGGCATGTTGACTGCCGACGGTGTGTGTCCCGCAATCCATGGGAGCGGCCTCAGCCATCGGCGCGAACAGAAATAGAATTGCGACGAGGACGGCCAGAAAATCCTTTGCACGTTTCCGGACGATGTGACTGGCTGCGGTCATGGTTTCGTTCGACACCCTGTGCTGTCTTTGAGCACATTGCGCAATTCCTCAAGCATGACCTTGACCTTGATCAATCGAGCGCCGATTGCGGATCCTTGGCGTGCCAGGCATTGGAGTAACTAGGGAGCTTGAGATTGAAGGCGAGAACACTGGCCCTGTCAGCCGCCGTTTTCACGATGGCGCTCTCCGCAGCGACGGCCCAATCGACGTTACTGAAAGTGGCAGAGCGACAGCAGGACATGAAGGCGATGGCAGGTGCCGCCAAGTCCATCGACGGCATGTTCAAGGGCACCTCGCCATACGATTCAAAGTCCTTCAAGGCGGCTGCCGAGACCATTCGGATGTATTCCGGCGAAAGGCTCGCGGCACTGTTCGAACCACCCGTCATCGCCGAAGGCTCCAAGGCCAGTGGCACCATCGAAGCCGATCGGCCGACGTTCGACAGGCTGGCGGCGGAGCTCGGCGCTTACGCCGCGGCACTTTCCATCGCGGCAGACCGGAACCCGGATGTATGAAAATGACCAGCCGCGTCTTAGATCGGTCCGAATGGCATTTCTTTTTTGATCGCATGGCAAAAGCCCTTCGGGGAAAGCAGGCGCAGGTCGAGATTACCGGCCTTCGACTGGGTGACCAAATCCAGGCGAAATCGATCCCTTTGCTCGGCATCACCTTCGATCCCAAGGGAGATTTGCTTGAAATTGCTATGGAAGGGCTTGATCATCTCATTCATAAGCCGGCCAGCATAGCAATTCTTGAAGGGGTCGATGGGCTTAGTGGTCTGGAGATCGTGGATTCAGACCAACACCGCCAAATCGTCACATTGACGAGCCCGCTCAGGCTTTCCCCGCCAGGCAATTGACCCAGATAGGGCCGAAATCGTCTTGGAGCGCGACCTAAGTCGTCTTCGTCAATTTTGGTGTCAGTTGAGGTGTGTGATGAAGGCGATGGTGCTTGAAAAACCTGGGACGCCATTGGTCCTGAAGACCCTTGCCGATCCGCGGCCAGGCTCTGGCGAAATCCGAATACGCGTAGAGGCCTGCGCCGTCTGTCGTACCGACTTGCATGTGGTCGACGGTGAACTTTCTCATCCGAAACTTCCGCTGGTGCCGGGCCACGAAATCGTCGGGATCGTTGAAACGGTCGGTGTCGATGCCGATCCGTCTCTTGTTGGAAGCCGCGTTGGTGTGCCGTGGCTTGGGTTCACCTGCGGCCATTGCTCCTATTGCCGGGCCGGCCTGGAGAACCTCTGCGACGCGCCGCTCTTCACGGGCTTTACGCGCGATGGCGGGTTTGCCACCCATACTGTCGCTGATCAACGATTTTCCTTCAAGCTTGAGCCTGCGGCTGACCCAGTCGCTGTTGCGCCGCTTCTCTGTGCTGGGCTAATTGGCTGGCGGGCGTTGACAAAGGCAGGAAACGCAAAGCGTATTGGTCTCTTTGGCTTCGGAGCTGCGGCGCACATCATTACCCAGATCTCGGTGTGGCAGGGCCGCCAAATCTATGCCTTCACCAGATCCGGCGACATTCGAGCCCAGCGCTTCGCAGTCAGTGTGGGTGCGAGCTGGGCGGGTGGATCGGACGAGGCGCCGGAAGGCGTGCTTGACGCCGCCATCATCTTCGCGCCTGTGGGCGAGCTGGTACCGACGGCGCTGCGCGCAGTGCGCAAGGGAGGGCGGGTGGTGTGCGGCGGAATACACATGAGCGATATTCCTGAGATGCCCTACTCGATCCTGTGGGAGGAGCGTGAAATCGTTTCGGTCGCAAACCTCACGCGCGCCGACGCCCTTGAGTTCTTTCCCGTCGCTGATTTAGCTCAGGTAAAGACGCACACGGTCGTCTACCCCCTCGAGAGAGCGAACGAAGCCCTCGAGGATCTTCGCCACGGCAGACTGAATGGGGCAGCCGTCCTAGTTCCCTAAGCTGGAAGAGCGATCCGCAAGTATCGATATGGTGGAACCGCATCGACCAGGAAAATTCGACGGCGCGAGCGGCCGGCTGCCGATGAGCACCACGGGCGAGGAGTCAAAATCATGCGCTTTTCAGATCGATCGGAGGCAGGGAAGCAGCTTGCTCGAGCTCTTGAGCACTATCGCGGCCACGATGTGGTGGTGCTAGCCCTAGTCCGTGGGGGCTTGCCGGTGGCCGCTGAGGTTGCAACCCATCTTCAAGCGCCTCTCGACGTGATCCTAGTACGCAAGATTGGAGTTCCCTGGCACCGGGAACTCGCGATGGGGGCAGTCGTTGACGGGAACAAGCCAATAGTTGTGCGCGAGGAAGAGGTCATTGCCCTGGCACGAGTGACGGAAGCGGAATTTGAAGCCGCTTGTAAAAGCGAAATCGCCGAAATTGAGCGTCGCGGCAGTTTGTATTTCGCTGGCCGCGCTCCGTCGACATCGCCAAACGCATCGCAATCGTCGTCGATGACGGCATAGCCACTGGAGCGACTATCCGTGCAGCTGTCGAAGGCATCAGGAAACGCCAACCCTCAAGAATAGTTGTCGCGGCCCCAGTGGCTTCCCCAAAAGCGGTCGCGGCGCTGCAAGGACAAGTCGATGAAGTCTGTTGTTTGATTTCACCGCAGTCGATGGACGCGATTGGATATTTCTATGGGGATTTTTCCCAACTGAGCGACGACGACGTCATCCGTGTGCTCGCCGCCAATAGCGCCTAAGTTCGAACGCGAGCCGTTTCTCAATCGTTGGCTTGTTCGGGCCATACCGGGCCGTATGACATTTGGATTGTGACATCTTCCAAGCTCTGCAGAAAGTAGATCAATCTCTCATCTTGGCCAAAGACCGGCCGGTTTGAGTTCTTCCAGAACCTCGTGACGAAGCCGCCTTCGGGGCGGCACATATCATAAACATTGGCCAGGTATCACGTCGTCGGTGTGTCGTTCATTTTCGCAAGTTCGCTCGCTGTTGGCTGAACCCATGCCGATGACTGGAGCTGGTCATTCGCTCTTTTTTGCTTGCTCACCGAATAAATAAGGTGAAGCTAAATTAATTGATCTGGGTCAATGTGGCTCAGGGCGATGCGGCTACCTTGATTCCGACTTCAATCGGGAGGCTTTCATGTTCAGCAACATCCTCATACCTACCGATGGCTCACCGCTCGCGACGCTGGCCGTGGATGCCGCCATCACGTTCGCAAAGGAAGTGGGCGCGAAAATCACCATCCTTATCGTGACGGAGCCCTTTCACCTCGTTTCTCTGGATGCGGAGCAACTCAGCAACACCCGGGCGCAATATGAGGCGCTTTCCGAAGTGCATGCTGCCGAGACGCTTCGCGCCGCTCGGACCAGGGCCGAAGCGGCCGGCGTTCGCTGTGTGACCGATCAAACCAGCGCTCACGAGGTTTACCTTGAGATCATCAGAAAAGCGCAGGATATCGGCGCCGATCTGATCATCATGGCTTCGCACGGCCGCGGCGGTGTCGGCGCCTTGATCATCGGCAGCGTCGCCGCCAAAGTTCTTACGCATTCGACCATCCCCGTCCTGATATACAGGAAATAACACGAAGACTGAGACAAAATCGTCCGGAAAGGTGTGCATCGCCCCCGAACTTTCTCGAACCGGCATTCCGAAATTGAATCGTTAATGGAGCACCGACGCGCCTTCATCTCCGAGCTGATCAGAGCCGCCAACGAGGTCTAGAGGCTGACGCCGCATGAGATAAGTCGCCTCCTTGACCGTTCTGACGCTACGATCCGCGAATGCTTCAGCAGACCAGCGTTGGGGGTTGTCGGCGCGCAAGAGACGTCGTGATCGATCTGCAAATTGCGTCGCAGGGCTTCTCGGATCGCATAATGTATCGTCGGGAACCGGCGCGTCGCCTCGCAGTCTTCGAGCTGCCTCTTCCTTGTCACCCATAATTACGGCAGCGCTGAATGAGAGCAAAGAAGGGCTGTCCTTTAGGGCTGTAGAAAGATGCGAGGGATCAAGGTAGGTTTCGAGCCATAGGATCCCTGCGCGCGGGCTACTCATCGCACCCGTTTCCCATTTCTCCACTGTGGACGCTGGCGTTGAATCGGCCCCACAATCGTACGGCTGTTATACTCCGCCAGGTCCATCTTCACACTCGATCTGCCTTAGTGCCCCTTCGATCGTGGCTTTGTATCGCACGCGCGGTGGCCGCACATTATGCGCAAACAGCATGCGGCGGGCCTGCGCCGAGGCACCCGTGATGAAGAAGCGCACCTTGGCGCGTCCAGCTTTGTGAACCGCGCCTTCTATAACGCTCGCAGCAGTAGAATCGAGAAATGGGACGGCCGAGCAATCAAGGATGAAGTTTTGCCGTTGGTCAGCGATGCGATCGAGGATCGCGCCGACCGTCGAGGCAGCGGCGAAGAAAAAGGCACCGGAAATGCGGTAGACGACTGTGTCCGGATCGCTGGCGGTTTCCGTATGATAAGGCTTGCGCCCACCATTTGCCTCATCGGCGATGTCTTCGACCTGTGAAAAGGTGTGAGCTTCGACCGCGATCGTCTTCGACATCCTGTCGATGAAGAGCACTGCGCCGAGCGCGAAACCAATGACGATGCCTTCCGTCAGATCGCGGAAAACAACAAGCAGGAAGGTGACGATCAGCACCAGCGCGTCACCGCGCGAGGAGCGCAGCAGGGCGGCCACCGACTGCGTCTCGATCATGTTCCAGGCAACGACCGTGAGCAGGCCGGCGAGCGCAGAGAGCGGAATGTAACTCGCGAGGGGCGCGGCAATTAGCATAAATCCGAGGAGGAACAAGGCATGCAGCATCCCAGAGACGGGGCCATAGGCGCCGGCTCGAACATTTGTTGCCGTGCGCGCGATCGTGCCGGTCGCACAGATGCCGCCAAACAGCGCCGAGGCTATATTGGCCACACCCTGTGCTACGAGCTCGCAATTGGAACGGTGGCGCCGTCCTGTCATGCCATCGGCAACGACCGCTGAAAGTAGCGACTCGATCGAGCCAAGCAGGGCGAAGGCGATGGCGTCCGGCAAAACGGCAAGCAAAAGGTCGCCGCTAATCGCAGGCATCGACGGCAGTGGTAGACTGCGCGGAATACCGCCGAAGCGTGTCCCGATGGTATCCATAGGCAAATCGAAGACGGCAGTGACGAGCGATGCGGCGGTGATGGCGAGCAGCATCCCTGGCCAGCCAGGCCGTAAACGTTTCAGGGTGAGGATTGTGACGATTGTCAGTATCGCCACGCCAAGCGCTGAAAGACTAAGCGTGGGCGCTGCTGCGGTCAGTGCGGCCAGCTTCGCCAAAAGCTCGCCCGGTTCCTCGCTCGGCAATCTCAGTCCGAACAGTTCTCTGAATTGGCTGGCGAAAATGATGACAGCGATACCGGCCGTAAAGCCGATGGTCACGGGATAGGGAATGAATTTGATATAGGTGCCGAGCCGCAAATAGCCAGCGGTCAGCATGAAGACACCCGACATCATTGTCGCCAGAAGCAGGCCTTCGAGCCCGTGGTGGTGCGCTGTTGATGCTACGAGCACGATGAAGGCACCTGCTGGTCCTCCGATCTGGAAACGGCTGCCGCCAAGGGCCGATATCAGGAAACCGCCGACTATCGCGGTGAAGAGGCCGCGTTCGGGGGAGACGCCCGAGGCAATGGCAATTGCCATGGAAAGCGGCAGAGCCACGATCGCCACAGTAAGTCCGGCGACCGTGTCGCTGCGCAATTGTGACCAGGCATATCCCTCGCGCAACACCGTGACGAGTTTAGGTGTGTACAATTCCCAGAACGATGGGCTGGAAAATTGTGCCGTCGTCGGGCTGCTGGCCGTTCCAGTCTTCGCTTGCCGTGATATCCCCATTTGTTCTTCCGGCCCTTGGTTAAAGGTGGCGGGGGGGAGACGTCAGGATCGGCGATTGCCGCCGTTGAAGACACCTCCGCGTTTCACTGCCTCGCATCGCTGGAGGATCCCGGCTGGACCAGGCGGACACCGCGCCCGCCGCGCTCGCTCGCCTGGTTGTCGCTGATCAATTCTACGCCGCAGGCATTGAGCGCTTCGATCACTCGCGTCAGCGTTTCGATCACGCCGCGTACAATGCCTTCGCTGGCCTCCATGCGCTGGATCGTTGGCACCGACACGCCCGCCAGCTCTGCAAGCGTCTTCTGGTCGATGCCGGCAAGAGCCCGGGCGGCTCGCATCTGTGCAGCAGTGATCATGCATATATTCCCTAGCTGTTAATCTAAATTAGTGATGCATTGAAGTTCATGTTTCAAGCCTAATTCCTGAGGTGCTCGATGGCGCGCCAGAAACGGATGCTAACCGCGCGTTCGCTGCGGTTCTCAAATAGGCGGTCCGCTATCGTCACCGGGTAGCAGCGATCCGGCCACGTGGGGATACGGGCGCTTCAAAGCTGGGTGTTGGTAGGCGCCAGTGCGGCGCCGGTCCGCTCGCTGGGCACGGCGAGTTCCGGTCGGCCCAGCATGACAGCGATCCTTGAACCGATAAAGGTAGAGATGTCCAATCCATTCAAACCTTGCATGGTGGGTGCGCAAGCGTCCGACTTCCACCGGCGCTGAACTGCGGTTTGATTTCGCGCGGCAACGGGGATAGAGGCACATACGATTTTAGCTGCCGATGACGAGAGCATCTCGTCGATCCGATAAGACAAATTGGGTACTAGAGCGGAGTGAACATGAGTGACCAGAACGATGTCTACATTTACGACGAGGCGACCGGCGAATGGCGGCCGGCCTCGGAAATCGCTGCGGAAGCTGCGAAGGTCGCGGAGGTTCGCGATGCCTCCGGTAATCTTCTAGTGCACGGAGACTCCGTGGTCCTGATCAAAGACTTAAGGGTGAAGGGTGCCGGCCAAACCCTAAAGCAGGGCACAGTCATTAGGTCGATTCGGCTCACCGATAACCCGGAAGAGATCGACTGCCGCCACGACGCGATCAAGGGACTGGTCCTGCGCACCGAGTTCGTTCGCAAGCGGTAACCAAGAACATCAGCGCCGTTGTCGGGATGTCGGACGGGTGTTCCGGGGCTCCGCATGGTGTGGGCGACACGTTCCTCGATCGACTCTGACTGTCACGCCCCTGAGGGGCGCCCCATCAGACGGCACGAGCGGCCTCGTAACGCGACAGATGAACGAATGGTCGCCCCGACAAAGCAACCAGGCGGCGAGGCGCGTGTCACGCAACTGTCACGCGCAAAGAACTTTAGAAACTGCTAAGAAGTAGAGAGCCATGACGGTGTTCGAGTACGAAGATGCGCCGATACCTCTTTCACATTCATCTTCTTGGGACGGTCAATCGCGACCACACCGGAGCGTTTCATGCTAGCGACAGCCAGGCGGTGGCGCGCGGGAGATCGGTTGCGGACGGGATCGCAGAAAACGACAGGCACCGGAGCGTGATCGTAACCGTTGAAAGGGCAGGTGGCCCGGTTTTGGCGCGCGTAACTGCGACGAAGGCCATGCCCCCCTGGCAGTCTGCAAGCTCGAAGTTCGAACACGCCTGGCGGGAACTGACCGGCTTGGATTATCAGCCAACTCCCGAGTGATTGCGCCCGCGTTTTCGGGGAGGAATGAAGGTTTGGACGATGATCTGGTCTCGGTGAACGGGAGACGGCGCACACTTGGCTGGCGAGAGGCGCCGGCGATCGACGCGGACGACTTCGTACCGCAATAAAATGCCACCTGCATGCATTCCGTACTTGGGGAGACGAAAGAGCCGGCCGGGACGTGAGGTGGAACGCGATATACAGAATCCGCACCGATGCGGATTTCAACAGCATTCGCGACCACCTGCGCTACGTGCAGCTTCTTGCTTCGCAGGACCCGTGATGCACTTCTACTCCTGATGGAGGTCTCTGTCGGGCAAGTGAGGCAAGCTCTGCTGACGCCCAATCAGGTCCGCCGCTTCGACCTCTAACGAACTGCGCGAGGCGCTTGGACGATAAACGCTTCGTTCGAGAGAGCTGATGTAGGTGCGATCAGTGTCGGCACGAGCAGCGTGGCCGCAGCACAAATCACCCTCATTCGCATCTAATATCCCCCCGAAGCACCTTGGTCTCAACTTAAGTCTTTAAAGGCAGGAAAGGTTATCCTGAATTCATGGATCTAGGAAATCGGTTCAACGGAAAAGTACGGCCATGGGCCGGGGATCCCCGGCAGGTCGAGCTGCCCCCGCGGATCAAAGGAGCGGTTTGCACCGATGACGAGATCGCGCACGGTGCGGGAGACGATGATGTCGCCCGGTCCCGCGCAGCCCGCAAGTGCCGCGGCAAGCCGCAGGACCGGGCCGGCATAGAGGCCGTGGTGCCTTTCGCACTCGCCGATTTGGACGGCTGCTCGCACATTCAGGCCGATGTGATTCAGGCGGTCCCGAAGATCGAATGCACAGGCGATCGCCTGGCTGGGCTGCCGGAACACGACGACAAGCCTGAAATCCTGGAGGTCGATCGCCTCACCGTCGGCAGCACGAAGCTGACGAAAGGCATCGTCCTGCCAATCTTTCATCCGGCCGGAAGATGAGCTGTTCTCGGGCGTGGATGGGTCTTGAATGTCCAGGTGCAAGACCGTCAGCAAGGTGCTTTCGGTCGGAACAGGCTGGGCAGACGCCAGGAACCGCCGGATTTCGTCCATCAGCCGATCGGCATCAGCGCCCCAGATGATATGGTCGTCCCCGGGCAGCTCCACATATGTCGCGCCGGGAATGCGGCTTGCCAGATAACGCCCTTCTTCGGGCTTAACCCAGCGGTCGCCGGTTCGCTGGGTGATCAGGGTCGGAACGCGGATCGCCGGAAGGATGTCGCACGCATCGATTTCGACGCTCCACCGCCACAAGGCGACCGCATCGGCGGGGGACGCCGAATTTCGCAGGTAAGCCGCAAACCATTCGCGTTCCACCATATTGTCGACTAGGCTCGGGGCCGCCCGGCTAAGGTCCGCCGGGCGGCCCCACTCCCGCTCGATGGCAAGCAGTTCCTCTTCGAGTTCTTCGCGGGTGCGCCCCCAGGGATAGTCCGATGACCAGAGACCCCGCGCATAGGCGCCGTGCAAGATAAGGGCGGTCGTGCGTTCGGGATAGCTTGCGGCGAACAACATGCACATGAGGCCGCCTTCCGAACTGCCGAACAGGACCGTCTTTAGCGACCCGACCGCATCCAGTACGGCGCGCACATCCTGCATGCGCTGTTCAAGTGTCGGAAAACCGGTGCCACGATCCGAAAGGCCCGTGCCGCGTTTGTCAATGCGGATTAGGCGGCAGAAGGAACCGAGACGGTGGAGAACGCGTGACAGTCTCGGCGACTCCCAGGCGTAGTCCAGATTAGAAACCCAGCCTTGCACATATACGAGGTCGAAGGGGCCGTCGCCTGTCACCTGGTAAGCGATGTTGACCCCGTCCGATTTCACGTAGAGGGTTTGAGGGCGGCCTTCGAACGGCGCCCCTTTCTCCGGTGGTCGCCCGGCAACCGGTGCCGCGCGGCGCGCCCGCAGATCCTGGTAGAGGGCCTGCGTTTCTGGCTCGGGCTGCACACCGAGCTGCTTGCGCAGCGTATCGGCGCAACGCTGGTATTGTGCGAGGGCGAGGTTGAACTGTCCCTTCGTCGCATAGGCGCGCATCAGCGCGCGGTGTATGTCCTCCCGCAGTGGATCGAGGCTGAGCAGGCGTGTTGCCGCGGGAACGAAGGCACCCGCCTCGTTTCCCGCGATGTGGCGGGTGATGAGATTCTCCAGAACGGCAATGGCGATCAGCCGCAACCTTTCCCGCTCGGTGCGAAGCCAGTCTTCGAACGGCTCTTCCGCAAGGTTGAAACCTTCGAGGAGTTCTCCGGCATAGAGGGCGATCGCCTTTTCGAAGTCGTCCGTCGCGGAGCCGGCAGCCAGGACCTCAAACTGCCAGACGTCAAGATCGGCATCGCGGAGGTCGAGTGCCACCCGGTCACCCTTGATCACAAGCCATTCCCGTCCTGTCGCCCCCAGCGCTCGCCGCAGCACCGACAAAGTTTGCCGCAGGTTCGCACGGGCCTGCTCTTCGGCCACCCCGCCCCATAGCAAGGTGGCAAGTTTCTCGCGTGATTGGGAGCGTCCGGTCTGGAGCGCCAGATAGGCCACCAAGGCACGCGCCTTGCGCGTAGAGGCTGGAGACCCCGCAGCAAGGCCCGCGCAGTCGAACCCGCCCAGCAGGGTGAGGAAGGGGCGTCTCATCGAATTCGCCAAAGCCATCTTTTTACGAATCCATCACGCGCGGCCTCACACCCTTTTGACGGGGACGGAGGATCGTGCGGACGACGCCGCACGTCGAAGTTGGAGGCTAGTGCAATGAGTTTCATCCGTAAAGGCGAAGAGGGTATGCGCGAGGGAGCCGAGGGGCGGGTCCGGTGGCGGGCGCGCCTGCATATCCTATGGATTACTGCCATCAATCCGGTTGTCCCATGGCACCGGCAGAGCGAACATCTCCTGCGGGATATCGGCAAGAGCGCTGCCGATGCCGAACGGGAAGCGTATGCCAGAAGCTTTGGCTCGTTTCGCCGATTTCGTTTTCCAGATCGCGAATAGGCCTGCTTTGGCAAGCAGCCCTGACCGGGCGTTCGTCTGGATAGGAGATGGCGGGCATGTGAATGGCACACCGGTACCCGGTTAGCGCGGCTCGAACCCACGCGGACAACCGACAGCATTCGGTCAGCTGATTAAGCGCGCTCGGGGCGGTTTCATGGCTTCGCCAGTCCCACGCCATGCCAGCCAGTTCCACAATAGACATAGGCAGCAAAGGCTGGCTTTTCAGCAATTTGAGAACGTAAGGTGTGTGTCGCTGGTTCGAATGCCCTCAAGGCGAGAGGTGCGCCCGCCACACCGTCTTCCGGTGTGTCAGCTCTTGCGTCTGATATTTGCGACCAGCGATTTTGGCGAGGCCAAATTCTGCCGGAAAATCAAGAAACCTGCGGAATAGCTTCATTGTGTGTCCGCGATGGAAGATGCGGATGGCTAAAACGACGCCAACAATCAGAACACCGACAACGGCAGCCTCAACTCCCGTCGGCCACCGCGTGTGAACAACAAGACCGCCGATGACGCCGAAGGCTGTCGCTGAAACGATCAGTTGCGCCGCCAACGCTACCGGCAAGCGTCGGGACCTCGCCGCTTTCGTTGAGATCTACAGCCTCGCCAAGAGGTGGCCGCGGCGATTTTGCGATGTCCTGAAGTTGGGCCGGTGAGCTCGTGCCTTCGCGGGTGTCTCTAGCGCCGTTTGCCCGTGTCGCGTCCACGCCGCTCTTCCCTTTATAGAACTCAGCCATATTTACACCTCCACTGCCGGAAGGCGGTTCCTTCGAAGGGACCTGGGGCATGTCCATCATAATCAGCATCCTGATCACGGCCCTTATCATCGCCTTGGTGCTGTACCTCGTGCAAAAACTTCCGATTGACTCGACGATGAAGCAGATGGCTCAGATCGTCGTTGTAGTCGTCGGCATAGTCTTGTTGCTCAGCTCGCTGGACGTGTTCTGATCAGTGCACGGGGCTTGCCACTACTCGACCCAGCCGACGCCACCGGCCGGGAGTTGCTCTCAGCCCGCTTTTCCAGCCTTTGCGGTGCGGATTGGGCGAAGGCGTCAAGAAACTTGCGCGCCTGCCGGGGTTGCAATTCGCAAAAGGGAAAATCCTGATGAACGGCCACCACCACGAACGCCCACAGCAATGAAATTGAAGCCGGCTTATTCGGACTCTAAATTGTGAAGGTTGCCGCCGACACGCGCGGACACGCCTGTAAACACGTGATAGACCGCCCAGGAGCGATCCGCTTCCATGAGGCGGCCGTGCTGATGATCCACTGTGTCAGACGCTGGCGCGCCATCTTCATTTCCTAGCTTTTGATCGCTAGTGCATGTAAAAGCGGATCAGCCTATCGGCACCCGCGTGGACCGCGTCGCGCGAAACAGAGGTTCGCTGATGATGACGCTGTTACTTCCGAATCCGAGCCGCAGCGTCGATGAAAAGCGAAACGCCGTCCGCTTCTTTGGCCATGACGGTATGTTTGAGTTGCGGTTCTTCGTCGGGGCCGAGGCGCTCGTGATGGCGGATGCCGAATTGGGCAGGTCGGAAATCTCGGAATCGAAGTTCCTTTCTGTTTTCGACGCGTTGCGCCTGTCCATCTACGAAGTCCCACGCAAGGCCTATTCCAGTGGCCGCGATTCCTACACACTGACCGCCGCCGATTTCCGCCAGGATGGATTCAGATGCTGATCCGCTACGGCTATGAGATCACCCTGAACTTCCAACAACCGACCGCGTTGATATGCCTGCTGTCGGTCCACGAGGATCGCGCGGCCGATATCCGGGTTCCTGAAACGACATTCACCGCCCCCGATGTGCCGACATCGACCTATCGCGATCTCTTCGGCAACCGATGCCGGCGGCTTGTCGCACCGGCGGGTGACCTGACGATATGGGGCGATGCCACAATCGAGGACGACGGCAAACCGGACAAAGTTCTGCCAGCCGCCCAGGAGCTCCCAGTGCCGGAGTTGCCGGACGATTGCCTCACCTACCTCATGGGCAGCCGCTATTGCGAAACCGACCGTCTCAGTCAGAGCGCTTGGGACATGTTCGGTTCGGTCGCGCCCGGTTGGGGTCGTGTGCAAGCGATCTGCGATTTCGTCCACCACCATATCCGCTTCGACTACATGCAAGCCCGGTCGACGCGGACGGCCTTCGAAGTCTTTCATGAACGCGTTGGTGTCTGCCGCGACTTCGCACATCTTGCGGTCACGCTTTGCCGCTGTCTCAACATTCCCGCGCGCTATATCAACGGTCATCTCGGCGACATCGGCGTCCCGATCTTCGACCCGATGGATTTCAGTGCCTGGTTCGAGGTCTTCCTGGACGATGGATGGCACACGTTCGATCCGCGCAACAATACGCCACGTATCGGCAGGATCGTGGTTGCGCGCGGCCGTGACGCGGCCGATGTCCCCCTCATCAACTCGTTCGGGCCGCACGTCCTCAAGTCGTTCCGGGTGTGGACTTATGAGGTGCCGGCCTTGCAATAACCCGCTGGGAACATTGCCAGTCGCGATCAAAACGCAGGAGCGGTTTACGGCATGAGGGACCGCCTCTCACGGCTTCCCAGGGAACCCGCGGATCGGCTTACTAAGCCATTCATGCGATTCCTCCGCATTGAGGCTACGGCGGGCATTATCCTGCTGCTCAGCACGCTCTTGGCGCTAGTCCTCGCAAACACAGCGTGGTCGTCGTCGTTCCTCGCCTTATGGGAGATGCCCGCGGGCGTCAGAGTTGGCGACATCGAGACCTATCGTTCTCTGAAGCACTGGATCAACGACGGGCTGATGACGCTCTTTTGGCGGCGAGGTAGTTTTCCGGGCGCTTGTCATATCGGGTTGCGATGCCTCGGAACTGCTTGATCCTGTTGAAGAACCGTTCCACGAGATTGCGTTGCCGATAGACCCAGCGCGAAAACACGAAAGAGCCCTTGCGATTACGCTACGGCGGGATGTTGGCCCAGGCCTTTCGCTCGGCGGCCTCAGCCCGAATGGCATTCGTGTCATAACCCTTGTCGGCCAGCAGGATGTCCCCCTCGCCAAGCTCATCCGTCAGCGCGTCGGCTTCGGCACAATCGGCGATCTGTCCACCAGTCAGACGCAGATTGACCGGGCGACCTTCGGCATCGACGAGCGCGTGGATTTTGCTCGTAAGCCCGCCGCAGGAACGTCCCATGCCACCATCGTCTCCATCCCCTTTTTTCCCGTGGCCGCGTGCTGGTGAACGCGGACACAGGTCATCACGATGTCGCCATCGTAGGCCTTGCACACCGCTTCAAGAAGCCGATCCCATACCCCGGCTTTGCGCCAGCGGACGAAGCGGTTGTAACTGGTCGTCGGCGGGCCATAGCGTGCCGGAACTTCCGCCCAAGGCGAGCCCGTTCGAAACCGCCGGAGGATGCCATTCAGGACCCGCCGATCATCAACGCGGGCAACGCCGCGTGGCTTGTTGGGCAACAACGGCGAGATGATCGACCATTCGTGGTCAGTCAGTTCGTAGCGACGACGCGTCATCAAATGCTTCCCTATTTCGAAGCCTTGAATCACGGTGGTCGATAAATGCCAAGAAATTTTATGGGTGTAAAATTCCGATTCTGACGTGCGGGTCTGCGCGCCACCTTCCGAACCAGGCTCAGGATCCTTCCTCCTTGCGTGGATCGTCGCCAACCTGACGCAAGAGCTGGGTGAAGTAATGGTTCAAGCTTTCGAATGAGCGTTTTGCATGCGACTGTTGCTCCGTTGCGGAACCAGCGATTTGGCGAAGGCTGTAACGGGTGAGCGCCTGAATCAGGAGGAAGGTATGTCCAGGGAAACAGAAGAGAACATCGACGAACGGCAAGAGATTGCCGACCGTGCGATCCGCTATTTGGGAAGGCCGGCCGCGTTGCTTACGGATCGGGAACGCGCGGTTTTTCGACGCCATCTAGCCCGACGCGCAATAACGCGGGACCCGAATCGCTCTTTTGACGAGAAGCTGACGCCCGGGCAACGTTTGGCGGACAAGGTGGCCGAGTTCGGTGGCTCGTGGACCTTCATCATGACTTTCGCGCTAGCACTCGCGCTGTGGGTCGGAGCGAATGTACTTGCAACTACCCGCGCCTTCGATGCTTATCCCTTCATTTTTCTCAATCTCATTCTATCGATGCTGGCAGCCGTTCAAGCACCCGTGATCATGATGAGCCAGAACAGGCACTCGATCAAAGATAGGGTCGATGCGACACACGACTATGAGGTTAACCTGAAGGCGGAAATTGAGATCATGGCGCTGCATGACAAGCTGGATCAGATGCGCGAGATTGAACTTAAATCCCTGGTTGACAAGCAGCAGCAACAAATCGAGCTGCTGGCAGGACTTCTCATCAATCGCAACAAATAGGTCGTGGCGCATGTCACTCAGATAGTCTTCGGACGAATGACGATTCCCTTGGCTCCCTTGGGTCGAACAGGTAGACCGCAATCAGTATGCCCCACGCGTGTTTCTTCGCGGCGTGTTCGTGGAATTCGCGGTACCTCCCCTCAATGACTAAACATCTCCATCGGTGCCACTCAATGAAATGCTCGATCTCGACGCATACAAGCGGATTACTCCGCATGAATTCAATCTTACTTCCCGGCGTCGTTGCGATCGATCTGCTCATTCTGGTCCCGACGGGCAGACTTTAGGCTGACGCCACGATGAACCTGAAATCGGGATTGAAACGACGCTTGCGCTAGATGGGCGGCCAAAACCAAAGGATCAGAGGCACGCCCATTAAGACCACAATAAACGAGAGCGGCAGCCCCAACTTCCAATAGTCGCCGAAGCGATAGCCGCCAGGGCCTAGCACCAGGGTGTTGCACTGGTGTCCAACAGGCGTGAGAAAATCGCAAGCCGCCCCCACCGCGACTGCCATCAGAAACGCATCCGGATTGTAGCCAAGGCGCTGAGCAAGGGTGACCGCGATCGGGGCGACTACGAGAACGGTGGCTGCATTGTTCAGAAACGGTGTTGCTGCCATTGCGACCACCATGATCATTGCAAGGGCCCCATAGGGGGGCAACGTGGTAGCAAGTTGAGCAAGGCCGCCGGCGATTAGGTCGGCACCACCGGTCGCACGGATCGACTCGCTGACCGGAATGAGAGCGCCCAGCATTATTAGGATGGGCCAATCGACAGCCTCGTAAGCTTCCCGAAGCGAAAGTGAACCAAGCACTACCGTCAGCACAGCAGCCGTAAAGAAGGCCGTGGCGACGGGCAGCAGGCCGAATGCCGTTAGCACCATGGCACCAGCCAGGACCACCACCGGAATCAGGCCTTTTCGGGGATTCCCCAAGCGGATTTCGCGTCCGGCCAACGGAAGAAGACCGAGTTCCATTAACCTGTTCGGGAGAAGCACGAGATCGCCCTTCAAAACGAGCACGTCGCCTGGCTTTAATACGATGTCGCGCAATCGATCAGTGAAGCGCTCGCTGCTTCGGCTTACTGCGAGCAGATTAATGTTGAAGCGATCATGCAGCGCCAAACGCTTGGCGGTTTGCCCGATCAAGACTGATTTCGGGCCGATCACCGCCTCAATCCCTGCAATCTCCTCGTCGGTTCCCTTCGCTTCCGTGGGGCGGTCGTGTCCCTCCAGTTCCAGACGTGCACGACTGATGCCTCGCTCGAGCGCCTGAGGGTCTCCCTCCAACAGAACGATATCCCCTTGGCGGAGTTCGACGTCCGGCAGTGGAGTCACGCGCTCGACTCGGTTGCGAATGAGGCCAGTGACAAGGACTTCCTCGTCCAACAAGATCGACAGGTGGCTGATCGACTTGCCGATGACCGACGAAGTGGCAGTAACACGCGCCTCTGTCATGTAGTCCTTGATGTTCAGCGCCTTCTCCATTGTCGCGACCGCCGTGCGTTCGTTGGGAAGCAGCCGGTAGCCAAACGCCAGAAAGACTACTCCCGCTGCGGCTAGCCCTATGCCGACGGGGGTGAAATCGAACATGTTGAATGGGCGGCCCGTCAGTTCCTCGCGCATTCGGGAGACGACGATGTTCGGCGATGTGCCGACGAGGGTCATGAGCCCGCCAAGCAAGGAGCCAAACGCCATCGGCATGAGAAGAGACGAGGGGGAAGCTTTCGACCGGCGCGCCATCTGGAATGCTACTGGGATCATCATCGCCAGTGCGCCGATGTTCTTAATGAAGATGGAGAGAACCGAGACAGTCGTCACGAGAATAACAACCTGACCCTGCACAGAGGTCACGCTGGGCGCCACCCGATGGAGCAATGCCTCTATGACGCCACTGCGCTCAATCGCGGCGCTGACGACAAGCGCGCTGGCTACAATGATGACAATATCGTCCCCGAAGCCGAAGAACGCTGCCTTGTGCGGCACGATACCGGTGAAAACTGCGGCAAGCAGCGCGAGAACTGCAATGAGGTCGTAGCGGAGCCGTCCCCATATGAAAGCGACCATTAGGCTGATCAGAATGGCGAAGGCGAACGCCTGAGCCTGTGTCATGGATAAAGTCCCGACCTCCTCCTCCCAATGCCAGGTCCATTTTACTCGCTGAAAGAGCTAATGTCGGGATAACTTACCAGCTTCATTCCAGCTTCGTAGAGCGGATGCACGCATGATTAGGCGACTACAGGATGCTTCCGAACAGGACCGAATAGACGATCACAGCAATCGCCAGCGTAAACGCAAGCGATACGAACATGCGCGTGAAATCGTAGGTACTGAAGCGGGCGGGGATGAGGTTTTTCATTGCGATCTCCTAAGTTTCGCCTGGTCGAGATGCCCAAAGCGCAGCGTCACCGCGCCTCAAGATAGTGAGCGACTGCAACTCTTGCTGACCCTGCCGAAGATGTCCGCTGGAACTTGGATATCGGTCAGAATGGTCGCTACGAATTCGTCGCGCTTGGCATGATTGTCGTAGCCTTTAAGTGCTGCGAGGTCCGTGCTGGTGGCAGTTGCCATTCGCCCTGCCGCACTTGAACAGGTGCCCGCAAGCGCAGCCGCTCTGGCCTCGGTGCCGCGAAAAGTCCAACGACTAGACCGATCGCATAGGGCTTTGTCCGCTCAAGGACTTGATCGAATGTCATGATTTCGTTCCCTTTAATCAGGTTGATTTTCGGGATCGTTGCGGGCCCGCGCTCGGACCAGGAGCCAATGGCAATCCGGATTTTTTACAGTGCGCTTTAAAAGAATTAATGTAAACAACCAATTACAATGTTAATTCAAAACTACGTTGCAAATAATGATCGTGAATGATCTTGGGTAGAAAATGACAAATATCGATTTTTCAGTGAAAATATATTTATACAATCCGAAATATGTTTTCGCCGAAACAGATTTTCGATCAATAAACATAGTAAAGCCGTATTCAAGGCATACAGATTTATGATGGTTCTGAGGCCAGCGTGGCTTTTTGCTTCAGCAGAGGCAGCAGGCCCGCCCAACTCACCAATCTCGATTCCGCATATTCAGGTGCGGTGCCGTCGTTATGAGCTTCGTCCGATGAGGCTGTAGCGACGGGAGCTGTTCGCGCTGCTATTGGCGCCAAACGGCCGATCCTGGCTGAATCTCGCCCACGTATGCCACAGAAAAGGAGGGCAGCATGTTTGCCCGGACGAAACATCGAACAGTCCATTTCGACCAACCATTCTGGATGCCAGACCTCGGTGAGATAGTGGCTCGTGGCGACTACCAAGTCGATGAGGACGAGGAGTTGATCGAAGGCATCTCGTGGCTCGCTTATCGCCGTGTGGCGACCTTTATCACGCTACCAGCGACGGCCGCGAACGAATACCGAATGCGTCTGATAGCAATCGATCCTGAGGAACTTGAACGCCTGATAGCCGTCGATCGCCACGAAGCCGCAATCTCGCCGTCACCCTAACCGTAATGGCAACATCAACGCCTAACCATCGATTTCCGATCGGTCTGTCAGTGCGCCTTAAAGATCGCGCAAATATTTCACCCCGTGCGGCGGTAACGATCACATCATCGCCAAACTCGCCTTCAGGGACAACTCGCCTCGGTATCGCATCCGCAATGATGAACTCGGCCAGAGCGAGTGAGCAACGAAGATAATCTGCAGCCGATTGAACGGGGCATGACGCCCGATAAATGAGCAGCGTCGCCAGTCGGGGCACAGGCGACCGCCGCAAGGAGGGCTGCAGATGAAAAGCAAACACGAAGAACACGCGCTCGTCATCAGCGCATGGGAATCCGAAGGGGGCGCGCCGAACAGATCCGGACAGCTCGATCAGTATGGTCGCCGTTTCGACGGAGACGGAACCTATTCGATCTATCACGTCTTCACGGGAGAGACTGCAGAAATAGGCCCTTGGAAGATGGAGGGGCTCAGCCCTAAAAATGCAGTGCGGGCGCTGCGTATTCTCAATACCCCCAAGCTCGCTGGCGATCGCCTCCACCTGTGAACAAACACCCGTAGCGCTTTTTTTGAAGGGAGGCGCCGCGGTACGGCGCCTCCTTAACATACCGTTGGCTGAAGCCCAATTATGTCGGGGATCGCTAGTCCATGCTGCAGAGCCCGCTACGGAGCTGATACGGCCGTTTGCACTCCCAAGCATTGCCGGAAGAATCGAGATGCGCATTCTCAGGAATGCTTGATCTCTGAACCCGGCGACCGCAACGGCTGATTTTGGCGTCTGATGCGAGTTTAGGTTGGAGGGCGTATGCCTGCAATCGCTACTGGGCCTTGGTTCCTTGCTTCAGGCGAATGCTGACGGGTCTACCCTCCGCCTGCTGGACCTCGAACTTGTTTGTCTTTCGGATGAGGTCGCTGAGCTTTCGAAACCCGAAGGTACGCGGATCAAAGTCTGGTGCCAAGTTGAGCAGTTGCTTGCCAACGGTACCGAGGTTTACCCACCCTTCCTCGGTTTCTTCTTGGGCAAGAACTTTTTTTATCAACGGCACGGCGGCGCTCACCGGTTGTAAGGACTTTGCCGCTGATGTGGCGTCCTGCTCGCCTTTCCCTGCGCCTGCGAGCAGGTTCTCAGTGTAGATGAATCGGCGGCAGGCCTGCCGGAAGCTCTCCGGAGTCTTTTGTTCGCCAAAGCCAAAAACGTCGATGCCCTGCTCGCGAATACGGGCGGCCAAACGCGTGAAATCGCTATCGGACGAAACGAGGCAGAAGCCATCAAAACGACCACTATGCAGCAAATCCATGGCGTCGATCACGAGTGTGATATCTGAAGCGTTCTTGCCTGTCGTGTAGGCGAACTGCTGCTGCGGAATGATCGCGTGTTTCGCGAGCACATCCGTCCATGCCTTGGAACGCGTGCCCGAGAAATCGCCGTAAATGCGGCGGACGCTGGCCTCCCCGATCTTTGCCACCTCCTCGAACAACCCGTCGGCGATCTTTGCCGAGGTGTTGTCGGCGTCGATAAGGACCGCAAGGCGTGGTGATCGAGGCTCAGACGGCATGCTTTGCTCCTCTCGTCCAATCGTCAAAGCTTAGCAGCCGCTTGGCCATCGCACTATCCGGCTTTCCAGCCAGCACTCTTGTTCGCCCGCATCACTGCCATCAGCATCGGGCCGAGCGAGAATTCCCCTCTAGCCGCCTGGCGAAACTGATATGCCCCGCCCAAACCGCGATCACACTTCCATTTATCGAGGCATAGTCCGGTATTCGGAGGTTGCTGGTCGATGCTTTGGAGGCGCGAAAGGTCATTGTTCCAACGAGATCGAAGAAGACGCCTGCGCCCGTCCCGAAATGGAGGAGGTCTGCAAGATCGGCCAAGCAGATTTTCTTTTCATCCAGCGGCGACTAGAGCCCCGGGGGTGGCCGCCGTTGCGCGTGACGTGCCGCCCGTTAGCCAGCCGCCCAGCTGAACCCGATGATCATCATGGCGACCGCCCCGCCGGCCCATACGAGAAACGTCTTGGATGGCTGGTAGCTCTTGAAACGCTAGGCGATCGAATGCTGACCGAGCGGTCCAGGCACTGTTCTCAGTATCCCATCCCACCGATGCCGCCGTTACCCGCCGGCCGGGCAGTTTCTCTTGAGGGAATGTCGGCGATCATCGCTTCGGCAGTGATCAGAAGTGCCGCGATTGAGCCGGCGTCCTGCAAAGCGGTCCGCACGACCTTCGCCGGGTCGACGATGCCGGCTTTGATCATATCGACATAGGTCTCCGTCTGCGCGTCAAAGCCCTGGTTGCGGTCCCCGCTGCCGGTGAGTTTTCCCACGACGATCGAACCTTCGACACCGGCGTTCTCGGCGATCTGCCGGATCGGGGCTTCAAGCGCCCTGAGCACGATCGAGATGCCTGCTGTGACGTCCGCATTCGCTCCCGTCAGTCCGACCAGGACCGACCTGGCGCGCAACAGAGCAACACCACCGCCGGGAACAATGCCTTCTTCAACCGCGGCGCGCGTGGCGTTCAGCGCATCGTCGATACGGTCCTTCTTTTCCTTGACCTCGATTTCGGTCGCACCGCCGACGCGGATTACCGCGACGCCGCCGGCGAGTTTCGCCAGGCGTTCCTGCAGTTTTTCCTTGTCATAGTCGGAGGTCGTCTCCTCGATCTGTGCCTTGATCTGCTGGATGCGCGCCTGGATGGTCGCTTTATCGCCGGAGCCGTCGATGATCGTGGTGGTGTCCTTGTCGATCAGCACGCGCTTGGCGCGGCCGAGCATGTCGAGCGTAACGTTCTCGAGGTTGATGCCGAGATCCTCGGAGATCATCTGGCCGGCCGTTAGGACGGCAATGTCTTCCAGCATGGCCCTGCGGCGGTCGCCGAAGCCCGGCGCCTTGACGGCAGCGACCTTCAGGCCACCGCGCAACTTGTTTACGACCAGCGTCGCCAGAACCTCGCCCTCGACATCCTCGGAGAGGATCAGCAACGGTTTGCCGCTCTGCACGATCGCCTCGAGTATCGGCAGCAACGCTTGCAAATTGCCAAGCTTCTTTTCGTGGATGAGGATGTAGGGGGCCTCCAACTCCACGCGCATCTTCTCGGCATTGGTGACGAAATAGGGCGAGAGGTAGCCGCGGCCGAATTGCATGCCCTCGACAACGTCGAGCTCGGTCTCGGCAGTCTTGGCTTCCTCAACGGTGATGACGCCTTCATTGCCGACTTTTTCCATCGCTCTGGCGATCATCTCGCCGACTGTCGCGTCGCTATTGGCGGCGATGGTGCCGACTTGCGCAATCTCGCCCGAGGATTTGACTTTCTCGGCGCGCGCCTGGAGCTCCTTGACGACAGCAGCGACCGCAAGGTCGATGCCACGCTTGAGATCCATGGGATTCATGCCGGCGGCGACGAGCTTGACGCCTTCGCGCAGGATGGAGGCAGCGAGGACAGTCGCCGTCGTGGTACCGTCACCGGCAAGGTCGTTGGTCTTAGAGGCGACCTCGCGCACCATCTGCGCGCCCATGTTCTCGAACTTGTCGGCCAGCTCGATTTCCCTGGCTACGGTGACGCCGTCCTTGGTGATGCGCGGGGCGCCATAGGCCCTGTCGATGACGACATTGCGACCCTTGGGGCCTAGCGTCACCTTGACGGCGTTGTTGAGTAACTCGACACCGCGCAGCATGCGATCGCGCGCATCAGTGGAGAATTTGATTTCCTTGGCAGACATTGTATTCGTCCAGTGCGACGACGCCCATGATGTCGGGCTCGTTCTTGATAAGGGGTGCCTCACCGTCGATCCTGAAATCGGTACAAGACCATTTGCCGAACAAGATCCTATCACCGGCATTGGCGTCGAGCGGAATCAGCTTGCCGCTTTCATTACGCGTGCCTGGATCAACGGCGATCACTTCGCCTTCCAGCGGCTTTGGCAATGTCGCGAATGATCCCGCCCCTGGATTTGATATAGTCTTCCGCGCGCCGGATGACGACGCGGTCATGGAGTGGACAGAATTTCATAGAGATTCTTTCTGCGGTCGGCGCATAGGGCGACTGCAATCCTTACATAGCACGATTGGCACTCGATTGATAGGAGTGGCAAGAAATATTATTTCATATAAGGAATAATGTTGCAAAATATAAGTCAGATAATTCTGACGAAAATATCGTGTGTAATTCTAATAGTTATACATATATTGAAATTACAGACGTAATTATTCTGTATATTATCGGTAGCATCGACAATTTCTTCGCCCGTTGCTCAACCAAAACAGCAACCTACCGGTGTTGCTGAGTTTGTTTGGACTCGTTGGCGGAGTGCTTGCCTTTGGGTTGATCGGGCTCTTTCTCGGACCCACCCTGTTGGCGGTCGCGTACAATCTGTTTCTCGAGTGGGTGGCAGTCGAACTCTATGAACGGGTGCAAGCAGCGTCCGGCCTGCCCGCGGATGCGGCAACCACCCCAGAGAACTGAGCAGCAATCGTGGTTTGAACTCGTTGCCGAGGTTGATGCCTGCACGGGGCTCTCTCAGAGACCACGCCTGCCTGTCGAGGAGACAAAGGCTGCTGGCGTCAGGAGAGATCGTTGCTTCGGATCATGTCTCGGCAGAAGCGGGCGGGGAATGGGCGTTCCGGACGCATGTTGCGGCAAATTGCTTGCCAATGCGATCAACGGACCGTCTCGGGTGTTGCGGCGCGATCAAACGCCGTGCCGCCACCCTCGTTTTCCCATCGGTCCAGCTCTTCAGGCGAAAAGGACGGCGAGAGCATTTCGATCTGGCTAATCAGAATGGTGACCAGCGCTGCTTCGGAGTGAGTGCCACGTTGAAAAGCCGAGATCAGCAATCGCGCTGCGGCTCGTCTTTTCGCGCGGTGCCATGCACTCCTGACATCGAATATCCCGGCGGTGTCGAGCACCCTTTTTAGCATATCGAGGGGAACGGGGGCATGGGAGGCTACGTTGGAAGACATGTTGTCCTCCTTTGGTTGGAGGCATATCCGCAGGTCATCGCTCGGGCCTTGCTTGAAAATTTGCCTGCTATCACTGTGGTCCCGCTGCAAGGATATGGGAAGCACTTTCGTGTTCATCGTCCGATTTGATAACGGAGCGGCCTGCTCCTGCCAAAGCGCCGGTCCCCTATGCGAGGCGACCGCCGGAACCGCAGCCTTTGCCCGGCTCGATAACAAGCCGGGCTGGCGTTTTCTTCAGGCCGCTTTTTCGGCGGTCTGATTGACGACCTTGGTGGCGATCGCGGTCAGGGCAATGTCGGTTGCCTGCTCTTCGTCGAGCGTCGTCTGAAGCAGCTTGGCGGCGCCTTTCATGCCCAGCTCCAGCGCCCACGTCCTCAGCGTGCCGTAGCGTGACACTTCGTAGTGTTCGACAGCCTGTGCGGCTGCAAGCAGTCCGGCGTCGAGCGCGGGCGAGTCATGTTCAACCGAACGATTCACCGGACAATCCACTTCGATCAGACGTTCAGATTGCCGGGCGTAGATGAGACGATTGTTGCGGGCGATTACGAAATCGATGACAACGAGGTGCCGAAGATTGCTCTTGAAAAAGTGGGGTCGGCGTTATACTAAATACGCAAATTTAGTATAACTTGCGTCGTCTACCATTTCCCTGATCGATCGCGGGCGCTGTACTAAAAACGCCGATTTAGTACAGCGGAGGCAACATGAAGCAGATCGATCTCATGTATCGCACCATGACCGCCGAACTCGGCCAACGGCTGCTCGATGCTTCCTTCTCGGCCGACTTCCCGGTGGAAGGCCGCTTCGTCGGGGTCAACAACAAGGGCCGGAAATACTGGTACTTCGACCAGCCGCCGGAAGGGGACGGATATCGCCAACAGCGCCGATATGTTGGACCGGCCGACGATCCGGAGATCAACAAACGGGTCGAGGACTTCAAGGCGATCAAAGACGATACGAAAGCTCGCCGTAAATTCGTCTCGACGCTTGTTCGTGAGGCTGGCTTGCCGGAACCGGATCGCTTTACGGGCGATGTCGTCGAAGCTCTCGCCAATGCCGGAATCTTCCGCCTGCGGGCCTGCCTCGTCGGATCGGTCGCCTTCTCGACCTATGCGGGACATCTTGGCGTCCGTCTGCCTACTGCGTCATTCCAGACCGGAGATGCCGACTTCGCCCAGGACTATGCGATCTCGGCCGAAGTAGGGGACAGCCTTCCACCTATTCTCGAAATCCTGAAGGGCCTCGATCCGACATTCCGGCCGGTCATGCATCGCTCGGGGTCACCGCGTGTGACCGGCTTCATCAATCGCAGCGGCTACAAGGTCGAGTTCTTGACCGGAAACAGGGGATCACATGACCACATGGACAAACCGGCCGACATGCCCGCCCTTGGTGGAGCCTCGGCCGAACCGCTGAGATTCCTGGACTTCCTGATCTATGAGCCGATTAGAGCCGTCATGCTACACAAGTCAGGCATCAGCGTGATCGTACCAGCTCCGGAGCGCTACGCGATCCACAAGCTGATCGTCGCCAGCCGCCGCGTCGTTGACACGCTTGGTTCCGCGAAACGAGACAAGGACTTGAGGCAGGCCGTTCTCCTGTTCGAAGCACTCGATGTCGCCAATCGGCTCAATGAGCTGTCGGACGCACTGCATGAGGCATGGGAGAGGGGAGAGGCCTGGCGCTACGCGATCAAGACCGGGATCGGCTACATGAGCCGCGCTGATCGGGCGAAGACGGAAGCGTTGTTCAAGGAACTCGGCGTCGATCCATTCAAGGAAGATAGGTAGGGGCGGCTATTTCACAGATTTAGCAGCGCGCCAATGCCGATCATTTGGATCGCGGCGCGATCCCCATTGTGATGTCGAAGAATTCCCAATACAGAACTTCGTCGGTCATTGTCTGGGCCGATTGGATCGGGATGGCTGTAGAGCGTCTTTGGATCGGCTGAGCGCAGCGCGAAGAGGTTGCCGACGATCAAGCCGCCAAAGCCCCACGACTTCGCGAAGCCGATGCAACGGCGGATGGTCGGGTCGTCTTGGTCGGCGTCGGCCGTGGACGGGTTCAACATCAGGAACGCGACCTTTGGCAGGTCGGCATCCATCGCCGTTCAAGCCGGTAGCGATAGGCGCCGGAGCTTGAAATGATTGCCGAACACGTCAGCTCTTTCGCGAACAGATCGATCCCCGTCACGCGACACCGCCGTTCACTTGCAGGTCGATGTCCACGCCGAGCGCATGGCGCAGAGCGTTGCCGGCTGCTTCGACATCGCTCTGATATGAAGTCGGCACGCCCTTGGGCCGTCGTCGGCGGCAGTGTTCAGGTTGTCGGCAATCGTGTGCCGCGGACCACGTTGCCAGATCCCCTACGATGAGGTGATAGTGCTCCTTGTCGAGTTCTGAGGCTCGATAAGCGCCGGCACTCCAATGCGCGATGATACGCGACATCTTCACCGGCCGGAACTATTCCAGCGGTAGGCGATAGGTCATATTCCCTTTCAGTGGACCAGGTTGTGGGGGTAAGCAACGGGAGGCAGCAGTGGATGACTCCGAAAGCTTTGAAATTCAGTGCCAGAAGTGCGGGACGCGGGAGCGGCTTACGTTCTCCGAGATGGAGACGAGAGAATTGATCCAGTGCACGCGCTGCGGCGCAACCCGCGGCATGGGAAAAGAGAACCTGCTGGAGACGTGTCGCGAAGCAGCGAAAACGATGCGACAAAGGCTGGGATCCCCGAACGTTGTCAGAGGCGCTTTGTCGGCGCATATTTTGCTTATCGCCGGACTATGAAAAGGGCTCCGCGGCTGAGAGAGCATAAGCGCTTTCGCCCCAATTGGAGGAGCTTGGGCCATGCTTGATCAACGGCAATCCGGATACATCCTTCCTGAAGGCTTTACTGTGATTTCAGCCGTCTTCGAGAGGGTCATGGATGCGCGGCACATTGATCGGCAAAGCGGTGAAGGCGAGTGGCTGGCTCGGGAGGCGCTCCATCTATTCATGAGCGGCATACGAGACGCATGGGAGCTCGAAATTCGACTGAAAGAAGCTTGCTGCCCCATCGACGTTTCACCGCCCGCAAGCGCCGGTGGCACCAAAATCGTGGATCTGTTGCCGGATCTGTCGGCGTTGCCGGATCTGTCGGCATGGGCGCGGTGCTTGACGGCCTCACCGACCGGGGCAACTGCGCTCACAGAACAAACACTCGAATACGCCGTCGAACATATGGATGAGTTCGTGACGAAACCGAATGTCAGAGGATGGCTGGTCCGACTGATGCTGGACCTCCGCCTTGGCCGGAGCCGCCGTCGACGCCGAACGTAGGAATGGCGCTCGCAGGCGCAGCATGAAGATCGTACGACATCGATTCGAAGTCCCGACGCCGAACTCCTGCAGGCACAATCCGATCAGATGCTCAGTGTCTGGCATCTGACCGCCAGTAGCGAGCAAGCTCGGGATCGAGCGCCAGATGCTCCTGCCATGCGGCTTCTGGAACCTGTCCCGACCGATAAGCCTCGATCAGCAACCGCTGATCGTCGCTCAACCGCGGCTCATCGAAATGATGCAGCTGGAACAGCCCGAGTACCGCTTCGCCGATATCTCGCATATGAATAGACATTGGAAACCTCGCCTCGTGGTCAAGGATATAACGTGTGACCGCCGACGATGTTCAAATCTTTTGATGTCTAAGCAAACCTGCTGAGCGGTGATGACGCTGATCGGTTTTACCTGATCGTGGGTGGGGATGGCAGGCAACGACGCCTAGACTAGGCGACGGAAGAGTGTCCGGAGCCATGTGCAGTACCTTCTTGTTAGAAAAAACAGGCCACCATTCCCGATGGGCTCGCACGCGGGCGCCGCATTAAAATCGCGCGATATGGAACGGCCGTCGCGCTGGCGGCTTTGCTAACTGGGGACCTCCATGATCCTCGACGGCGAGGCCGTCGTTCTCGACGATAAGGGCCGCTGCGACTTCGGCTTCCCCTAGACCGCCGAAGCGCAAGGTGACCGGCAGCGGCGGTTCCAGGGCCGATCTTTGATGCGATGCAGCAACGAACCTGTCTTGACTAGTCATACTTTTCGCGGCTCCATGGAGAAACTGATCTGCTGGTCCTACCAGTGGGTCAGTTGGAGGCGGTGAACGGCGATGGACGGCAGCCCAATACTCACGCAAATGCCAAAGGTCGGGCAGAGTCTCGACCGGCGCACGGCTCGTGACCTCATCGCCGACAAGCTGATGGTGCTGATCGCCACCAACATGCTGCGCCCCGGCGACCTCTTGCCGGGGGAACGGGAACTCGCCAATGTGCTTCATGTCAGCCGTGAGACGGTGCGCGGTGCCATCCAGACGCTCGCCGCGCGCGGTATCGTCGAGGTGTCTCAGGGCAGTCGCACGCGGGTCTGCAATGTCGATCTCAGCCATCTCACCGTTACCATCGCTTCCCCCAACGCCATCGACAGCTACGATCTTGACGATGTTCATGCGGCCCGGCTGCATATCGAGCTGAAGGTCGTTGGCGATGCAGCTGACAGGATTGACGAAGAGACGTTGGGCAAGCTCAAAAGCCTGCTCGAGGCTCAGAAGCTCTGCGGCGATGACGCTATGCGATTCCTGATCTGCGACCGCGAATTCCACATGGCGATCTATCGGGCTTGCGGAAACCCGCTGCTGTCCGATTTCGTCACCGATCTCTACACCTACATGATGGACTATCGGCGCAGCGCCATGTCACGGCCGGGCGCGATCGATGCCAGCTATGACGACCACACCGAGATCGTGGAGGCACTGGAGCGGCGCGACCGGGACGCGGTGATCGCTGCATTTCGCCAGCATCTGACCCGGATCTACGACACGACGAAGGAATTGCTTGCGGGGAGCGGGCAGAAAAACAGGGAAAAGAGCAAGAGCGAGATGGCAGGCTGATCCGGCCTGAGCCGGGCGGCAGACGGGGAGGTTCGTCGAAAATGGATGTCATGGTGATTGGAGCGGCCGGGATGGTCGGCCGCAAGTTGGTGGAGAAGTTCGCCTCAGAGGAAGGCGTGCTTGGCTACGATATTTCTAGGCTGACGCTGGTGGATGTGATCGAGCCGCCTGTGCCTCAAGGGCTGTCGCCAATTGCAAAGGCACTCGTGCTTGATCTTTCGACCGATGACGCCGCCGAGAAACTCGTCGGTTTGCGGCCCGACGTGATCTTCCATCTCGCGGCGATCGTTTCCGGTGAGGCCGAGACTGATTTCGACAAGGGCTACAAGGTCAATCTTGACGGAACGCGGGCGCTGTTCGAGGCGATCCGCCACGAAAGTTTGCGGGACCCCTACGTTCCGCGGGTCATATTCGCGTCGTCGATCGCCGTTTTCGGAAGGCCTTTCCCGGAAAAGATCGGCGACGAGTTCCTTACCACGCCACTGACGAGCTACGGCACGCAAAAGGCGATCTGCGAACTGCTTCTCGCCGACTATTCGAGGCGCGGCATTTTCGATGGCGTCGGCATCCGCCTGCCGACGATCTGCATCCGCCCCGGCAAACCCAACAAGGCGGCGTCCGGCTTCTTTTCCAATATTCTGCGCGAGCCGCTGGTAGGTCAGGAGGCGGTGTTGCCGGTGGAGGAGAACGTACGCCACTGGTTTGCAAGCCCGCGTTCGGCGGTCGGGTTCTTCATTCATGCCGCGCGGATGGATACGTCCGCCATCGGCCCGAGACGCAATCTGACCATGCCCGGCCTTTCCGCCCTCGTTGGTGAAGAGATCCAGGCCCTTCGGCGTGTAGCCGGTGAGAAGGCCGTCAAACTCGTCCGCCGTGAGCCCGACCCGGTTATCCGCTCGATTGTTTCAGGCTGGCCGACCGATTTCGACGCGCGGCGTGCTTTCCAACTGGGTTTCAAAGCCGAAACCAACTTCGATGAGATCATCAGGATCCATATCGAAGATGAACTCGGAGGACATATCTGAGATGGTTCGCGCCTTAAAATCCGGCGAAGGCAAAATCGCATTGGTGACGGGCGGCGGCACGGGCCTCGGACGCGGGATCGCCGAGGCCTTAAGTGCGGAGGGTTATACCATCGTCATCACCGGCCGGCGCGCCGACGTGCTCGATAAAGCAGCTGGCGGTATAGCGGCGCAAACGGGAGGAACCGTGCGGGGTGTCAGGGCCGATATCGGCGATCCCAATGCGGTCGCCCGCCTTTTCGAGGCGATCCGCACCGAGTTCGGCCGGCTCGACCTCCTGGTCAACAACGCCGGCTCCAATGTGCCGGCCGTGCCGCTGGAAGAGGTGACCTTCGAGCAATGGAGCGGCATTCTTGCCGCAAACCTGACGGGTGCCTTTCTCTGCACGCAGCAGGCGTTCCGCCTGATGAAGGCGCAGGCGCCGCGCGGCGGGCGGATCATCAACAACGGCTCGATTTCGGCCCAGACGCCGCGGCCGAACTCAGCACCTTACACGGCAACCAAGCATGCGATCACGGGGCTGACCAAGTCGACCGCACTCGACGGGCGCAAATATGACATCGCCTGCGGCCAGATCGATATCGGCAATGCCGCGACCGACATGACGTCGAAGATGAATTCCGGGGTGTTGCAGGCGAATGGCGAGACCGCCAGTGAACCGACGATCCCGGTCGCCCATATCGCCGCGGCTGTTGTCTACATGGCAAGCCTGCCACTGGAGGCGAATGTGCTGACGATGACGGTCATGGCGACGAAGATGCCGCTGGTGGGGCGCGGGTAAGGGCGGTCGAGAGGAAACTGGACGGGGTCTAACAATGGCATGAGGCGGCCGCCGGACAATCCGCCGATTTCAGATGATATTCACAGGGAGGAAAGCATATGGCAGGCGTTGACTTCGTCGATGTCAGAAAATCATTCGGAGCCTTTCCCGTCATCAAGGGCGTGAACATCGAAATCGAGGATGGCGAATTCGTGATCCTTGTCGGCCCCTCGGGCTGCGGGAAATCGACGCTTCTGCGAATGTTGGCCGGGCTTGAAAACATTTCAGCGGGTGAGATCCGCATCGGCGACAAGGTGGTCAACGCCCTGCCGCCCAAGGATCGGGATATCGCCATGGTGTTCCAGAACTATGCGCTCTACCCGCATATGACGGTCGCCGACAATATGGCTTTCTCTCTTATGCTGAACGGCTCGCCGAAATCCGAGATCGAGAAGCGCGTCGGCACCGCGGCCGGAATTTTGGGACTTTCCAAGCTGCTCGACCGCTATCCGCGCCAGCTCTCCGGCGGCCAACGCCAGCGCGTAGCGATGGGCAGGGCGATCGTGCGCGATCCGCAGGTGTTTCTCTTCGACGAACCGCTGTCCAACCTCGATGCGAAACTGCGGGTAGCAATGCGCGCCGAGATCAAGGAACTGCACCAGCGGCTGAAGACGACCACCGTCTATGTCACGCACGACCAAATCGAGGCGATGACCATGGCCGACAAAATCGTCGTCATGCATGACGGTATTGTCGAACAGATCGGCGCGCCGCTTGACCTCTACGACAGTCCCGCCAATCTTTTCGTCGCGGGTTTTATCGGTTCGCCGGCGATGAACATGATCAAGGGCAGGCTCGACCCGCAAAATCCGAAGTGCTTTATCGCAACCGATGGCATGGCGCTGCCAGTCGCGCGGTCGCCATCGGCGGCAAGAGGACGTGATCTGATTTACGGCTTGCGGCCGGAATATATGTCGCTCGACCCGAACGGGTTTCCCGTGACCGTCGCGGTTATCGAGCCCACCGGCTACGAGACGCAGTTGATCGTGCGCTTCGGCGGCACGGACGTCACCTGCGTTTTCCGTGAGCGCGTGACCGCCCGGCCGGGCGAGGCAATCCACCTATCTATCGATGCCGATCATGTGCACCTGTTCGACGCCGAAACCGGCGTGCGGCTGACCGACTGATACCGTCCCGTTTTGCGCTGCGTGAGGGAAGAGGAGCCCTGACGCAACGGCCGGCATTCCGGCATTTCCGGAAGCCGTTAGCTCAGCATTCGCCAAACGGGACGGCGGGTGCCGGAAAGGATGATGTCCCGTGTCACCAGGAGGAGCATTATGACTTTCAAGAGACGTGATTTTCTTGCCGCATCCGCCGCGGTCGCGGGCATGGCCGGCCTTTCGGCTTTCGGCATCCGCTCGTCTTTCGCCCAAGGGGCGGAGCCGGCCTACAAGCCGGAGGACGGCGCAAGCCTGAGGCTGTTGCGCTGGACGCCCTTCGTCAAGGGTGACGAGGATGCATGGCTTGCCAACACCGCGAAGTTCACCCAAGCGACCGGTGTCGAGGTCCGCATCGACAAGGAAAGCTGGGAAGACATTCGCCCGAAAGCGGCCGTCGCTGCCAACGTCGGCTCCGGGCCGGATATGGTGATGTGCTGGTTCGACGATGCCCATCAATATCCGGACAAGCTCGTCGATCTGACCGAACTCGCCAACTACCTCGGCGGCAAATACGGCGGCTGGTACGATGGCGTAAAGGGTTATGCTTCGCGCGGCGACAAGTTCATCGCCATGCCGCTGGCGGCCATCGGCAATGCGATCTGCTACCGGGATAGTCACATGAAGGCGGCCGGCTTCAGCGAATTTCCAAAGGAAACCGACGGGTTCCTCGAACTGTGCAAAGCCATGAAGGCCAAGGGAACGCCAGCCGGCTTCCCGCACGGCAAGGCCGTCGGCGACGGCAACAACTATGCCCATTGGCTGCTCTGGAGCCATGGCGGCAAGATGGTCGATGAAGGCGGCAAGGTCGTCATCAACAGCCCCGAGACGCTCAAGGCGGTCAACTATGCCAAGGCGCTTTACGAGACCTTCATTCCGGGCACCGAGAGCTGGCTCGACATCAACAACAACCGGGCCTTCCTGGCGGGCCAGGTGTCGCTGACGGCGAACGGCGTCTCGCTCTACTATGCGTCGAAGAAGGACCCGGCGATGGCGGAACTTTCAGCCGACATCCGCACCACGAACTTCCCTGTCGGTCCGGTCGGCCAGAGCGTCGAGCTGCATCAGACCAGTTCGCTGCTCCTCTTCAGCCATACGAAATATCCGGAAGCTGCCAAGGCCTATATCAAGTTCATGATGGAGGCCGACCAGATGAATGCCTGGATCACGGGCTCCAGCGCGTATTGCTGCCAGCCTCTCAAGGCTTTCGCCGACAATCCCGTCTGGACGTCCGATCCGATCCACGCGCCTTATGTGCGCGCCTCGGAAACGCTGCGCCCGAACGGCTATGCCGGTCCGCTCGGCTATGCGTCCGCCGGCGTCATGGCCGACTACGTGCTGGTCGACATGTTCGCGACCGCGGTTACGGGGCAGATGACGCCGGAAGAGGCAATTGTAGAGGCTGAGCGCCGGGCAAACCGCTACTACCGGGTCTAAATCCCAACGTGGCCTGCATAGGCCGCTGAGACAAGGTATCGGCGGAAATGCCCCGCCGCTACCCGTTCCCCAATCCGCTATACGGGAGATGTCCGATGTCCACAGCGTCATCCAGGAAGCCGCCATCCGCGATGGCCTCGCTCATGCAGAACAGGAACATGATTGGTTTCCTCTTCATGCTTCCGGCCGCCGTCTTCCTTGTCTGCTTCCTGACCTATCCGCTTGGCCTCGGCGTCTGGCTCGGTTTCACCGACACGCGCATCGGCCGCGACGGCGTGTTCATCGGGCTCGAAAACTACATCTTCCTCGCCGAGGATTCGGTCTTCTGGCTCTCGGTCTTCAACACGCTTCTCTACACGATTGTGGCGTCGATCCTGAAATTCGTCTTCGGGCTGTGGCTGGCGCTGCTGCTGAATGAAAATTTGCCATTCAAGTCCTTCTTCCGGGCAATCGTACTCTTACCCTGGGTCGTTCCCACCGTGCTCTCGGCGCTGGCCTTCTGGTGGATCTACGATGCGCAGTTTTCGATCATCTCCTGGTCGCTGATGCAGCTCGGCGTGATCGATAGTCCGATCAACTTCCTGGGCGATCCGGAAAATGCCCGCGCCTCGGTGATCGCCGCCAATGTCTGGCGCGGCATTCCCTTTGTCGCCATTTCGTTGCTGGCGGGCCTGCAGACCATTCCGGCGTCGTTGCAGGAGGCGGCGTCGCTGGACGGCGCAACGAGCTGGCAACGCTTCCGCTATGTGACGTTGCCGATGCTGACGCCGATCATTGCCGTCGTCATGACCTTCTCGGTGCTGTTCACCTTCACCGATTTCCAGCTCATCTATGTGCTCACCAAGGGTGGGCCGGTGAATGCGACGCATCTGATGGCGACGCTGTCTTTCCAGCGCGGCATCCCCGGCGGACAGTTGGGCGAGGGGGCCGCGATCGCTGTGGCGATGATCCCGTTCCTCCTTGCCGCCATCATGTTCAGCTTCTTCGGTCTGCAACGCCGTAAATGGCAGCAGGGCGGCCAGGATTGATTGGGGGAGAATGACGATGACAACGACCGTGAAATCCGAAGATGCCGTTCTGACAGATGATGTACAGGGAATGAGCTATCTCAACCGCCTGCCACGCAGGATCGTGATGGTTTATCTGCCGATGGCGGTGTTCGTCTTCGTGCTGCTCTTTCCGTTCTACTGGATGGCGATCACTGCAGTGAAGCCGAATTCGCAGCTGACGGATTACAACAATTACAGCCCATTCTGGGTGGTCGGGCCGACGCTTGACCATATCAAATACCTGCTGTTCGAAACCTCCTATCCAGGCTGGCTGTGGAATACGATGCTGGTGGCGACCTGCGCGACGTTTCTGTCGCTTGCGGCTTCGGTCTTTGCGGCCTACGCAATCGAGCGGGTGCGGTTCTCGGGCTCGCGGCCGGTGGGCCTGATGATCTTTCTCGCCTATCTCGTGCCGCCCTCGATCCTGTTCATTCCGCTGGCATTCATCGTCTTCAAGTTTGGCATCTACGATTCCAGGCTGGCACTGATCTTTACCTATCCGACCTTCCTCATTCCGTTCTGCACCTGGCTGTTGATGGGCTATTTCCGGTCGATCCCGTTCGAGCTCGAAGAGAGCGCGCTAGTGGATGGCGCGACGCGCTGGCAGATCCTGATCAAGATCATCCTGCCGCTTGCTGTCCCCGGGCTGATATCGGCGGGCATCTTTGCCTTCACGCTGTCGTGGAACGAGTTCATCTATGCGCTCACTTTCATCCAGTCTTCGGAAAACAAGACCGTGCCGGTCGGCGTGCTGACGGAGCTGGTCCGCGGCGACGTGTTCGAATGGGGCGCGCTGATGGCCGGCGCGCTGTTCGGCTCGCTGCCGGTGGTGATCCTCTATTCCTTCTTCGTCGATTATTACGTCTCGTCCATGACCGGGGCGGTGAAGGAATGAGTGCCTGCTTCAGGTGATCGCGTATCAATCGTGGTCGTGGTCGTGGTCGTGATGCGACGGCAGGTCGAGGCCGAAGGTCTTGGTGAGATCGTTGACCTGCGCCGGGCTGAGATAACGGGGGTTGAGATTGCGCAGCAGCAGATAGAGCTTCGCCGTCTCCTCCAACTCCTCGGTCGCGAATACGGCCGCCTCCAGGCTGTCGCCGGCGACGACCGGTCCGTGATTGGCCAGAAGCACCGACGAATATTTTCCCGCCAGCCCGCGGATCGCGTCGGCCACCGCCGGATCGCCGGGACGATAGTAGGGGACCAGCGCGGTCTCGCCGGCGCGCAAGAGATAGTAGGGGGTCATCGGCGGCAGGGCGGCGCGCGGATCGATCTCCGGCAGCATGGTCAGCGCCACCGCGTGGGTGGAGTGAAGATGGACGATGGCGCGGGCACTGCCGCGCGTGTCGTAGAGCGCCGTGTGAAGCGGAATTTCCTTGGTCGGCTTGTCGCCGGCGAGGTGCCGGCCTTCGGCGTCCAGCTTTGAGATGCGGGCCGGGTCGAGGAAGCCGAGCGAGGCGTTCGTCGGGGTGACCAGCCAGCCGCCATCCTCCAGCCGCAACGATATATTGCCCGACGAACCGGGCGTCAGCCCGCGCTCGAACAGCGAACGACCGTAGCGGCAGATTTCTTCACGCAGGCGCGCGTCGGACATAACAGTTTCTCCCTATCAGGCGGTTGCCCCTTCGATCAGCTCGAAACCGAGATCGACGACCTGGGGTGGCGCATTGGTGATGACTAGCTGTGCTGCCATCTGTCCGGTCGCGACACGCGGCGTGCGGATGGTCGAGAGGGGCTGCGGCGTTGCCCGGCCGATATCGAGGCCGTTATAGCCGAAAATGGCAAGCTGCGAGGGGATCGCAATGCCCCGCGCCAGACAGTGAAAATAGCCGCCCAGCGCCATGTCGTCGTTGGAGAAATAGACCGCATCGAGATCGGGCGTCCGGGCGAGCAGCCGCTCCAGACCCAGCCTGCCGTTTTCCACCGACGATGCTCCGGCGAGAATTTCGCGATCGGCGAGGGGGGCGTCATGCACGCCCAGCGTTTCGCAAAAAGCGGAAAACCGCTTGCTGGCGCGGGTATCGCGGTTGAGGTCGTGGCCGACATACCCGATCCGGCGATAGCCCCGCTTGAGCAGGAAAGCCGCGCTTTCGCGTCCGGCTGCGCGGTTGGAGAAACCGACCGCCAGATCAAGCGCATCGCCGTCCAGATCGAGCAGCTCGACGATCCGGCAGCCGCTTGCGCGCAGCATCTTCACCGTGCCCTCCGTGTGCTCGTACCCCGCCAGCATCACCGCCGTGGGCCGCCAGGCGAGCATCGCGGCGGCAAGCGCTTCTTCCTTCCCCGGATCATAGTCGGTGACGGAGAAGACCGCCTGATACCGGTTTTCCTCCAGAACGGCGCTGGCGCCGCGCAGAACATCGGGAAAGACGATGTTGGATAGCGAGGGAATGACGAAGGCGACCAGGCGCGAAGCGGTGGAGGCGAGCGTTCCTGCGATCCGGTTCGGCACATAGCCGAGCCGCTCGACCGCAGCCATCACCCGGTCCCGCGTCTTGCCGGAAAACGAGCCGTGGTTGCGCAGCACCCGCGAGACCGTGCTCTCGCCGACGCCGGCCGCTTCCGCGACCTCGGCAAGCGTCACTGTCGCCTGGTGTTTGAATTCCATAGTCACTTTCGAACCCCACCTCGGGTGGGCGCTTCAGCCGCTAAGCCGTCATCCCTCTCCGATGTCGCCCACCATGCGGTCCTCATTTTTCACCACTCTCTTCAAGAAGCAAGATTTTTTTGGCAGCGCTACCAATTTTGCGTTGGCAGCGCTGCCAAAATGGATTAAAGAAAATGGCAGCGCTGCCATTATTGGCTCGGCGAGCCGCGGAAGGAGACCGCGGCAACAATTGGAGGAGAAAATCATGACGCTGCAAACGCACGCGCCAGTCGATGGCGCGTATGCCGCACAGACTGTGGAAGACCGGGCCTATGGCAAGGTATTCTGGAGAATCGTTCCTTTTTTGATGCTGTGCTACGTGGTCGCCTATCTCGACCGCGTCAATGTCGGCTTCGCGAAGCTGCAGATGTCGAGTGAGCTCGGCCTCTCGGAAGCGGCCTATGGTATCGGCGCAGGCATTTTCTTCATCGGCTATTTTCTGTTTGAAGTGCCGAGCAACATTATCATGAACAAGGTCGGCGCGCGGGTGTGGATTGCCCGTATCATGGTCACCTGGGGCATCATTTCCGCCGCCTTCATGTTCACCTCGTCGGAAGCCGTCTTCTATGTCCTGCGTTTCCTGCTGGGCGTTGCGGAAGCGGGATTTTTCCCTGGCATCATTCTCTATCTGACCGCATGGTATCCGGCCCATCGCCGCGCCAGAATCATCACCAGCTTCATGTCCGCAATCCCGATATCCGCCATTTTCGGTAATCCGCTGTCGGGTCTCTTGATGGACAGCTTCCATGGCACGCATGGTCTTTCCGGCTGGCAGTGGATGTTCCTGATCGAAGCCATCCCGGCCATCCTTTTCGGCGTCGCCACGTTCTTCTACCTCGATGATACGATCCGTGACGCGAAATGGCTAAGCGATGAGGAAAAGCAGGTGCTGGCGGCCAATATCGAGGCGGAGGACCGGGCCAAGGCCTCGAGCCCGCACAGCATTGCCGCAACGTTGACGGACCGCCGCGTCTGGCTGATGTGCCTTATCTATTTCTGCTTCGTGCTTGGGCAATACGGCCTGAATTTCTGGATGCCGTCCATCGTCAAGGCCTCTGGTGTCAGCGGGAACCTGAATATCGGCCTGATTTCCGCTATCCCCTATATCTGCACCTTCTTCGCCATGCTGGCGCTCGGCCGCTCCGCCGACAGGCTGCGTGAACGCCGGTGGCACCTGGTCATCCCCGCCCTCATCGCCGCCGGTGGTTTTGTCGCGGCAACGACGGCGACAAGCACGACGGTCTCAATCGTCTGCCTCTCGCTGGCTGCTGCGGGCGCCATCAGCTGCGCGCCGCTCTTCTGGTCGCTTCCGACGGCTTTTCTCGCCGGCACGGGCGCAGCCGCCGGCATCGCCTGGATCAATTCGGTCGGCAATCTCGCCGGGTTCCTCGGTCCGTTTCTGGTGGGCTATCTGAAGGATCTTACGGGCAGCAACAGCGCGGGCATGTATCTTCTCGCCGCCGCCCTGGTCATCGGTTCGCTGGCCGTGTTGACGGTTCCGGCGAAAACCGTCAACCGCTAAACACCAACCCCTCCGGGTGGCAGCACCCGGTAGGGCGGCTCTTTCTTTACAAGACTGGAGAACTCGTTATGTCACCGCTTGCTGAAAATTCAGGCCCCGCTGTTGTTGCGGCCGTCATCGGCCTTGGCTCCATGGGGCTCGGAATGGCCCGGTCGATGAAGCGCGCAGGCCTCGACGTCGTTGGGTATGACATCACTCCTGCGGCGGTGGACCGCTTCACCGCCGAGGGTGGACGCGGCGCTGCCACGCCCGCCGGTGCGGCAAAGGATGCCGACATTGTCGTCTCCGTCGTCGTCAACGGTGCGCAGACCGAGGCTGTGCTGTTCGGCGTCGAGGGTGTCGCAAGGACGATGAAGCCCGGAGCAGTCTTCATTTCGTCGGCCACCATGGACCCGGTTGTGGCACGCGACCTGGCACAACGGGTGGAGGTACTCGGTCTGCATTATCTCGATGCGCCAATTTCGGGCGGCGCGGCCAAGGCGGCAAACGGCGAACTGACGATCATGGCATCCGGCTCCAAGCAGGCTTTCGACACGGCCCGCCCGGGTCTCGACGCCATGGCCGGCAAGGTCTACGAGCTCGGCGACGCGGCCGGAACCGGCGCCGCCTTCAAGATGATCAACCAGCTTCTCGCCGGCGTGCACATCGCGGCCGCCTGCGAAGCGATAACGTTTGCCGCCAAGCAGGGCCTCGACCTCCACAAGGTCTATGAAGTGATCACGGCCTCGGCCGGCAATTCCTGGATGTTCGAAAACCGCGTGCCGCATGTGCTGGCCGGAGACTATAGTCCGCTGAGCAGCATCGAGATTTTCGTCAAGGATCTTGGCATCGTCCAGGATATGGCTCGCTCGGAGCGCTATCCGGTACCGCTCGCAGCTGCGGCCCTGCAGATGTATCTGGGCGCGTCCGGAGCCGGCATGGGCCGCGACGACGATTCGTCGCTCGCGCGCCTCTACGCCCAGCTCTCGGGCGCAACATTGCCCGGTGCGACCAAAGAACTGCAGAGCCTGTAAAAGGAACACCACCATGCCGGTTTTCGCCGCCAACCTGACGATGATGTTCAACGAATGGCCGTTCCTCGACCGCTTCGACGCTGCGGCCGATGCCGGGTTTGCCGCCGTCGAATATCTCTTTCCCTATGAAGCCACACCGGAGGCAATCGCCGAACGGCTCGCCCGCAACAATCTGCAGCAGGCCTTGTTCAACCTGCCGCCCGGCGATTGGGCCGCCGGCGAGCGGGGTATCGCGGTGCTTCCCGGACGGTTCGATGCGCTGAAAGCGGGCGTCGAGCGGGCGCTGGACTATGCGGCCGCGACGGGTGTCGGGCGGCTGCACCTGATGGCCGGCCTTGCTGATCCAAACGACGAGGACGCAGCCTCATCTTACCGACGCTCCGTCGTCTACGTTGCGGGGCGGCTCTCAGAGAAGGGCATCGACCTGTTGCTCGAGCCGATCAACGGGCGAAACATGCCGGGATATTTCCTCGATGATTTCGGCACGGCCGAGCGCCTGATCGGGGAACTCGGCCTGCCGAACCTGAAGCTCCAGTTCGATGTCTATCATCGTCAGATCATCCATGGTGACGTGGTCATGGCCTTGCGCCGCCTCATGCCGATCACCGGCCATATCCAGATCGCCAGCGTGCCGTCACGCAACGAGCCGGACGGGGAGGAGCTGAACTATCCCTATCTGTTCGGCGAAATCGACCGCATTGGCTATGACGGTTTCATCGGCTGCGAATACATCCCGCGCGGCCACACACTGGACGGTCTTGGCTGGTTCAGACCTTTTGCAAGGAGCTAGACGGTGGCTATATTGCTCGGATCGATCGCTGACGACTATACGGGTGCCTCCGACCTCGCCAATACGCTGACGAAAAACGGACTGCGCACGGTGCAGACGGTCGGCATCCCCGATCCGTCGCTGGCGCTGCCGGATGTAGACGCGGTTGTCGTCTCCCTGAAGATCCGCTCGGTGCCTGCCGCTGACGCCGTAACAGCCGCGACCGCGGCCGAACGATGGCTGCGCCGGCGCGGTGCCGCCCATGTGCTTTACAAGGTCTGCTCGACCTTCGATTCCACCGATGCCGGCAATATCGGTCCGGTCACCGAGGCTTTGAGTGATGCCGCGGGCGGTGGACTTGTGCTGGTGACGCCTGCCTTTCCGGAAACGGGCCGTACCGTCTATCTCGGCCATCTCTTCGTCGGCGGACAGCCGCTGAACGAAAGCCCGCTCAAGGACCATCCCCTCAATCCGATGCACGACGCCAATCTCGTGCGGGTGATGGCCATACAGTCGCGCGGCGCCGTCGGGCTTATAGATCTGCCGGCAATCGCGGCGGGACCCGATACAGTCAGGGTCCGGCTCGAGGCCCTGCGTGAGGCAGGTGTCAGGTCGGCAATTGCCGACGCGATCTTCGAACGCGATCTCGAGACGCTTGGCGCGATCGCACTGGAAACGCCGGTATCCACCGGCGCGTCGGGCCTCGGGCTTGGCCTTGCCCGTGCACTCGTCCGCTCCGGCCGGGCTCCTGCCGGCGACGCTACAACGGCGAACGCCATTTTCCCCGTGGGCGGGCTTTCCGCCGTCGTTGCCGGCAGTTGTTCCAAGGCAACGCTGCATCAGCTCGACGTCGTCGAACGGTCGATGCCCGTTCTGCGGCTCGACCCGGAGCGGCTGCTTGCCGGCCCGGATGAGATCGCCGCGGCGATTTCCTGGGCCGGGGACCGCATCTCGGCCGGTCCCATCGTCGTCGCCGCGAGCGCAGCGCCGGAAACCGTGTCCCGGTTGCAAGCACTATATGGGCGCGAGGCGTCCGGTCACGCGATCGAATCCGCAACGTCGATCATCGCCGCCGAACTGGTGGCAAGAGGCGTGCGGCGCCTGGTGATCGCCGGCGGAGAAACCGCGGGTGCCGCGGTCGACAGGCTGGCCATTCCAGCCTTCCTGATCGGCCCGGAGATCGCGCCCGGTGTGCCGGTGCTGCGAACGGTCGGCAATGCGCAGGGCGATATGCTACTGGCGCTGAAATCGGGAAACTTCGGAGGCGAGGATTTCTTCACGGCCGCGCTGGCGATGATGCACTGAGCAAGGCTGATCTGGTCCTCGCCTTTGCGACGGAGCAGTCTTACGCCAGGTCGATCGAGCCAGCCATGTTCGGAGCTTAACCCACCCGGTCTCCGGCAAAGCCAGGGCGGTCAGTCCAACCCGATCCAGACAGAGCCGTCCTGCACGCGGCACGGGTAAACGACCAGCTTGGCGCGGTTTTTCGAAATGTCGCCCGCGTATTCATAGCCAGGCGCGGTGCCATCCTGCTGCAACTGCGCCCACTGCCTGATTTCGCCTGTGAGCAGATCAAAACAGCTCTGATGCCATCGGCAGACCAGGCCAAGATCGCTGGTAATCGCACTTTCGGTGTGTGGGAGTTGCAGCCCTTTTGTCTGGGCTGGACTGCGACGCTCGTATAAAGGCAGATGAAGATGTGGGCAGGCGTTGTTGAAGGCACAATAGCCATCCGCTTCGCGAACGATAACGATATCATAGTCCTCGAAGTCGAGGATCCGCCTTTCGTGGAGCTGAAGGTCTTGTTCAGCTAGAGCGCAAACCCACCTTCTGCCGCCATGTCGGATGGTTTCGCGGGAGGGCTTGGCGTTGAGATCGGCGTCGATTTCGGGCCTCAGCCTACCTACTTCGAATAGCGTCGTGCGCTCGCTTGTACCGCGAAGGCGCACTCTGACAAAGTCAGCGATTTCAACTTTATCGGCAAGTGCGTTACGGAGCGGTTCGGATATCAGCAGCCGCGTACCGGCATCCTTGTTGGCGGCCTCGATCCGGCTCGCCACATTCACAACGTCACCAATGGCGGTCAGTCGGCCATGTCCGGAAAAACCTAATGTCCCGATGACAGCCTCGCCGTAGTTGAGGCCGATGCGGATCTCGAAGTCGATGCCATACATCGAGGCAAAGAACGGCTTCAATCGATCCACGGTGCCGAGAGTCTGAAGGGCTGCATTGACGGCGCGAAGCGGTGCGTCAGGTTGACCATCAATGCCGAATATGGCCATGAGCCCGTCACCAATGAAACTGTCGATGAACCCGCCATTCTTCTCGATGATGTCGCCGACCTGGGCGAAGTAGCGATTGAGTAGATACATCACGTCGTAGGCAGAGAGCTTCTCCGACAGCGCCGTGAAATCGACAATGTCGCTGAAGAACACCGTGACGTGCTTCGCTTCCCCAGAACGTGTCGCGGCTGTTGCGCCAAGTTGGTTGGTGATCATCAGGTCGGTTTCGTCCAACACCAATCGCCGGATACGAAGGTCGCCTTGAGGTTTAAGCTGGCAAGCCAACCGAACTTCGTCCGTCAAACTCAATCGATCGGCCATCGAAGCCTCAGCGGCATTCCGATTTGGGCAGGCCTCCAAGCCAGAGAGGATCCAGACACGGCAGGTCGAGCATTTCGCCCGCCCGCCGCATGCATGCGCGAACGGCACGCCCGATCTCAAGGCCGCCTCCAGCAAGGTCTCGCTGGCGTTCACGTCGAAGTCCGTCTGATCAGGCAGGGCGGTTACTCTGGTCGTCATATTCGACTCCGCAGGTTCGTCCTAATTCTAACACCAAGGGAACAGGCGATCGAATCCTGTACCGGGCCGGGAGGTGATCTCGGAGGTGCCGCCTTAACGATTGGCGCTGATCGCGATGGTATCGCAAGGGGGAAGTGCCCTGCACGCAGCGTCTCTTGCATTGTTCAATAACGCAAGTGGCTTAAGCGACGCGACAAAACGCCATCGGTCCGGTTCCGTTCAAGGCGAGGGATTCACAGTCGGCCAATTTCGTCGCATTGGCAGGCGGCGATCGTCTCTAACGGGTAGTTCGAGTTGACGGCCTTTGGCCTGAACGGTGAACGGACGAGCGATCATTGAACGCGCGCCATTGAACGACCGAAATGGGGCCGACAGTGGAACGGCCGCTTCCTAGATGGTAGCGCTGAAAAGCCGGCCTTTGTATTCAGCGTCGTGGGCCGACCGCAGGGACGACGAACGGAGCGACGGCCCTTACTTCACCGTGATGGCAAGACCGCTGAGATCGGCGTTGACTTTCAGGCCTACCTGCTTGCCTGAGAGCTCGAGTTGGGCGCCCTTGTCATTGGTTATGACGATCACCTGGGCCCCTTTGCCGAGCGCGCCGCCACCGCCCGCCGCACCGTAGACCCCCGTCACATCGCGGGCGCGGCGAATGTGGCGAACGGTACCATGGAAATAGGTTTTAGAAGCCCCGAAGGCGAGGCCGCCCGAGATGCCGCCGACAGAGATGGGATAGCGACGACCATGGAAGGTCAGCGTGCCCTCGCCTCCAGAACCGCCCACAAAGAAGGCAGCCTTGTAGACTGAGAAGCTGATCGTACCGCTGTCGGCATGCGCGGTGCCGGCAAAGCTGATTCCTGCTGCAGCGATAACCGCAGCCGCGACTGAACGAAATCTGGACGAAATCTTCATGATGCGAGTCTCCTCAAAATCGAGGCTTACCCAGCCAGGAGGGCACGTCAGCGTCATGCCAAAGTCCCAGCTGAAACAGTCTCGCCCGTCATTAATTCCAAGCACGCGGCCAGAATCCGGCTGCGAGACGGTCGCCACGAAACGAGGCGGCTGGCAAACATAGTCCCGGTGGCAGGGCCGGTGGCAGCCAACACTCGGCTGACTCAGGATTGCCTGCACGAAATCTAGAGCCACGAAAGCGAGGGGATGCGCAAAGCTGTAAACATTTAACAACCCACAACCTTTGACCGCGTTGCTGAGATATGCTCGGAGGCTCGTCGCGATATGAGCCGTGGCTCGAAGGTCGTTTTCGGCGCGAAGGGAGCCGTTCTTCACGAGCCCCGAGCACGGCTTGTTGCGAGCATGTTCACGTTCTGGGCCAAAAAGATGGAGTATGGAACCAAGGCGCACGCACCGCATGCCAGCGTCTTCCGACACGAGCGGAGTGAGTGTTGAATTAACGCAAACTTCTCCCTCTGACCGAAACAGCGAGCGACAAACGGGTTTGGCCTTTAAACACCAAGCCTCGCCATGGCGATACGGCGAGACCGTTACCCAACGGGCCGAGGCTCTGGGTGCCAGTACGGGTGTGGGAACAATGGGGCCGATCACAATTGGCAGTATGTTCTTTGCCAACTGCTTTGCACATCGCCTTACAGAAGCGCCACCATTGCCGCGATAATCAACATTGCAAATACAACGAGCCCAATGTGGAGCAGTTCCGCTCGGCGGCCGTTGCTTCGAGAGGTTCGAGTCATGAATTTACCTCACCATTTGACAGGTAACGCGCGGCTCACATGATCGTTCACTCGCTGTCTGCTGCCGACAGCGCCTGGTATCCCTGCGGCGCGCTTGGAGGCTGAAGCGTTGTGGCTGAACCCGGACGGGCAACCGCCAATCCGTCTCGTCGCGCCGCGGACCCCGCTCATTCGATGCAGGATCAGGGTTGAGTTTGAGAGACCGTACCAGAGCCTTTTGCGCGGACGCGGCAGCCACGAGCAGTTGCACCATCCCTCCGCTTCCGATTCCCAATGCGAAGTCGCCAGCTTCATTTCCCTGATAGCACATCGAACCAACGTATGCGGCGTCCACGCCCCATCGATTTTTCAGTTGCAGCGATCAGAAGTTGATCTAGGGGCCGTCAAATGAGCTCACCGAAGAGTACCTGACGAGCTCATTGTGAGGCCTTGATGCGGGCGGCATAGGCCCATGGCATCAGGGCTTCGATGTCCTTGGCGAGGTGGCCATTTGCGAGGCGGGTGAAGAGGTCGCACAGATAGGCGTAGGGCTCAACGCCGTTCATTTTACAAGTGCCGATCAGGCTGGCAAATCGAGCCCAATTGCGCCCTCCTTCATCGTGCCCCGCAAAGAGCGCATTGCGGCGGTTCATGGCCGGTCGGCGGATCGCGTTTTCCACCAGGTTGGAGTCGATATCGACGTGGCCGTCGTCCAGGAACAGCCGGAAGCCATCCTGCCGCGTCAGCATATAGGCTAGGGCTTTTCCGAGGTCAGATTTGCGTGAGACGCGCTTGGCTTGCGCTGCCAGCCAGGTGAAGAACTCGTCCACCAGCGGGAGGGACAGGTCCTGTCGAACTGCCCGGCGATGTTCGGGATCTGAGCCCCGGATACTGTCTTCGATCTTGTAGAGCGCGGCGATCTGCACCAGCGCCTCGTTGACGATGGGCGATCCGCTCTTTGGCGTGGCCTTGATCAGCTTTCTGCGCCCGTGCGCCCAACAGAAAGCCAGCTTCAAGGGATCGCCACCCATCCGGTCCGACGTGGCGAGGTGAGAGTAACCACCGTAGGCATCCACTTGGATTGTCCCGTTAAACCCGTCAAGGATTTCAGCGGCATATTCGCCTTTACGCCCGGGCCGGTAATGGAACACCACGCCTGGCGGCGCAGAGCCATTCCAGCCGCGGTCGTCACGCAGCACGGCCCACAGATAACCGGTCTTCGTCTTGCCTCGCCCCGGATCAAGCACCGGAGCCGTTGTCTCGTCGACATAAAGCCGCGTGCTTTCCCACAGCAGCCGTTCGGCCATGTGGTCGACCACCGGCGCGATCGCAGCACCCGTCCTGCCCATCCAATCTGCCAGGACGGTGCGGTCTATCGGCACCCCGTGTCGCGCCATGACCTCGGCCTGCCGGTTGAGCGGCATATGTTCGGAATGCTTGGAGACGGCAACCTCAGCCAGAACGGCTTCCGTCGGCCAGCTCCCTTCCAGCAGATGCG
>NZ_FMXF01000027.1:0-86522 GCF_900103435.1 Sinorhizobium sp. NFACC03
CACCTGCAGCCCATTGCGGCCGATACCCGCGACGATGCCGAACTCGGCGAGATGAGCGCGGACGGCGTTGATGGTCATCGTGCGTTGGCGAATGAACAGCATACGGGTACGATGAAGCATCAGGATTGACTGCTGATCCACTGTTTTGATCGGGACAAACCGCATGTTCGGGCGCGTCACCGCTTCGCAAATGGCCTCGGCATCAGCAGCATCGTTCTTGTTGCGCTTGACGTAAGGTTTCACATAGCCTGGCGGCATCAGCCGAACCTCGTGGCCAAGTTTTGCCAGCTCCCGCCCCCAGTGATGGGCTGTTGCGCAGGCTTCTATGCCCACCAGGCAGGGGTTGAGGCCCGCGAAGAACTGAACAACATAGCGGCGCTTCAGTTGTCGGCGAACGACCACCGTGCCAGTTGCGGAAACGGCGTGCACCTGGAACACCGACTTGGCAATGTCGAGTCCAATCGTGGTAATCTCTTCCATGGATGGCTCCTCCCATGCGGTCCCTAACAACACCGCAAATATGGCACATCGCGATGCCGGCGGAGGAGCCGTCCACAGCATCAAAAGCGGAGCAGTTTTTCAAAAGCGGAGCAGTTTTTCATCTCTCGCTCGCTCTTTGGGTCAGAATTCCTTTAATCCACTATTTAAGTGGATAATCTCGGAGAGGCTCGGTCAGGAATCGAGCTGGCAGAAACGCCTCCGGTCGGTGCAGGTTTGCGTTGATCGGCTGAAATGAGGTCCGAGATGAGTATGCTGCGGCAATTTGAGCGTTTGAGCGCAATTCGCGAGGTCCTGCAGGGCCGTTTGGAACTGCACGAGGCGCGGGACTGTTTTGGCTTCGACGATGTCGAGGACGGCACGGCCAATGAGCTCAGGGACCGCATCGCCGAACTCTCCGATGAAATCTCGACCTTGAGAAGTCGTTGCGACCGATACGAAAGCTTCGGTCGTCAATGACCAACCCGAAAGGCGGCAGCACGTCGCCGATGAATGGACCATCCCCATGACATTGCATGTGAATTCACGCGTCGCGGATCACGCGATCAATCCGCTTTTTCTCGAACGCTGGTCGCCGCGGGCCTACTCGGGCGAAGAGATTTCCGAGGCCGAACTGTTCGAAATCCTGGAGGCCGCCCGCTGGGCGCCATCAGCCTACAATGCCCAGCCCTGGCATTTCGTCTATGCCCGCCGCGGCGGACAGGACTGGGAGAAGCTGCTCGGTCTTCTGAACGAGTTCAACCGCAGTTGGGCAAAAGAGGCTTCGGCCCTCATCTTCGTGCTGTCGAAAACCTCCCTGCTGCCGCCAGGCGCCAGCGAGGAGATGCCTTCCTACACCCATTCCTTCGATACGGGCGCCGCCTGGGGTGCACTCGCCCTGCAGGCGGCCCATTCCGGCTGGCAGGCGCACGGCATGGCCGGCATCGACTACGAGCGCGCGCGGGCCGAACTCGAAGTTCCCGAAAACTACCGCATCGAGGCTGCCGTCGCGATCGGACGCCTCGGCGACAAGGCTCTGCTTCCGGAGGCGCTGCAACAGCGCGAGCAACCAAGCCCGCGCAAAGCCCTCTCCGAAATCGTGTCTGAAGGGCGCTTCGTGGCCGGCTAAGCTTCGGCAGACTTGGACGGGGAGCGGGCAAACTTTGCCGGCCCGCTCTCCTCAGCGATCGTCCGTTTCATCCTTGCTCGTCGCGTTCAGCGCCTGAACGCTGATGGCCGCGACGAGGCCGGTCAGGACGATGCCGGAAAAGCCTATCACCAGAGCCAGCAGCCGTGCGCTCAGGTGTTTGGGCGTGATATCGCCGTAGCCGATCGTCAGCCCGGTGACGAAGGTGAAATAGAGGGCTTCGTCGAGCCGCCATTCCTCGATGCGGCCAATGATGACACCGCATCCGGTCATCACGATCAGGATTGCGGAGAAGATCGGCCAGAGCACCTGAAGTTGCTGGTAGAGATTGGAGAAGAACAGGCGCCGCATTCTTTTCGAATGGCTCCTGCGATGAGATTTCGCCACGCAACCCTCCCTCTCGCCGGGTAGGAAGCCCGCCGTGCTAACGATTCCGTACGCCTGCGACGGTCCGCCTTGGCTTCGCTTCCTGCCGCCGAAATCTCCTCTCGGCCCGGCACCCGCAGTCCTCAAGATATCCGCAAGTCGAGCAGCCTGCCAGCGTCTGCTTTGGTAGGCGACAAGCGATGCCCGAAGTGTGGCTGAGGCGTTCCTTGCAACGGATTTTACCCAGTGCTATCGCTTTAGAATAACTTCATGAAAGCTCCTGCCAGAGGATAGTCCGGATGGCATCGAACGAGCATTCGCCTGTCGGCGACGGTCGCGGTGCCACTGCGGGTTTCCGGCTCGACGTGATTGCAGGTCTCACGGCCGCTGCCGTGGTTCTGCCAAAGGCGATGGCCTATGCCACGGTCGCCGGTCTGCCTGTCAGTGTCGGTCTCTACACCGCCTTCGTGCCGATGATCATCTACGCGCTTCTCGGCACGTCCCGGGTGCTGAGCGTCTCGTCGACCACGACCCTTGCCATTCTCGCCGGAACACAGCTCGGCCTTGCCGTCCCGGATGGCGATCCCGGCAAGTTGATAACGGCAACCGCGACGCTGACGGCGATGACCGGTGGGCTTCTCATCCTGGCTTCGCTTCTCCGCTTCGGCTTCGTCGCCAACTTCATCTCCTCGCCGGTCCTGATCGGCTTCAAGGCCGGCATCGGCCTCGTCATCGTGCTCGACCAGGTGCCGAAGCTGCTTGGCCTTCACTTCACCAAGGAAGGCTTCTTCCGGGATATCCTGAGCATCGCCGGCCATCTGTCCGAGACCTCGCTACTGACGCTTGCAATTGCGGCTGCGGCGCTGGTGGCGCTTCTTGCGATGGAGCGGCTCTGGCCGCATTCGCCGGCGCCGCTTCTGGCGGTGGCTGCAGGCATTGCGCTTTCCTGGTTCGCCGGCCTCGAGGCGCTCGGTGTCTCCACCGTCGGCTTCATCCCGCAGTCTCTGCCTTCGATCACGCTTCCGAGCCTCGGTCTTGCTCAGGAGCTTCTGCCCGGCGCGCTCGGCATCGCCTTGATGAGCTTCACCGAGACCATCGCCGCGGGACGTGCATTTGCCGCCCCCTCCGACCCGCCGATCAGGGCGAACCGCGAATTGCTGGCAACGGGTGCTGCAAATCTAGGCGGTGCATTGTTCGGCGCCATGAGCGCCGGCGGCGGAACTTCACAGACGGCCGTCGTGCGCGCCGTCGGTGGACATTCGCAGGTGGCGTCGCTGGTGACCGCGGCTGCAGCGGCTGCCACGATGCTGGTGCTGGCGCCTCTGCTCGGTCTGCTGCCGCAGGCGGTCCTGGCGGCAATCGTCATCGTCTATTCGATCGGGCTTATCAAACCGGCGGATTTCTGGTCGGTCCGCAAGGTCCGGCGAATGGAGTTTCAGTGGGCGCTGGCGGCCTTCCTCGGCGTGCTGCTCTTCGGGACGCTGCAGGGCATCATCGTCGCGATCGTGCTTTCCTTCATCGGACTGGCCCGCCAGGCGGCATCGGCGAAGGTCTATGTCGTCGGCCGCAAGCGCGGCACCGATCGGCTCCGGCCGCTGTCGCCGGATCATCCTGACGACGAGACCTTCGAAGGGCTGCTGATCCTTCGGCCGGAGGGGCGCCTGTTCTTTGCCAATGCACAGCAAGTGGCAGACCAGGCGCAGATGCTGGTCGCCAAGCACAAGCCCAAGGTTCTCGTGCTCGACATGAGCCGGGTCTTCGATATCGAGTACTCCGCGCTGCAAATGATGATGGAGGGCGAGCGTCGCATCAGCGAACACGGGGTCACCGTCTGGCTGGCCGAGCTGAACCCGGATGTGCTCGCCTATGTGCGGGCCTCCGGTTTTGCCGATCAACTCGGCCCCGATCGCCTGTTCGTCAACACGCGCACAGCCCTTCAGCACTATTTGGCGAGCATCGCTCCGGCTGCGCCCTGATTCACTCCGCGATCAATTCTCCGGTGCCGCCGAATGCCGGGGGGAAATCGCGATACTTGGGTAGGCCGTCCTTCATCGGCAGCACCGTCTCCTGATAGTTGACGTGGAGCGCGGGTTTGAACGGCAGTGTCGGGATGACCGCAGCAAAGACGTCCGTCACGCCCCAGAGCGGATGCTCGGTCATGAGGTGACCGCCGCAGGCCTTGCACCATTTGCGCACACTCGTCGCGGTCTTCTGGTAGCCGACAAGATTGTCCGCGCCCTTGACGATGCGGACCTTCTCCGGCGGCCAAAGCGTGAAGGCATTCACGGGTCCCGCCGACCACGTCCGGCACGAATTGCAATGACAAAAGCCCATGGCGGCCGGATCGCCGCTCACTTCGATCTCGACTGCGCCGCAGAAGCATTTTCCGTTGTAGCTGCCGTTCGCTGCCATGACTTTCTCCTCTCAGTTCGCGCCATCCGGAGATTGGGCTCTCGCCGATGACCGCTGTAAACCATGCCTGAGCGTGTCACGCCTGATCCTGAGGTCAACGCCTCCTTTCGAGCTAGGTTTGTGCTTCGGCCCGGAGGCTGGTCACCGGATGAGGCTTTGCTGTAGCGCGATGCGGGCCGACAAACCGCCGCGCTCCCGGTTGCGGAGCTCGAGCTCCGCGCCGGTACGATCCAGCGCCCGTTCGACGATGCTGAGGCCCAGGCCGCTGCCGACCGATGTCTTGAAGCGGCCGCGGAAGAAGCGCTCGGTCACGTGCGGCATCTCCTCGTCGGGAATGCCGGGGCCTGTGTCGTTGATCACAATGACGAGGCGGCCGGCCGCCATCTCGCAGGTGCAGGAGACTGTTGCGCCAGGCGGCGAATGGTTGATCGCATTTTCCAGGAGGTTGCGCGCCGCCAGGCGAAACAGGTCCGGATCCATCTCGATCTTCACACCCAAGAGGTGCGGGTCGATGGCGACGTCGACCCGGTGAGCCTGGCCGGCGAGTTCGGTCCGAAGATCTGTCAATATTTCACCGACATTGAAGGCCCCTGCTGGCTTGGCAGTCTCGGAGGCCTCGACGGAGGCGATGTCGAGCAGTTGCCGCACCAGCTTGCCGGTCCGGTCGACCCCGGCGACAATCTGGCCGAGCGCCTTCTCACGGATCTCGCCGTCGTCGCTGGCAAGCGCGACCTGGGCTTGCGTCTTGAGGCCGGCCAGAGGTGTGCGCAGTTCGTGGGCGGCAAAGGCGATGAAGTTCTGTTCGCGCTCGCGGGCACCGGCGACGCGGGCGAAGAGGCCGTTCAGCGATTTCAACACCGGGCTGATTTCACGCGTCGTGCCCACGTCTTCGATCGCGTGCAGATCCGAAGCCTCGCGCGCGGCGAGATCGCCCGCAAGTTTCCGAAGCGGTGCCAGCCCGCGCCCGACGCTGAGCCAGATCAGGACGGCGAGCAACGGAATGATCAGAAGGGCGGGAAGCAGCAGGCCCTTGACCAGATCGTTGACCAGCCGGTCGCGGATGCGAAGATTGTCGCCGACGAGGACGCGCACGCCGAGGCTGGCATTCTCAACCGCGAAAACCCGCCAGGTCTCACCGTTGATGACGGTTTCCGAGAAGCCCATCGCATGCGGCGCGAGCGTGGTGTCGGGAGCGCTGTCCGACTTGCCGATCAGCGTGCCGTCCAGCGACCAGATCTGGCAGGAGAGCTGCCGGTCGTAGTGCGGGTGCTCCAGAACCGGAATCTTGATCGCGCTCTGCGCCGCACGGTTGGCGTCACCGTCGCCTTCCTCCTTCATCATGTCGGGGCTGACGATCAGGGAATTCACCATGCGCGCGGCCTCCATCAGCCGCGCGTCGAGCACACGCTCGACCTCGGCGCGCGTGCTGAGGAAGATCCAGACCGTCGCTGACAGCCACAGCAGTCCTGTCGTGATCAACAGTATGGCGAAGAGGCGAGTGCGCAGCGACCGCATCAGCCGGCCCCACCCAGCCGATAGCCGATGCCCCGGACGGTTTCGATCAGGTCGGGGCCGAGTTTGCTGCGCAGGTGGTGGATATGAACCTCGACGGCGTTGCTTTCGATTTCCTCCTGCCAGCCGTAGAGCCTGTCTTCGAGCTTGGTTTTCGAAAAGATGACGCCGGGCTGTGCCATCAGCGTGTGCAGGATCGAATACTCACGCCGCGAGAGCTGCACCGGCTTGCCGGCCTGTTCCACCGATTGCCGGGCGGGATCGAGCCGCAGGCCTGCCCATTCGATCGCCGCCGTCGCGCGGCCGGTAGACCGCCGAGACAGCGCCCGCAACCGCGCGGCCACTTCGTCGAGGTCGAAGGGTTTCCCGAGGTAGTCGTCGGCGCCGGTGTCGAGGCCGGCCACGCGATCGCGAACCGTGTCGCGGGCCGTCAACAACAGCACGGGAGTGTCATTCTGGCTGGAGCGCAAGTCCTTGAGGATATCCATGCCGGAACCATCCGGCAGCATCAGGTCGAGTACGATCGCGTCGAAGCTGTTGGCGGCGAGCGCCGTCGCCGCAGCGTCGGAGGTGCCGACGGCATCGGTGGTAAATCCGGCCAGCGCCAGGCCGACCTTCAGCCCGTCTCTGAGGATATCGTCGTCTTCGACGATCAGGACTCGCATTGCTATTCCTCACATTTTTGAGAGCGGAACTCTTAACTCGCTCCCTTAAGGCAGCCTTAAGGTAGGACTTCCCTCTGAAGCGGCATTGCAACAATCGAATCGTTGAATGCCCGATATGACCGAACCAAACGAGCCCTCTTCATCCACGGCCGATCACAAGACCGGCATCACGCTCACCCGCCGTAGCCTTGTCGTCGGAGCAGCCTCGCTGTTCGTCACTGGTTGCGCGACCGCGCGCCCGACGCCGGCGGTGGTGCTGGCGGCGGCAACACCCGTCCGCGCCGCGGCCGGGCCGGTCGTGCCGCCGATGTACTACGCGATGCCGGATGAAGAGTTTCCGATCCCCGAGGTGAAGGTTGCCGAGGTCGATCCGAAGTTCTGGCGACAGGAGGTGGATTATCCGAGCGGCGAGCGGCCCGGCACGCTCATCGTCGATACGCCGGCGAAGTATCTCTATCATGTACTGCCCGGCGGGAGGGCGATGCGCTACGGCATCGGCGTCGGCCGCGAGGGTTTCGTCTGGTCCGGTCGCGCGATCGTCGCCTACAAGCGCAAATGGCCGCGCTGGACGCCGCCCGACGAGATGGTCGCGCGCCAACCGAAGCTCGCCCCCTACAGCATCGCCAATGGCGGCATGCCGCCGGGGATCAAGAACCCGCTCGGCGCCCGTGCGCTCTACATCCACAAGGACGGCAAGGACACGCTCTATCGCATCCACGGTAGTCCCGAGGCGCATTCGATCGGCAAGGCGGTCTCGTCGGGCTGCATTCGCCTGCTCAATCAGGATGTCGTCTACCTCTACGATCAGGTGCGCGACGGCAGCACCATCGTCGTCATTCCGGATCCCACGAAGGGCGATCTGGCCATTGGCTAAGGCAGCCAACGGAGGTGGCGCGGGAATTCTGCAACACTCTGGAAACGAGTGCTCTCAGCGAGCGGCGATCCACGCCAAAGAATGATTTTCACCACATTTCGGTCACGGTTCGGCCCAACAGCCTCGGGCCTCTCCTCAGAACATTTCCTACCGAAATCCCCAACCTGGAATAGAATAACGTGTCGATGAATTTGTCCCGCCGCTCGCTGCTCGCGGTGATCGCCAGCTCTGTCTTGAGCGCTTGCACGCAGATCCCGAAACCAGAACCGAAGCCGAAGCTGATCGAGCCGATCGCCGGGGACGGTGGCTCGCCGGAGAAGGCAGCCGATGCCTCGGGCGTGGCGACGAAGACCTTCGACTACGCCAAGGCCTATGCGCCGGTGAAGGACGAGGGCTACGACGTTCCGGGCATCCAGTACGGTGAGATCAAGCCGCAGTTCCTGCGCCAGGAAGTGGCCTATGCCACCAACGAGCCGGCCCATTCGATCGTCGTCGATACCCAGACGATGTTCCTCTACTACGTACTGCCGGGCGGTCGCGCCATCCGCTACGGCGTCGGTCTCGGTGCTGCGGGCCGCGCCTGGAAGGGGCGCGCGGTCGTGCACTGGAAGCGCAAGTGGCCGCGCTGGACGGTGCCGGACGACATGGTAGCGCGCCAGCCGCACCTCAAGAAATACGGCATCGACGCCGGCGGCATGGATCCGGGCCTCGACAATCCGCTCGGCGCGCGCGCCATGTACATTTTCCAGAACGGTCAGGACACGCTCTACCGCATCCACGGCTCGCCGCAGTGGCGCTCGATCGGCAAGAACGCATCCGCCGGCTGCGTGCGCATGCTGCAGCAGGACGCGATCGATCTCTACGATCGCGTCAGAGGTAAGACGCCGCTGCTCGTCTTGTGACGCGCTACGCTTTGGCGTAACCTTCCAGCTATCACCGGACGGCTTGCCTCAGAGCGGTTGAGGCGGCGGAAGTCCGTCCGGTCCCATCTGCATGTAGTCCTGCGGCTGCGGCAGTGGCTGCGAATCCGGAAGTGGCTGGGAGTCCGGAAGTGGCTGTATTTCCGGCATCGGCTGCGATTGCACCATGCCACCGCCCGACAGATCGGTGACGACGATCGGCGTGCCGTTTGGCACGCGATTGTAGAGGTCGACCACGTCCTGGTTGATCATGCGCACGCAACCCGAGGATACCGATTTGCCAATGGTCCACCATTCCGGTGAGCCATGGATGCGGTAGAGCGTGTCCTCGCCGTTCTGGAAGATATACATGGCGCGCGCGCCGAGCGGGTTCTTGAGCCCGGGGTCCATGCCCCCGGCCTCGATGCTGAATTGTTGCAGCTCGGGCTGGCGCGCCACCATTTCGTTCGGCGGTTTCCAGCGCGGCCATTCGCGTTTGTACTGGATGACGCCGCGCCCGGCCCAGGCGAAGCCGGCGCGCCCAAGACCGACGCCGTAGCGCATCGCCTGGCCATTCTCGTAGACCCGATAGAGAAAGTGGTTGCCGACGTCGACGACCAGCGTTCCCGGCTTCTCGCCAGTCGGATCGGCGACCATCTGGCGGTAGAAGCGGGGCTCGATCTTCTCGTAGGGGATGGCCGGCAGCGGATAGGGTTCGTTCGGCTTCTCGCCGTACATATCGGCAAGGAAGGCGTTCGTCTCTGGGATAGGTTCCGGCGCATAGGAGCGCGTCACCGTCGGCCGCGTCGAGGCGCAGCCTGCCAATCCGACGGCCGCGAACCCCGCGGAGAGTTGCAGGAATGTGCGGCGGCGGATCTCTCTTTCAGGCATGGAACCCTCGATCGTCCTGTGTTCGCTTCTGGCGATGCAACCGGTCTTTTAGGTCAATTGTGCGTCGCCAGCCGACGAACGATCACAGGCCGGCGTAGGGATCCGCCAGCGCCGCTTCGGGTCGGCTGATAGGATACTTAGTTCCCGAGATCTTCGCTGCCAGCTTTTCGGCGCCGTTTTTCTCAAGGAGCGCCCGGAAGCTCGGATGCATCCCGCCGTCGACATAGGCGTTGAGCGGCGCCGACGTCTGGTTTGCCATCAGGCCCGCGAGCTTCGCGTCCTCCGATTGCAGCTTTGCCACGAGCCCGGCGTCTGGCGCCGTCGCAGCGGCGGGGCAGGCCGCGAGCGGATCGGACGGCTCGCCATCGGCGAATTCGGTGTTGAAGACATAACGGCGACCGCAGGTCGAAACCTTCGGCTGGCGCTTCGTCGTCTCGAAGATGTCGTAGCCCTGCTTGATGTTCTTCCAGAAATCGAAATTCGGATCGCCGCGATACTTGGCCATGTTTTCGGCGGTCATGCGGAAGGGATATGCCTGCACCTGGAAGGTGCCCTGACCGCCGGCAAGCGCGCGCTGGACGACGGAGTAGATCTCGCCGACGCCCTGGTCCGTCAGTGCGTAGCAGCCCGACGACGAGCAGGCTCCATGCACCATCAGCGCTTCGCCGGTGTAGCCGAGCGCCGATTCCAGCCGGTTCGGATAGCCGAGATTGAAGGACAGGAAATACTGCGACTTCGGATTCAGCATGCCGGCCGAGACATGGTAGAAACCTTCCGGCGCCTGGCGGTCGCCCACCTTCGTCTTCGGGCCGAGCTTCCCCGACCAGCGGCACATGGGGTAGGTTTTCAGCAGGGCGTATTGGCCCTGCTTGTTCTGTTTCCAGACTTCCAGTTCGCTTTCCTGCTTGAAGATGCGCACCAGAACCGGGCTTTCCGGCTTGCTGCCGTTCTTCGCCATGGCGGCGATCAGCTTGGCCGGGATCGGCGGCGGTTCGCGCACGTCATCGGCATCGAGCGCCATGCAGCTGGAAAGCGCAAGTGCCATCGCGCCGATCGCCAGAGCATGCCGCATCCGGCGCACCTGCGTGAAAAACTTGCCAGTGGAGGGCGTTTGGGAAGAGGGGCTCTGTATCGTCTCGCGCCGCATGCGGGCTCCTGGCTATGCTGCCGCCGCCCAGCGTCTTGCGTTCGGCGCGGTTACCGACGGCATGCGTTCGACGCACAGCGGGTCGGCTTTAGTTCAGCGATTAAGCGGTGGCAGCCCTGGCTGCAAGCCTTTGTCCTGGGCGCTGGCGATCAACAATACTTGAACGCGCGCCGCCATAGCTGCCCGCCGATTGGGTCGATGTTGAGACAAGATGGTGAATTTTTTCTCAACACGGGCGCCGGATTGCCCCAGGCGCGTCAGCCCCGTGGCTCGCTGCCGGGCGCGTAGACGGTCTTCTGCCTGAACGCAAAAACGTTGCCGCAGCGGCAGCGGACCATGTGCTTGGCGGGGTCGGGAGAGGTGCGCTCGGTCGAAAAGCCCTTGGGCATGACGTCGATGAGAAAGCCGCGATTGCCGCCCTTCGCCTTGTCATTTTCAGAGGCTTCAGCGAAACCGGACGCCCCGCATTTCGCGCATTCCAGCTTTCTCGAATAACGATCCCGCGACGCCATCTTCCATCACACCTGATTGCGCTGCCGCGCCGTTCCGTCGAACCGGGACCTACAGGAGCCGGCCTTTCGGTTCAAGCTCGGCCGCTGTCATGACCGTCATTTCTCGCGCTCTATTGGGCGGGATGCATCGAGAAGCCGCAGCGGCATGCGACATCAGGCTTACCGATATCCAGTGACATCGGCCGGCTTGTTTGCCTCCATCACCTCGCGCATATAGCGCCAGCAATCGGGCCGCGAGCCGTCGAGATCGGTGAAACCGTAAACCTGAGCCAGTTCGCCGCTCGACAGCGACTGGCCGTTCCAACGCGCCTTGTCCGGATCGGCCGCCAGCGCCGCCACGGCGCGGCCGACGAAACGCGGGCTTTCGGAAATGACGAAGTGCGGCTGGACCTTGGTCCCCTCCAGCCAGTTTTCCTCGGTCGCCTGAAAATGCTCCAGCATCATTTCGGAGCGCATCCAGCCGGGCGTGATCGAAACCGAGGTCGCACAGTGCGGCGCCAGATCCTTGGCATGGGCCCAGGCCATGCGGTTGGCCCCCACCTTGGCGAGGTCGTAGAAGGGGGAAATGCGGTAGTGAGTGGCATTGTACTCGGCGGTGCCGTCGGTGACCTCGACGAGCAGCCCGCCCGGCTTCTCGATCATCAGGGGCAGGGCGTAGTGCGCGGTGATCAGGTGGGTGTCGATGCCGAGGCGCAGAAGCCTCAGGCCGTTCTCGAGATTGTGCTCCCAGACGGACTTCTCCCACTCGAACAGGTTTTCTCCGCCCCAGACGTCGTTGACGAGGATATCGAGCCGCCCCTGTTCACGGCGGATGCGCGTGACCAGCGCTGCGACTTCGTCCGGCTGGAGATGATCGACCTGAACGGCAATACCCTTGCCGCCGAGGCTGGTGACGATGTCGGCCGTTTCCTCGATCGTTTCGGGCCGTTTGTATTCGGATTGCTGTTGCCTTGTGGTGCGGCCGGTCACGTAGACGGTGGCGCCGGCGGCGCCGAGTTCCGCAGCGATGCCGCGCCCGCCGCCCCGTGTCGCGCCGGCAACCAGAGCGATTTTTCCTTCGAGAGTCATGGTTTTCCTCCTTGGGGCCGATAGCCGCTGGTGCTTTCTCTTGAACGTGATATATAAATGATTGTTCGGTTATAAATGAGAGTCAAGATGCCACGACCAAAAACGATGCCAGACGAAGAGGTGCTGGTGGCGGCATTCGCGCTGATGCGAGCCGAAGGGCCGGATGGCCTGACGTTCGCGGCGCTCGCCGCAAGCACCGGCCTTTCTGGCGCCACGCTCGTGCAGCGCTTTGAAAACAAAACGAAGCTGATCCAGCGCGCGCTCAACCAGGCCTGGGACGGCCTTGACCGCCAGACGGCGGAGCTGGTGGCGATGGTGCCGAGAACGCCGGAGGGAGCCATCGCGCTGCTCGTCGGCCTGTCCGGCGATTATGGCGCCATCGAATCCTATGCCGACGATCTCCGAATTCTCCGGGAAGACCTACGGGACCCGCTGCTCCGTGCGCGGGGGGCGACGTGGCGCGACGTGCTTTCCGGCGTGCTCGACGAATGTCTTTCGGGATTGCCCGCCGCTGCCCCTGGACTCGGACTCCTGATGGCATCGCAATGGCAGGGATCGCTGCTCTGGTGGAGTTTCGACCCAGAAGTGCCTGTCGCGGAGTTCGTCGAACAGAGCCTGCGGCGTTTCGTTGAGGCCTTTGCAAGGCAACCGACGGCCTGAGGTCAGCGCCACGGCCTTTCAGTCACCCGGTTGTCAAATCGCCGTGAGATGGCCGTGCAGTGGATGACGGCGGCGGAAGATCGTCTTAGATGCTGTTCCATGTTCAGATTTGCTGCCGTTCTCTTCGCCCGGATCGTCGCCTTGGCACTCGTCGTCCTGACGTTGCTCACCTTGCCGGCGGCTGCCCAGGTGGTGGCGCCGGTTTCGACCTTGATGGAAGAACTGGCTTCGCGGCAGGAGCTTGAGCCCCTGAAGACCGTGATCGTCGCGCGTGACGGCAAGGTCCTCGCCGAGCGCGGCTATCGCGGCAACCGCGTGACCGACGCGACCAACATCAAGTCGGCGTCAAAATCGATCATCTCGGCGCTGGTCGGCATTGCGATCGACAAGGGATTGCTCGAAGGGCCGGACCAGAAGATCGCGCCGATCCTGAAGACGGACCTGCCGGCTTCGCCTGATCCGCGCATCAACGACATCACCATCGGCAACCTGCTGTCGATGCAGGCCGGGCTTGGCCGGCTGTCGGGGCCGAACTATGGCCGATGGGTCGCGAGCAGCAACTGGGTGCGTACGGCGCTCGCTCAGCCCTTCGACGACGACCCGGGCGGTGAGATGCTCTATTCCACCGCATCGACCCACCTGCTTTCGGCGATCCTGACGAAGGTCAGCGGCAAGTCGACCCTGGCGCTGGCAAGCGACTGGCTGGGGCTACTCGAGGGTTTTCGCATCGGTGCCTGGGATCGCGATCCCCAAGGCATCTATCTCGGCGGCAACCAGATGGCGATGAGCGCCCGTTCCCTGCTTGCCTTCGGCGAACTCTACCGCAATGGCGGCCGCGCGACCTCAGGCCAGCAGCTTGTGTCATCAGAATGGATCGCAGCATCCTGGCAGCACCGCACCAATTCGCGTTTCTCCGGGGACGAGTACGGTTACGGTTGGTTCGGCCGCCAGATCGCTGGCGAGGAGGTACACTTCGCGTGGGGCTACGGCGGGCAGATGCTCTACATCGTGCCGAGCCTCGATCTGACTGTGGTGATGACCTCGGCCGAGAGCGGACCGTCAGCCCGCAACGGCTACCGCGATGCTCTGCACCTGGTGCTCGGCGAGATCATCACAAGGGTGAAGGCCGCTCCGGAAACGGACGGGTGACAAGCCGCGAGCCGCTTATGCCGGCTGGCGCGTGCCCAACAGCGGCCCCACGATATCGAGCAGGCATTCGATCGCGGACGCGTCCTTCAAATCGTTCCGCGACGCCTCGAATTCTGCGAGTACCATGCCGGCGACCTGGTGTTCCGGGATTGCTGCGAAAGTCCCGTGCGTGCGTATGGAATCGATATATCGGGTTGGATATATTGAGTGTGCGGAGCGATCGCAATTTGCTGCGTTCGAGGTTGGTGGTATTGCTGCACGCGAATGGTCACACAGGAGCGATCGACCATTGCCGCGCCGCCACAGAGCGCCAACGCATGCGAAGATTGAAAGGTAAGACAGTGTTTGCCGCAAAGACAATCGAAGCCGGTGACAAGGCCGAATTCTATCGTGAGCTGGCTGGCCAGCTCGGCGGGCTTCTGCACGACGAGCGTGACTTCATCGCCAATGCCGCCAATCTCTCGGCGCTCATTTTCGATCTGGTGCCGGATCTGAACTGGGCCGGTTTCTATTTCCTGCGGCCGAATGGCGAGCTGGTGCTCGGGCCGTTTCAGGGCAAGGTCGCCTGCGTGCGCATTCCGGTCGGTAAAGGGGTCTGCGGGGCTGCCGCCGCGCAACGGCAGACGATGCTGGTGCCCGATGTGCATGCCTTTCCCGGGCATATCGCCTGCGATGCCGCGTCCCGCTCCGAGCTCGTCGTGCCTCTGCTCAAGGATGGCAGAGTGCTCGGCGTGCTCGATCTCGACAGCCCGAGCCCCAACCGTTTTGATGCCGAGGATCAGGCTGGCCTCGAGGTGCTCGCCGCGATTTACGTCGCGGCGAGCGATTTCAGTTAGATCGGTAGCTGGGTGCGCTAGCCTTCAAAACCTTCGATGACGATCTTGCCCTTGGCAGCACCGGTCTCGATGCGCCGGTGCGCTTCGCGCAGGTTTGCGGCATTGATCGGCGACAGCACCTCGGCAAGCGTCGTTTTCAGCCGTCCGGCATCGATCTCGTCGGCGACGAAGGACAGCAGCCGATGCTGCTCGATCATGTCCGGTGTCTGGTGCATCGGGCGTGCGAACATGAATTCCCAGTGCAGGCTTGCCGCCTTGGTCTTCATGCCCGCCATCGGCATTGGCACGTCGGTGTTGTCGATCGAAACGATGCCCCCTTGAGGCCGGATCAGCTCGACCGCGTCGTCCCAATGGCGCATGTCGTTGAAGATGGCGATGTGGTCGACATGGGAGAAGCCGAGCGCCCTGACCTGGGCAACCAGCGGCTCGCGGTGGCTGACGACGCGGTCGGCGCCGAGTTCCTTCACCCAGGCGATGGTCTCCGGCCGCGAGGCCGTGGCGATCACGGTAAGCCCGGCGCGCTTGGCAAGCTGGATGCCGATCGATCCGACGCCGCCGGCGCCGCCGACGATCAGGATCGACTGGCCACGATCCGCACCGTCGCGGTCGATCCCGAGCCGGTCGAAGAAGGCTTCATAGGCGGTGATCGTCGTCAGTGGCAGGGCGGCTGCCTCGGCGAAACTTAGCGCCTTCGGTTTGCGCCCGACGATGCGCTCGTCGACAAGCTGATATTGTTGGTTCGTGCCGGATCGCGTGAGGTCGCCGGCGTAGTAGACATGGTCGCCGGGCTTAAACAGGGTCACATCCGGGCCGACCGCTTCGACCACGCCGCTGGCGTCCCAGCCGAGCACGCGCGGCGTTTCCTCGATCTTGTCCTTCGGCGCGCGCATCTTCACATCCACCGGATTGACGGCGACCGCATGGACGGCCACCAGAATGTCATGCCCCTTGGGTTCCGGCTTCGGCAGGTCGACATCGAGGAAGCACTGCGGGTCGGAAACTGGGAGATAACGGGTGAGGGCGACGGCTTTCATGGCTTGCTCCTTGTCATGGACGAATGGTCTTGGGCTGTGAATTCGGCGGTGACGAAGACGAGTTCGGCGTCGCCGGTATTGGTCAGATCGTGCGCGAAGGCGGTCTCCGGCGTCAGGTCGCTGAATTGGCGCGTGTCGCCGGTGCGGTAGATCACGTCCGTGACCTTGCCGTCGCCCGAGCGCGAGCGTGCGAAACCATCGGTCAGCGCCGTCCAGAAATAGGGCCGGTCGTGGCGATGGGGACGAAGCGTTTCGCCGGGCTTCAGCCGCAGATGCCAGATGCGCAGGCTCTCTTCCTCTAGCACCAGTTCGGTGCCGATGCGATCGTTGACCAGGGCTTCCGCGCGCTCGTGTTCCGTCAATGGCGCGCTCATGCGGCGTCCTCCAGGGCCGGATAGGTAGAATATCCGTCGGCACTGCCGCCGAAAAGCTTGGTTCCGTCGAAGGTCGCAAGCGACAAGCCTTCCTTCAGCCGGCGCGGCAGGTCCGGATTGGCGATGAAGGAACGCCCGAAAGCGACGATGTCGGCAAGGCCGGCGGTGAGGATCGCCTCCGCTTTCTCCCTGCCGTAACGGCCGGCGACGATGATGCGGCCGGAATAGGCGGCGCGCAGGTCGCGGCGGAAGTCTTCGGGGATATCAGGCGCATCGTCCCAATCCGCCTCAACCAGGTGAATATAGGCAAGGCCGATGCGGTCGATCTCATGCGCGGCCTTCAGGATCGTCGGGATGATCTCGTCGTCTTCCATGTTGCGCTGGGTGATGTACGGCGAAAGCCGGATGCCGACGCGAGCTGCGCCGATTTCCGCGGCGACGCCTTCAGCGACCTCGACCAGGAAACGGATGCGGTTTTCCGCCGGACCGCCATACCGGTCATGGCGCTGGTTGGAGGAGCGGCGCAGGAACTGGTCGATCAGGTAGCCATTGGCGCCGTGGAGCTCGACGCCGTCAAAACCGGCGGCGATCGCGTTGGCGGCCGCCTTCCGATAGTCCTCGACGATGCCGGCGATCTCGTCAGTTTCCAGGGCGCGCGGGACGGGACTGTCGACCATAGTGCCGACGCCGGTTTCCGGATCGACAACCCAAACCTTGGCGTCCGGCGAAAGCGCAGACGGCGCAACCGGACGGCCGTCTTCATGGAAGCTCTCGTGGCTCATGCGGCCGACATGCCAGAGCTGCAGCATGATGCGACCGGCGGCCCTGTGGACAGCCTCGGTCACCAAGCGCCAGCCCGCGATCTGCTCCGGCGAATGGATACCGGGCGTGAAGGAATAGCCCTGGCCCTGGCTCGAAATCTGCGTTGCTTCGGTGACGATGAGACCGGCCGACGCGCGCTGGGCATAGTATTCGGCCATCAGCGCGGTCGGGACGTTGCCCGGCTGGCTGCTGCGCGCCCGCGTCATCGGCGCGAGCGCAATCCGGTTCGGCAGGGTCAACGAGCCGAGGGAGACCGGAGAAAAGAGCGTTGTCTGCATGGGGCGATCCTTTTGCGGGGGAAATGTGGGAACGGGTTTGCGTCAGTTGATGAGCGCGCCGCCTTCGATGTCGATGACGGATCCGGTGGCGAAAGGATTGTCGATGGCAAAGAGGTAGCCGTGGGCGATGTCCTGCGGCTGCCCGAAGCGGCCGGCGGGCAAGGTCGCTGCGGCGCGATCGAACATGGCGTCGCGGGCGTCGCCGGCCATGCCGGCATAGGCCTCGGTCTGCGTCAATCCGGGGCTGACGACATTGACGCGCAGCGGCGCCAGCTCCCTGGCCAGGATCTTCGCCACGGCCTCGAGAGCAGCATTCATCGCGGTCTTGACGAAGGTGCCGGGAACAGTCCGGCGGGCGAGAAAACCTGAGGTGAAGGTGATCGTGCCGCCTGGGCGCATGTACCTGGCGGCTTCGCGGGCGAGCACGATCGAGCCCCAGAACTTGACGTCGAAGGCGGCCTTGGCGGCATGCAGATCGATATCGGCAACCTTGCCGCCGGGGGCGGAAGAACCGGCTGTGACGACCAGATGGTCGATCGGCCCGAGCTTGCGGAAGTAGGCGGCAACGGAAGCGGCGTCGGCGATATCGAGGCCGGTGGCGCGGCTGGCGATCTCGACCCGGCCGGGACGCTGGATCAGCGCCTTGGCAACGGCGGCGCCGATGCCGCTCGTGCCGCCGATGACGACGGAAATTGTATTGTCATTGAATGTCATGGTCATACTCGTGCTCCAGTGGAATGTGGGGGAACGGGTTCGGAAAAGACGGCTTCAAGCAACGGACCGCCGGGCGTGCGCAGAAACAGTCGGCGCTCGCCGATATCGGCAAGGTCCATGGTCGAGTAGGGAATGGCGAGCCGGTCGAGCCTGGCGCGAAAGGCGGTGTAGTTGTCGAGCCGGAAGCCGACGTGGTCGATCGCCTCGGCCCCCCGGTCGAAACTGCTGCCTTGGCTGCCGATGATGTGCACGATCGGTTTGCCGTCGGCGTAGAGCCAGTAGCCCGGGATGCGCCGGATCGCCGCCGGGCGCTCGCCGACGGTCAGATCGAAGACCGTCTCGAAGAATGCGCGCGTGCCCGCGATGTCGCCTGTGCGGATGGTCACGTGGTCGAGATGCATGCCGCGTCTCCTTTCGGGAAGGAATTTAGCTCTTGCGGTGCATCCGGATAATTGGCTTATTTCCAAAATTATATTTCGGAAGAGGCGAAAGATGTTGCTCGACAATCTGGCTCTGTTCCTTTTGATCGTCGAAAAGGGTGGGCTTTCCGCCGCAGGTCGCGAAAAGGGCCTGTCGCCGGCCTCTGTTTCCGAGCGGTTGGCGGCGCTTGAAGCCCACTACGGTGCTGCCCTTCTGAAACGCACGACGCGCGCAATCAGCCTGACGGAGGAGGGGCGCCTGCTGGTCGATGGTGCCCGCCGGCTGCTGGCGGAGGCCGACGAACTCGAGAGCGGAATTCGCTCGGGCGCCCGCATGATCTCCGGTCCGATCCGGCTCAGCGCGCCGGAGGACATGGGTAGACGCTACGTCGTGCCGATCCTCGACCGCTTCCTTGCCGAGCACCCCGACGTGACGGTGGATCTCAACCTTACCGATGGCTACGTCGATCTGGTCGGGCAGGGCATGGATTTCGCCATCCGCCACGGCGTGCTTGCCGACAGTACGCTCCGGTCGCGCTCGCTCGGCGAAAACCGTCGGGTCGTCTGCGCCGCACCCGCCTATCTGGAGGCCAGGGGCCGGCCGGAGCATCCGGACGATCTTTCCCGTCACGACTGCATCATCATGCGCTTCGGTGCCAATCTCGACAGGGAGTGGGCTTTTCAGGTCGATGGCAAGCCGCACAAGGTCATGGTGCGCGGGAGGCGCGTCGCCAATGACGGCGGGGTGGTTGGGGAATGGTGTCGCGCGGGGCACGGCATCGCGCTCAAATCCGTCTGGGACATTGCCGAGGACCTGGCGTCCGGTGCCCTTGTCGAACTCCTGAAGGATTTCTCTATAGGTGGGACGGGATTGCAGATCGTCTATCCGCCGCTCACCGTCCAGCCGCGCCGGGTGCGACTGCTGATAGACCGCATCGCCTCGGAGCTGAGTTCCATCGAGAGTGTTTTGCCGAGCAAGGGACGAACCTGAGCCGCCAATCAGGGGCGCGCCCGCACCAGACGCCGTGGCCTTCGCGCAACAGTCCTTTTCCAATAGACGGCGCGGCCGGTCCTGACGCAGTTTCGGTTCGTCATGCCGCACGTCAGTGCATTGCAGCACACCTCCGCTTCACTTATGAAACATGAGTAACGTATTCAAGATAAGCGGCAGCGACCGGGCCGTACGTTCAGGATGATGGTGCGACAGCCGCACGCTGGAGAGGCAGATTGATGACCGATGCGATGGTGCGGGGGCTTCACGAGCGGGAAGAGGGCAGGATCCGCCGCTTCTTCAGCCGCCGCCTCAGAAACCGCGAGGACGCCGTCGACGCCACCCAGGAGACCTTCATGCGCATGCTGGAGGCATCGCGCTCGACGCTGATCGAGAACCCACAGGCCTATCTGTTCCAGGTCGCCCGCTCGGTCGCGCGGGTCGCGTCCGAGCGAGCAGCGCGGGAGCGAGCGATGTTCGTCGAGGACAGCGAAGGCCTGGAGCATGCGGAGGACAGACCGATCCAGGATCGCATCGTCAACGCCCGCCAGTGCCTGCTGATCATGGCGCGCACCATCCAGGGCCTTCCGAACCGCTGCCAGCAGGTCTTCATCCTCAGCCGCCTGCACGGCTTGAGCAACGGCGCGATCGCCGATGAGCTCGGCATCTCGAGAAACATGGTCGAAAAGCATATCATCCGAGCGCTGCTCGAATGCCGGAAGATGCGCGCCGAGATTATTTTCTGAGCGAACGTCAGGTCAAACCGATCTTTCAACTCTAAGATGATTGAGGCGATTCCCTTGGAGGGTTCGCTTGATGGCATTTTCAGTTCGACCGGAAGACGCGCATGAACGGCAATCGCCAGACCATCGATGACAGCGTTCTGGAAGCGGCGGCGACGTGGGTTGCGAAGTTGCAGTCCGACGACGCGACGGCCGCCGACCGTGCGGCGTTCGAGCTCTGGGTTTCCGCACATCCCGATCACCGGATGGCCTATGAAGAATTGCGGGCGCTCTGGAGCGATCTCGGAGACGTGCCGATCCCCAGCGAGCGCCTCGGTGAATTGCACGCCCAACGCCGCCGTCGGGTCGGCGGTTTCGTCGGGCTCTGTCTTGCAGCGGGTTTCGCCATGCTCGCGCTCGCGACGCCCTACGGCGACCGCTGGCGCGCCGACTTTTACACCGGCGTCGGTGAAATCAGGCGGATCACCCTGGAGGACGGGACCGAAGTCGACATGAACACCGACACGGCCCTCGTGGTTCGCTACGGGCAGGGCCGCAGAAAGGTGCGGCTCCTGCGCGGCGAAGCATTCTTTGCCGTTGCGAAGAACCCGCTTCGGCCGTTTGTGGTCGAAGAGGGAGCGCTGAGCGCGATGGCACTGGGGACCCGGTATTCCGTAGGCACGGCCGGTGCAGAACGAGCCGCCGGCGTCCAGGTGGAGGAGGGCCGCGTTGAGGTCGAGGCGGCCGGCCAGAAAGCGATCCTGGGTGCGGGCGAGGTAGCAACGATCGACAAACAGGGACGCCTGTCCCTGTCGAAGACGGATGTCGCGGCCGGAACGGCGTGGCGCGACGGCAAGCTCGTCTTTTCCCGCCGCCCGCTGCGTGACGTCCTGTCGACCCTCGAGCGCTACCGTCACGGTCGAATCCTGCTGCTCGATGAAGCGGCGGGCGGTCTCGAAGTCTCCGGCATCTTCGATCTGCACGACACCGACGCCGCGCTGCAGGTTCTCGAAGCCAGTTTGCCGCTGCGTGTCATGCGGATTTCGGGCCTGATGGTCGTCGTTCAGTCGCGCTAGGACGGCATCCTGCGGAGAAAATCGTCGCTTGGCGGCATCATATGCCGAGAGCCGCGAGCCGCGCGGTGGCGATGTCGTAGCTTTCCACACTGTCGAGCGCCACGGCCTGGATCAGGGCTCCCTGCAACAGCGCTGTCACGTGTAGTGCGATTGCCTCCGGATTTTCCGCTCCCGAAGACACGGCCGCCCCACGAAGCCATTCATTGCATCCGTCAAAGAAGTCGCGAACCGCAGTCCGCACGGCGGCAGGCAAACTGGCATCCTGCGCCGCCAGGATACCGCACAGGCACGCGCCCTCACCCCCGATCAGGCCGCTACGGAAGACAGCACGCATTGTTTCGAGCTTCAGCGCAAGCGGTCGACCGACCGCCGGGCTGCCCAGCGCCGACAGTACTTTCTCTCTGTAGCGGGCGACGAGAGCAGAGCCGAGGTCCTCCTTGGTCTGGAAGTAGTAGTGGACGCTTGCACTCTTGATCCCGACATCTGCCGCGATTTCCCGGAAGCTGCAGGCGTGGAAACCGCCGCGCCTCATTCGGGTCTCGGCTGAATTGAGAATTGCCGTCCGTATGTCCATTCAAATCCCCGCGGATGCTCCAATAGTGATAGGCCACTGACAAGCGGACCGCAACAGTCTGATCTATCTATCAGTAGATAGAGGGAGGAGTTGAAGATGGAGAGCAAAAAGGAAATTGTGTTGAAGGTGCTCAAGGGCGCGTTTATCGAGCGCGACGTCAGCGTGGTCGAGCGTTACTTTTCGCCCAATTATGTCCAGCACAATCCCGTAATTCCCGACGGGTCCGGGGCAATCGCCGCGCTTATTCCGACCCTGAAGAAGGATCTGTCCTACGAGATCGGCATGGTCGTTGCGGAGGGGGATCTCGTGATGGTCCATGGACGCTATGTCGGCTGGGGTCCGAAACCGCTCGTTGCCGTCGATATTTTCAAGGTGAGGGGTGGCCGGGTCGTCGAGCACTGGGATGTCATGCAAGAAGAGGTTCCCGCCGCGGCGACCGCTAGCGGCAACCCGATGTTCTCGCCGGCCTGACTTATGGGCCTTTAAGCTCAGCTCCCGTTGATTGGGACCAGAAGTCCGACGAAAAAATTCCCCTGGTGACGTCAGGAGATGGTGTCCTGCGAACTCTTATTCAGAAATGGCGGCGCTGCACATGGTTCGAGGCAGCCTGCCCAGGAGTTGAGTAGGGGATCTCGGATGAGAATTATGCAGGGTCGCGGATCACGACGCCGTTCTTTCACACGCCTGGCGCTTGCCGGCGTTTCTTTCATCGCCTGCGCGACGGCGGTCCAGGCACAGGCGACAACGGCTCCGGCCGCGATCATTGCGCCGAAGGCGTTCGCCGTTCCCGCGGGATCCCTCGAAGTGGGCATCCTGAAACTTGGCCAGCAGGCCGACCTGCGCCTTCTTTATCCGAGCATGCTGACGAGCGGAAAGACCACCAGCGGCGTCAGCGGCACGCTGGCGACGGAAGCGGCCGTTGCATCGCTTCTGGAAGGAACCGGGCTTCGCTATCGCTTCGTCGGTGAGAAGACCGTGCAGATCTTCGATCCGTCGGATGCGACGATCACCACCGGTGCCGTCGTCAAGGATGGCGCGACGCAACTCGAAAAAATCACCGCGACCGGTGAGCGGACCGGTGCCGAGGGTATTGTCGAGACCGACGGCTATGTCGCGAAATCGGCGCGCATCGCCACCAAGACCGACACGCCGGTCATGCAGACGCCGCAGTCGATGTCGGTGATCAGCCAGAAACAGTTGCAGGACCTGAAGCCTCAGAACCTGCAGGAGGCGTTGAACTATACGCCCGGCGCCCGCGTCGGCCAGTACGGAGCCGAGCCGCGCTTCGACGCCTTCAAGGTGCGCGGCATCGACCTGACGCTGACCGGCATCTTCCGCGACGGCCTGCGCCAGATTGCCAGCCCGAACGGCCTCTTCCGGCTGGAGCCCTATGGCGTCGAGGCGATCGCCACCCTGCGCGGCCCGGCGGCCTCGATCTATGGCGCCAGCTCGTCCGGCGGCATCGTCGACATCGTGTCGAAGCGGCCGACCAGCGATCCGCTGCGTGAGGTCGAAGTCCAGTACGGCTCCTACGGCCGCGTGCAGGGCGCCTTCGATGTTTCCGGGCCGCTCGATGACGAAGGCACCATGCTCTACCGCATGACCGGCCTTGCACGCGACGGCCGCACGGAGATCGAGGCAGTCAAGGACGATCGTCTGTTCATCGCGCCCGCCTTCACCTGGCAGCCGGACGAGGGCACCAAGTTTACGCTGCTCGGCGAATACATGGATTCGACCACCGGCGGCACCTGGGGCTATCTCAACCGCTACGGGCCGGACGGCAAGTCGATCGGCGCGATCCCGACCTATGGTGGCGACGCCCGCTTCAACGATTTCACCCAGAAGCAGGCGCGTATCGGTTATGAGCTCGAACACGAGCTCTCAGACAACGTCACGCTCTTTCACAAGCTGCGTTACTCCGACATCTCGACGCGGCAGGAGTGGGTATTCGCCAAGTATCCGGGCCTGACCGTCGAGGACAATACCGGCGTTGCCAGCGACACCTATCTGAAGTTCGACTTCGACACCGGCGCCGCAGCACACCAGCTCATTGCCGGCATTGACTACAGCTACATGAAATATACCTCGCAGCAGGGCAGCGGGCCGGACCTCTTCACGGACGATTTCACCTATGTGCCGAAGCTGACCTCCACCCAGAAGCAATCGCAAAGCGGCATCGGCATCTACATCCAGGACCAGATCGAATATGACGCCTGGCGCGTGACCGCGGGCTTGCGTCACGACTGGGTGGATAACAAGTATTCGGTCGACGGTTCTCCGTTCAATCGGGACGACAGCGAAACGACGGCGCGTGCAGCCCTTGGCTATGTGCTGCCGAACGGCATGATGCCCTATGTCAGCTATGGCACCGCCTTCGTCTCCAATCCGGGCGTGATCATCAATCTCGGCGGAACGGATACCCCGGCCATGCCGACGCTCGGCAAGCAGTGGGAAGCGGGCGTCAAATATGAAATCCCCGGCCAGAACGCGACGATCACCGCCGCCGTCTTCAACATCGACCAGGAAAACGCCACGGTCTATGAGACGTCGTCCGGCCTGAACCTTCTGCGACAGCTCGACCTCAAGTCGCGCGGCTTCGAACTTGAAGGCACCGCTTCGCTCGACAATGGCTGGAACTTCATCGCCTCCTATTCCCACAACGATGTCGAGATCACCAAGCTGACCTCGGAAACGCTCGGCAACCAGCTCAACTCCTCGCCCTACCACATGTTCTCGCTCTGGGCGGATTACGAGGTGCAATCCGGCGTGCTCGAGGGACTCGGCGTCGGTGCCGGTGTGCGCTATGTCGGGTCGAGCTTCGGCGACAACGTCCACACGCCGATCCTGAACAACCAGGCGCGCACCTTCGTCGACGCGTCGGTCCGCTACGATCTCGGCGCCGCCAATCCGAACTTCGAGGGCGTGCGGCTGCAACTCAATGCCACCAACCTCTTCAACGAGGTCGAGCAGCTCTGCACCACGGGCTTCTGCTACTTCGACGAAGGCCGCAAGGTCGTCGCCAGCGTGCGCTACCGCTTCTGATGACCGAGCCCTCGGCACATCTGCCAAGGCCATCGCCGGCCGCGATCTTCTTCGCGGTCGGCGGGCTTTATGTGGCGCAGAGCGTGATCGGCGGGCTGACGATGCTTGGCCTGCCGGCGGTGCTCAGAACCCAAGGCCTGCCGCTCGACCAGATCGGCCTCGTCTACCTCACGGTGTTGCCCTGGGCACTGAAGTTCCTCTGGTCGCCGCAGGTGGAGCGCTTTCGCCTGCCGGCGGTTGGCCGCAACCGCTCGGCTGTCATCGTGATTGCCGGCGGCGCACTCTCTGCCACGATGCTCGCGGTGCTGGGCTTGCTCGGGCCGGAGCGGCTTGCTCCGGTGCTCGCCTGCCTGGTGTTGATCGCGCTCTTCACCTCGACGGTCGACATCGCCTGTGACGGCTACGCCGTCGAGACGCTGGCGGAAGAACATCACGGCTGGGGCAATGCCGCCCAGGTCGGCGGCTCCTATGTCGGCTCAGCGATCGGCGCCGGGCTGTTTCTGGTTCTGGTCGATCGGTTCGGCTGGGCGCCGGCCGTTTGGGTGATGGCGCTCGTCGTGCTTTTGCTCGGCCTTCCCTTCCTGTTTGGCCCGGGTTCGCGTCCGACGAGCGCAACGCGCAGCCATGTGCCGTCGCTCAAGGCCGCACTGCGCCGGCCGGAGGTGCGCAAAGGGCTGCTGCTCGCGGCGATCTACGTCTCGGCGCAGAAGTGGGGCCTCGCGATGCTCGGCCCCTTCCTGATCGACTACGGCTTCGACCTCGCCTCCGTCGGCGTCCTCAATGGCGTCGGCAGCATGCTTGTCGGTTTCGGCGGGGCGCTGTTCGGCGGCTTGCTCGTAAGGCTCTGCGGTGCCGCGACAGTACTGATCGGCGCCCTGCTCTTGCAGGTCACGATGCTTGTCGCCTTCGCCTATGTCGGGGCGTCAGCCGATGTCTCGCGGCCGCTGGTAATGGCACTCGCGGTCGCCAGTTCTTCCGGCGTCATGGCGATCGGCTTCGTGGCGCTCTATGCCCAATTCATGGGCTGGGCCGATCCGCGCCAGGCGGGTGTCGACTTCACTCTGTTCCAGTGCATGGACAGCCTCGTCAGCATGGCCGGCGGTCTGGGTGCCGGCTGGATCGCCGAGCGCTTCGGCTATTCCGCCTTTTTCCTTTGCGCCGCCGGAGTTTCAACGGTCGCCGTGCCTTTGCTGGCGCTCCTGTTGCGGCGGCAGCCGATGCGGCGGCCACGCCTGCCGCCGACGCGCCAGCTTAGTAGTTGACAACCGGGAGGTAGATGATCGGCTGCCCGTCACGGACCAGGGCTATGCCCTCATGGCCATAGAGCACGCCCCTATGTTTGCTTCGGCACAGCCACAGTGTGTCTCCCGTCACCATGGCGTCCAGCAAGGGCGCGATCACGACATGTGGGTCGGGAAGCCGGTCTAGTAGGTCTGCGGGCACCTTGCCTGCCATACGTTCGATCGTCCGGACGATCCATTCCCTGAGGTCCTGTGGTGTGGTCTCCCGCACCAGTTCCAGGTCTGCGGGATTGTAGCGCAGTCTGTCATTGCTGCTCATCTCTTTGAACTCATGAAGGATTTGGGGTGGTAGAAGCAATCGCCGTCGTCGGCCGGTTCCGGAACTGCCGGCGATAGCTTGCTGGTGAGATCGAAAGGGCCCGGGTGAAATGTTGGCGGAAGGAGACGGTGGAGCCAAAGCCTGCCATCTCCGCCACATGATCGATGGAACAGGAGCCGGTCTCAAGCAGGCGTTGGGCGACGGCGAGCCGCTGCTGAAGAAGCCATTGGGTGAAGGTCGTTCCCGTCTTCTTGCGGAAATGTCGGGTGAAGCTGCGCAGGCTCATGCCGGCGTGATCCGCCAGCCGTTCGAGCGAAAGCGGCTCATCGAGATGTTCGATCGCCCAGGCGATCGTTGCGCTGAGCGGGTCGCCGCTGCCGGGAGCGGGCAGGGGCGCTTCTATATACTGCGCCTGGTCTCCGTGGCGATGCGGCGCAACCACCGGCCTGCGGGCGATGCGGTTGGCGATCTCCGCGCCGTGGTCGTTGCGCACGATGTGCAGGCAGCAGTCGATTGCGGCCGCCGTTCCGGCCGAAGTCAGGATATCGCCCTCATCGATGTAGATGGCGTTGCGGTTCAGGGCGACGTCGGGATAGGCGCGCTCGAATTCGTCGCCCCAGGCCCAGTGTGTCGAGGCTGCTCGCCCGTCGAGCAGGCCTGCCTCTGCCAGCACGAAGGTGCCGAGGCATAGGCCGACGAGCCGGGCCCCGCGGGCATGGGCAGTGCGTAGCGCGTTCAGCAGGTTTTCCGATGGACGGGTATTCGGGTCATCCCAGGCCGGTACGATGATCGTGTCCGCCTCCGCAAGACTGGAGAGGTCATGCTCCACCTCGATGTGAAAGCCCGACATGGTGCGAACGAATCCGGTCTTTTCGCCGGCGATCAGCAGCCGGTAGCGCGGTGTCCCGAGCTTCAACAGGTCGTCTCCGAAGACGATGCAGGGCACCGAGAGGTGAAACGGGCTGATGCCCGAAAAGGCGATGATGGCGACGGTGTGCATTGCGGTCTGAACCCGGCGAGCCTGAAGTTGGCCGGAACCTATCATATATTGTCGTTCAGGCCACTTTCGCAACATGGGCGTTTTCGCGACTTTCGCAGGCGTCAGATTGCGAAAGGAACCTCCCATGACACACCCGACCATCCGGACAATTGCCGGCGCATCCGCTCCCGAAAACCTCGATCCCTGCAACACAGTCCTGTTGGTGATCGATTTTCAGAACGAATACTTTACGGGCCGCATGCCGATCCCGGATGGGGAGAAGGCACTCGCCAATGCAAAACGGCTGATCGAACGCGCCGACACCGAGGGCATGAAGGTCTACCACGTCAAGCACGTGACGCCGGCCGGCACCCCGGTGTTTGCCGAGGACAGTGCGACGTCTGACTTCCACCGCGACATCCGGCCGGCAGCCAACCATTCCGTGGTCCGAAAGTCGTCGGTAAGCGTGTTTGCCAGTACCGACCTCGGCGAGCAGCTCAAGAAAACCGGAGTCGATACGCTGGTCATCACCGGGCTGATGACCCATGCCTGCGTTGCCGGTGCCGCGCGGGATGCCGTGCCGCTCGGCTTCAACGTCGTCGTTGCAGCGGATGCCTGTGCCACGCGCGACCTCGACACTAGCGACGGCGACGTCGTTCCACATGCCGCGCTGCATCGCGCGTCGCTGGCGACGATCGACGACACGTTCGGCGATATCCTGACGACCGACCAGGTTCTGTCGTTGGTGCGTCGGTCCTGATCTGCCGAACGAAACCCGGTTCGGCCCGGAGAATGCTCAGGCCGAACCGCGCAACATGATCTCGGCGCTGAGCAGAATGCGCTCGTCCTCGGGGAAGGCACCGCCGTCGTCTGAGCTCTCCCCGAGCTTGAAGAGGAGCAGCTCAATCGCCAGCCGCCCAATCTCGTTGTAGTTCTGCGCCACCGTCGTCAGCGGCGGGCAGGTGTAGCGCGACAGCGGATGGTCGTCATGGCCGGCGACGCGCAGATCGGCGTCGGCGTCGCGGCCGACCTTGAGACCCGACTGGAAGGCGGCGGCGATGACGCCGAAGGCGACGCGGTCGTTGGCGCAAAGCACCGTCTGCGTCGGAAAGCCGCCGGCGCCGAGAATGCGCAGCGTCTCGTCGAAACCGAATTTCTCGAAATCCCAGGAGCCGTTCGGCGTCGTCTCGACCAGCGCCGGCTCCATCTTCAGCTGCTGCATCGCCTCCAGATAGGCGTCGCGCCGGGCCAAGGCGTTGTTGTTGACCGGCGGCATGCCGAGATAGCAGGGCGGGCTTCCCGAGCGGCAGAGATAATCGACCATCAGGCGGAAGCTCTGGCGGTTGTCGGTGCCGACGAAAGAGGAGCTGTCGTCAAGCGGCGAGTCCACGTAGATCAGCGGAATGCTCTCGCCGAGGGCGGTCAGGGTCTTGTGGTGTGACTGCACACCGAGCGGCGCGATGATCGCGCCGGCGACGTTCATCGACTTGAAGGTCTCGATCGCGCGCTCCTCCATCTCGGGCCGACCGTCGGAAGAAAGCACGAAGGCGAGGAAACCCGCCTGATTGGCGATATGTTCGATCCGGCGCGTCAACGCCATGTAGAAAGGGTCGGTCGAGTTCGGGACGATAACGCCGAGAATGTTGGTGCGGCGACGGTTGAGATTGACGGCGAAGATGTTCGGGCGAAAGCCCGACTGTTTGATCGCCGCCTCGATAGCATCGCGGGTCTTCTTTCGAACAGAGCCCGGATCATTGAAGTACTTGGAGACCGTGGGCCGCGACAAACCGACGAACTCCGAAAAATCCTCCATCGTCTTGATCTGTCTGTCCACGACCGCAGTACCCCATATTGTTTTGATTTCGTTTATAGGTTCATTTCTCGGGGATAGGCAGTACCGGCTCGGAAATATTCACCGAACATACGGCCAGACGCTAAACGCGACAGGCCACAAAATAATCCTCGAGAACCCTGTCGACCGCGGCAAGTGCCAGCGGTTTTGCTTTGGCGGCCACTTTACCGTCGCGCACCCGTTCGTAACTGCCCGGAAGATACTGGCTGATCAGGGTCTCCGGGATGGTCACTCTATCGAGCAGGGTGAGAAGGTCTTCGACAGCGGTGGCGACCTTCGGGTGCGGCCAGTAATAGCGGATCCGGTCGCTGTAGGAGAAATGCCGCTGCAGCCGCTGGGCTTCCGGCGAGCCGTGATAATACTTGCCCCAGTTCGCCGGCTCCTCGCGCATCACCGTCTCGGTGACCGATGCAAGCGTCTGCTGACGCGCACCGGGGAAGAGGAAGGCGGCGATCTGGTCGAGGCCGTAAAGCGCCTCGCGCAGCGCAAAAGTGAGGCCCGGGCCGACCTTGAGAATGGCGAAACCGTCGGAGACGAGATCGCGAAGCGCATCCGGTGTCTGGTAGTCGGTCGAATGCGCCTCGAAGACGATGCCGTCGAGTTGTCTCAAGCTGGCGCTGAGCTTTGCCGCTTTCTCCCTGTCATAGGCGATGACGTTCTCGTTGCCGAACTCGACGCCCGGCTGGACGACAGCGCCGACCACGCGCTTGAAGGCGTTTGCGGCGCCCGCCGCTTCGAAGGCCCGGCGATGGATGTCGACCGTCTCGATTGCCGCCTCGGGCGCCGTGACCACCAGCGTATCCAGTTCTTCCAGCGCGCCGCCCGGAACCGGGACTTCGGTGCCGATGATATAGACGGGAGCGATACCGTCCTGGGCGCGAATGGCGGCTTCGGCGGCGGCGGCAAGCCGTGCGGCGCGTTCCGCCGTCACTGTGTCTGGAAGGGCCACCGGCTCGCCGGCGCAGCCCATGCTGGTATCGAGATGCAGCTTGGTGAAGCCGGCCTTGGCATAGGCCTCGATCATGGTCACCGCCTTTGCCATCGCGTCTTCCGCGGGCAGGTGCTTCCATGGGTTCGGGCCGAGATGGTCGCCGCCGAGGATGATCTTGTCCTTTGGGAAGGAAACGCGGTCGGCGATGCCGGCGACGAAACGGGTGAAATCGGCGGGCGTCATACCGGTATAGCCGCCGTCCTGATTGACTTGGTTGCAGGTCGCCTCGATCAGGAGCGCTGCATCTTCTTCAAGAGCGCGCAGCATGGCCGCTTCGATCACCAGTGGGTGGGCCGAGCAGACGGAGGGAATGCCGCGTGGACCCGGGCGCTCGCGCCAGCGGGCAATGTCGATCAGAAGGTTCTGTTGCATGGCGGTCAGCCCTTTCGCGCGTTGATGAAAGTTTCGAGATCGGCGCGTGTCGAGGCGCCTTCCATCGGGCCGGAGATCATGACGGCGCGCGCGCCCGAGGCGTTGGCGAATGCCAGCGCTTGGGCGGAACCTGCTCCGTTCAGCCAGAAGGTGACGAAGGTCGCGCTGAAGCAGTCGCCGGCGCCGGTCGGATCAACCTCCTCAACAGCGAAGCCGGGATGCGAGAGCGTGGTTTCGGCGTCGAAATAGCTCGCGCCTTCGGCACCGCGCTTGACGACGATCACCTTGATGCCGGCAGCAAGCAGTTCCGAAACCGCCTCGGCCTCGGTCTTCGCCTTGGTGAACAGGAAGAGCTCCTGCCCGCTCGGCAGGAAGACGTCTGTCCTGGCAAGCACCGCGCGCAGCGCCTCGCGCATGCCGGGGCTATCGAGGATTTCCGGCCTGAGGTTCGGGTCGAAGGACACCGTGCCGCCGGCCGCCTTGATCATCTCGATCGCTGCGATAATGCTCTCCACCACGCTTGGTGCGTAGAGCGACGAGCCCATGACATGCAGATGGCTGCAACTGCGCACCAATGCCCGCGCCGCGTCATCGAGACGGATTGTGCCGCAGGCGCTGTGGCGGATATTGAAGACGAAGGCGCGGCTGCCGTCGGGGCGGTAGCGCACGAAGGCGCTGCCGGTGGTACCGAGTGGATCGACCGCGATGCCGGAGATGTCGACGCCATCGGCCTTCAGGCGGTCGAGATTGACGTGGCCAAAATCGTCGTCGCCGACGCGCGAGATGATCGCGCTCGCTTGGTCGAGTTTGCCGACCTGATCGATGAAGATCGCCGGCGCGCCGGAGGGGTATGGCCCGATCAGTGGGGTGGCCTGCCGGAAACCGTCGCCCTTCTCGGTGGCGATGATCTCCACGAGAATTTCGCCGATCGTCAGTATCTTGTGCATGGGGGTGTTTCTCTTCTGAGGATCAACGCTTTGCCTGTTTGGCGCGCACGTCGAGCCAAACCGCGATCAGGATCACAAGACCCTTGACGATGAGCTGGTAGAAGTAGGGAACGGACAGCATGTTCATGCCGTTGTTCATGACGCCGATGATGAGCGCGCCGATCAGCGTGCCGACCATGGTACCGACTCCGCCGGCAAGCGAGGTGCCGCCGAGCACCGCTGCGGCGATCGCGTCGAGTTCGTAGCTCATGCCGGCATTGGTCTGGGCGGAGAACAGGCGGGAGGACAAGAGCACGCCGCTGATCGCCGCCATCACGCCGGAGATCATGAAGATGGTGATCTTCAGCCGGTCGACCTTGATGCCGGAATAGACGGCCGCCTCACGGTTGCCGCCCGTCAGATAGGCGCGTCGGCCGAAGCTCGTCTTGCTCAGAAGGATGTGGTTGACGAGGAACAGGACGGCGACGACCCAGATGATGATGGGCAGGCCGAGGAAGCTCTCCGTGCCGATGGCGGTCCAGGTCGCATTCTCGATCATCGCCGGCGCGCCGTTGGTCGGCAGGCTGACCATGCCGCGGTAGATGCCCATCGTCGCTACCGTGACGATGAAGGAGGGCAAGAGCAGCTTCGCCGTCAGCACGCCGTTCAGCATGCCCATCAGGGCACCCGCCAGCAGCGTGACGACCAGCGCCGGCGCGAAACCGAGACCGAAGGCGAAACATTGCGCCCCGACCATGCCGGCGACCGCGATGATCGAGCCGACGGAGAGATCGATCTCGCCGAGCAGGATCACCCAGGTCATGCCGAAAGCGGCGATCGCCACCACGGCCACCTGCTGCAGGATGTTCATGAAGTTGACGACCGACATGAAGCGCGGGTTGAGAAAGGAGAAGATGACGCAGAGCATCACCAGCGACAGAAGGATGCCGCCATATTGTTTCAACGCCCGCATGAAGGCGGCCTGGGTCTCGGATTGCTGTGTCATGATTGGAATCCCGTTGCGTGCGCCATGATTGTTTCCGGGTTGAGGTCGGCGCCGGACAGGGTCGCGCCGACGACGCCCTCGTGCATCACGACGACGCGGTCGCTCATTCCGAGAACCTCCGGCAGCTCGGAGGAGATCAGCAGGATCGCCGTGCCCTCGGCCGCCAGCTGGCGGATGATCTTGTAGATTTCAAACTTGGCGCCGACGTCGACGCCACGGGTGGGCTCGTCGAGGATCAGCACCTTGGGCCGCGTCAGCAGCCACTTGGCGAGCACGATCTTCTGCTGGTTGCCGCCGCTGAGCGAACCTGAGGGCGTGTCCAGTGAGTGGGTCTTGATGGCGAGCCGCCCGACTTCGGTGGCAGCGGCGTCGCGCTCGGCGCGCTTGCGGGTGAAGCCGAACGGTCCGGTGAAATCGGCAAGGGCCGCCATCGAGATATTCCAGCCGACGCTGTGGCTGAGAACGAGGCCTTCTTCCTTACGGTTTTCGGTGACGAAGCCGATGCCGCGCGAAATCGCCTCTGCCGGCGAGCGGAAACGAACCGGCTGCCCCTCGAAGCGAACCGTGCCGGTCGCCGCCTTCATGCCGAACAGTGCGTTCATCACTTCGGAGCGGCCGGAACCGACGAGGCCGAAAAAGCCGAGGATTTCGCCGGGGCGGACGTCGAAGGAGATGTCGTCGAACTCGCCATCACGGGTAAGGCTGTCGATCGAAAGAACCGGAGCTGTCTTCGCCGACTGCTCGTGGGTCCGTGGCGGATAGATCTCATCCATGCGACGGCCGACCATCAGCGCGATCAGCGCCTCGATGGTGACGTCGTCGCGATCATGGGTCGAGACATATTCGCCGTCGCGGATGACGGTGATGTCGTCGCTGAGCCGCATGATCTCTTCCATGCGGTGGGAAATGTAGATGACGGCGACGCCACGTTGCTTCAGCCGGGTAATGATCTCGAACAGGATCTCGGCTTCGCTGTCGCTCAGCGACGAGGTCGGCTCGTCGAGAATGACGACCTTGGCCTCGTGGCTCAGCCCCTTGGCGATTTCCACGAGTTGGCGCTGGGCGATCGAGAGATTGCCGACCTTCTCGCTGACGTCGATCGGCAGCCCGAGATCGGCGACGATCGCGCGGGCCTTGGCGACGAGCGCCTTGTCGTTGATGAAGCCGAAGCGGCGCGGCTCGCGGGTGGCAAGAATATTTTCGGCCACCGTCAGGTTGCTGCAGAGGCTGAGTTCCTGGAAGACGATGGCAAGCCCGAGGGCTGCGGCGTCCTGCGGATCGGCCGGCCGGTAGGGGCGCCCATCAAGCGTGATGACACCCGAAGTTGCCTCGTGCACGCCGGCCAGAATCTTCATCAGTGTCGATTTGCCGGCGCCGTTTTCGCCGAGCAGCGTGTGCACCCGGCCGCGCCTGACCTTGAGACGCATGCTTTTCAGCGCCGCGACCTGACCGAAGGATTTGGTGACGTCACTGATCTCGAGGATGGTGTCCGTGGTCGAACCATGCATGGTGGCCTCCATACGACGCCGCGCGTCCCATTCGCGCGCGCAAAGGGCGAGCCGAGGCGCCTCCGGCCATATGCCGGAGCGCTCACTCCTGAGGTTGCCGCCGCCCGGAGGCGGCGGCTGTCCTGGGAGGACTTATTTCGCGGTGTAGACGCCGGGAACGATCGGCTGTTCGGCCGGAACGGTCTCGCCGGCGGCGACCTTGACGGCGGTGTCGACCGCCTGCTTGCCCATCTGGTCCGGGAACTGCTGGATGACGCCTACCATGACCGGATTGGTGTCGACGGCGTCGCGGGCTTCCTTCATGCCGTCAAAGCCGATGACCTTGACCTGGGATTCAAGGCCTGCAGCCTTGACTGCGACGGCAGCGGCGAGTGCTGCATCGTCGCCGAAGCCGAAGATACCGGTGATGTCAGGATTGGCTTGCAGCATGTTCTGGGCGGCGGCGAGCGCTTCGGCGCGGGTGATGCCGGTCTGGATCGCGACGATCTCCATGTCCTTGTGCTTGGCGATCGCTTCCTTGAAGCCGTTGACGCGGTTTACCACCGACTGGACCGTCGGATAGTCGATGACGGCGACCTTGCCCTTGTTGTCGAGGACCTTGGCCATCAGTTCGCCGGCCTTGACGCCGCCGGTGAAGTTGTCGGTGCCGATATGCGAGGTGACGGTGGCGCCATTGGCCGGAACGTCGACGGTGATCACCTTGATTCCGGCCTTCTCGGCCTTCTCGATCGCGGCGCGCACTCCCTGGCTGTCGACCGGTGAGATCACGATGACGTCGACGCCCTTGACGATGAAGTCCTCGACGTCGGCCAGCTGCTTGTTGAGATCCTGGTTGGCGATCGACACTTCGAGCTTGACGTTCTTGGCCTCGGCTTCGGCTTTCATCGCGTCGGCGAGCTCGATGTAGAACGGATGCTGCTGGGTCAGAAGCGATGCGCCGATGCCGTCGGCGAAAGCAGCGGAGGCAAAGAGTGACAGCGCCGTGCCGGCGACGAGCGATTTCAGAATGCGGGACATGTTCATGGTTTCCTCCCTGGAAACGGCGCGGGCCTTCGGTGTTTCAGCCAAGCTGGCGAGGCCCTCCCACCGCCGTCTTGGTGAAGGCGTAAAAACCACAAAACTTTGCGCGCGTCAATTTTTAAAAATACGCAAACAAAAAATAAAAAGCATACCGAGGAAATTTGTTATACCTTCCCACGGTTCATCGCAGCCTGCTGAGCAGCCGCAAGGGCTCCCTCCAACTTCGTTGCGCGGATGACTTGCCTTTGCCCCTCCTCGCGCCAGATAGCGTGGCAAACGGTGACGGAGACGAGATCATGTCTGAGACCAGCAAGACGGCGTTGGTCCGAATCCTCGGGCGGGTACAAGGCGTTAGCTTCAGGGTTTGGGCCCGTGACGAGGCGCAGAAGCTCGGTCTCGTCGGATGGGTTCGAAACGAAGCCGATGGCTCGGTCGCCGCTCTGATCAGCGGCCCGGAGGAGGCAATCACCCTCATGCTCGAGCGCCTGCATGAAGGGCCCCCGGCCGCGTGGGTTTCGAAGGTCGTTGCCGAGTTCGTCGAAGCGCCGGAAGGCGTCAGCGGCTTTCGGATCACCAGATAGGCATTCGTGCCTCTAGTGATGCTGCCTAATACAGGTTGAGCTTCAGTTCTCCTGCCGCATCAGAGCGTGCGCGGCTGTCGCAATGGGCACAGCCCTGCGGCGATCGTGCGCGATATCAATGTTGCGCTTCGAGACTGCTCGTTCTCTGCTCGCGGCCATAGGCACGGAGAAACGTCCTGACCGCCTTATGGGCGCTGACTTCCAGTTCCGCTTCGCTCGGGGCCTCGCCGAAAAGCCCGCCCATCTGCGAGTCTGCCTTGATCAGCGCGATGAACTGCCGGGCGGCGAGGTCGAAGTCATCGATGTCGAGCGGTGCTGAGTGGGCGAGCCGGGCAAAGAGTGCGGCCAGCGCCCTGTCGGTCTTGCCCGGTCCCTGTTCGCGCCAGAACTGGAAAAGATGTGGATAGCGGTTGCCCTCCGTCGCGATCAGCTTCTGGATGAACTTGGCATCCTGATTGCAGATGCAGTTCTTGTTGAGGCGGACGGCGAAGGCGACAAGTTCGTCTTCGAGATTGTCGGCGGTTTCAGGGAAGGTCGCGAGGATCGAAAAGAGCACGCCATTGGCGCGATCCATAATGTCCTGGATCACCGCCATGAACAGCGTCTCTTTTTCGCGGTAATGGTTGTAGATGGTCTGGCGCGACACGCCGGCTTCGGCGGCGATCTCGTCGATGGCCGCGCCGGAAAAGCCCTCCCGGCAGAACACCTCGGCTGCCGCCTCCAGGATCGAGACGCGTTTCGCCAGCTGTCCTTTTTGCACGCGGGGGTCCGGCGAGGCGAAGTCGTGTTTTTTCATGGACTGAAGATAAGGCCCATTGACGATTTAGACAATGCTGTCTAATTTTACATCTGTGTCCAAATTAATGGACAAAGTAGTCAGCGCAGGATGCGTCTCCCAAACGTTCGATCCTGGCACGACCGTCATCTTTCGAGTTTCAATCCGGGCGGCAGCAATGCCGGCCTCGTGCCGGAGCGTTGTCGCCATTTCTGAAAGATCATTGCCATGACAGCGTCCTTCCTCCGCACCGCCATCGTCCTCGGTCTGATTTCGGCGATCGGTCCCTTCGCAATCGACATGTATCTGCCGGCCCTGCCGTCGATCGGCAAGGATCTCGCGGCCGAGAACGGCGTCGTGCAGCTCAGCCTGCTGGCCTTCTTCATCTCCTTCGCTATTTCGCAGCTGGTCTACGGGCCGCTTTCGGATATCTGGGGACGCAAGGCGCCGCTCTATCTCGGCATCGGCCTCTTCACCGTTGCCAGCGTCGGCTGCGCGCTCGCAACCGACATCGAAACGCTGATCGCCTTTCGCTTTCTGCAGGGTATCGGTGGCGCTGCCGGCATGGTCATTCCAAGGGCCGTCGTCCGTGACATGCACACCGGCGTCCAGGCGGCACGGCTGATGTCGCTCTTGATGCTCGTCTTCAGCATTTCGCCGATCCTGGCGCCACTTGCCGGCAGTGCGGTGATCCAGTTCTACGGCTGGCGCGGCGTCTTCTATGCCGTGATGATCGCCGCCTTCATCGGCTTGATCCTGCTGTCGACACAGTTGCAGGAGACCCGGCCGAAGAAGGACCGCGCCGACAGCAGCCTCGCAAGTGCGCTTGCCGCATACCGCCTGCTGCTTTCCGATCGCAACTTCCTGACGCTCACCTTCATCGGCGGGCTCGGGATCTCGGGCTTCCTGGTCTATCTCGCCAACTCGCCCTTCGTGCTGATCGACCACTACGGGCTGACGCCGACGCAATACAGCATCGCCTTTTCGATGAACGCCGTGTCGTTCTTCGCCGTGTCGCAGGCGACCGGCTGGCTCGGCGAGCGCTTCGGCCTCGTACGCGTGATGCAGATTGCCGTCAGTGCCTTCGCGCTCACAATGGTCAGCATGTTCGTCGTCATGAGCCTCGGCTTCAACCAGTTGCCAGTCATGGCCGCCTTCCTGTTCGTCGGCTACGGTGTCCTCGGCCTCGTGATCCCGACATCGGCGGTGCTGGCCCTTGAGGACCACGGCGAAATCGCCGGCACCGCATCGGCGCTGATGGGCACGCTGCATTTCGTCACCGCCGCCGTCGCGATGGTTGTCGCAAGCTTCTTCTTCGACGGAACCGCCCTGCCGATGGCCGGAGCCATCACGGCTTGCGCGCTTGCCGCCTTCCTGCTGACGCAGGCAACGATCGGCCGCAGCCGGGTGGTCGCGGCGGAATAACCACACCCCTTTGATGCGCGGAGCCGCCCAAAGACATCATGTCCTCGGGCGGTTCTTCATGTTCCCGCAGGTGCCTGGGGCTTCTCAGAAATCCCAGTCCTCGTCTTCGGTCGCGACCGCCTTGCCGATGACGTAGGAGGAGCCGGAACCGGAGAAGAAGTCGTGGTTCTCGTCGGCGTTTGGCGACAGCGCGGAGAGAATGGCCGGATTGACCTTGCAGGCCTCAGCCGGGAACAGCGCCTCGTAGCCGAGGTTCATCAGCGCCTTGTTGGCGTTGTAGTGCAGGAACTTCTTCACGTCCTCGGTAAGCCCGACGCCGTCATAAAGGGTTTCCGTGTATTTCGCCTCGTTGTCGTAGAGTTCGAGCAGCAGGTCGAAGGCGAAGTCCTTGATTTCCTGCCGGCGTTCCTCGGTCAGCCTTTCCAGGCCGCGCTGGAACTTGTAGCCGATATAGTAGCCGTGCACCGCCTCGTCACGGATGATCAGCCGGATCATGTCGGCGGTGTTAGTGAGCTTGGCGCGGCTCGACCAGTACATCGGCAGATAGAAACCGGAATAGAACAGGAAACTTTCGAGGAAGACGCTGGCGACCTTCTTCTTGAGCGGATCGGCGGAGGCATACTGCTCCATGATCAGCGCCGACTTCTTCTGCAGGAACTCGTTTTCCTCCGACCAGCGGTACGCATCGTCGACATCGGGCGTCGGGCACAGCGTCGAGAAGATCGAGGAATAGGAGCGCGCGTGCACCGCTTCCATGAAGGAGATGTTGGAAAGCACCGCCTCCTCGTGCGGAGTGATGGCATCCTCCATCAGCTTGACGGCGCCGACGCCGTTCTGGATCGTGTCGAGCAGCGTGAGGCCGGTGAAGACGCGGATGGTGAGCTTCTGCTCCTCCGGCTTCAGGGTCACCCAGGAGGGGATGTCGTTGGAGAGCGGCACCTTCTCCGGCAGCCAGAAATTGCCGGTAAGCCGGTTCCAGACCTCCAGATCCTTGTCGTCCTCGATGCGGTTCCAGTTGATGGCGCGGATGCGGCTCGCTGGCTTGGTGTTCATGTTCATTTCGTTGTCCTCTCGGGCGTGGACGCCCCTCATTCCGCCTGCCGGCACCTTCTCCCCGCTTGCGCGGAGAAGGCATATGCCGCGCCATCTCGCAAATCTGGGCCGTCAGTGTGGCAGGTACCCTCTCCCCGCAGGCGGGGAGAGGGTTAGGGTGAGGGGCACTTAATGGGAACGCGGCGCTACAACGCGCAGGAAACGCAGCCCTGGACCTGCGTGCCCTCAAGCGCCATCTGGCGAAGGCGGATGTAGTAGATCGTCTTGATGCCCTTCTTCCAGGCGTGGATCTGCGCGCGGTTTATGTCGCGCGTCGTCGCCGTGTCGCGGAAGAACAGGGTCAGCGACAGGCCCTGGTCGACATGCTGGGTCGCAGCCGCATAGGTGTCGATGATCTTCTCCGGCCCGATCTCGTAGGCGTCCTGGTAATATTCGAGGTTGTCGTTGGTCATGAAGGCGGCCGGATAGTAGACGCGGCCAATCTTGCCTTCCTTGCGGATCTCGATCTTCGAGACGATCGGGTGGATAGAGGAGGTCGAGTGGTTGATGTAGGAGATCGAGCCCGTCGGCGGCACCGCCTGGAGGTTCTGGTTGTAGAGACCGCCTTGCATGACCGCCTGTTTCAGCTCCCGCCAGTCTTCCTGCGTCGGTATGGAAATGCCGGCCGCTTCGAACAGGCCCTTTACCTTTTCGGTCGCCGGCAGCCATTCGCTAACCGTATATTTGTCGAAATATTCGCCGGACGCATATTTCGAGTTCTCGAAGCCCTTAAAGCTCACGCCCTTCTCGACCGCCAGCCGGTTGGATGCGCGGATGGCGTGATAGGTCACCGTGTAGAAATAGATATTGGTGAAATCGATGCCTTCCTCCGAGCCGTAGAAGATGCGCTCGCGGGCGAGGTAGCCGTGCAGGTTCATCTGGCCGAGCCCGATCGCGTGGCTGTCGTCATTGCCCTTCTCGATCGAAGGCACTGACGAGATGTGGCTCATCTCAGAGACGGCGGTGAGCGCGCGGATCGAGGTCTCGATCGTCTGGCCGAAATCCGGACTGTCCATCGCCGCGGCAATATTCAGCGAGCCTAGGTTGCAGGAGATATCCTTGCCCATCTTTGCGTAGGAGAGGTCGTCGTTGAATTCGCTCGCCTCGCTCACCTGCAGGATTTCCGAACAGAGGTTGCTCATGGTGATACGGCCGGCAATCGGGTTCGCCCGGTTCACCGTGTCCTCGAACATGATGTAGGGATAGCCGCTCTCGAACTGGATTTCGGCGATAATCTGGAAAAAATCGCGCGCCTTGATCTTCTGCTTGCGGATGCGCGCGTCCTCGACCATCTCGCGATACTTCTCGCTGACCGAAATCTCGGTCAACGGCACGCCGTAGACACGCTCAACGTCATAGGGCGAGAACAGGTACATGTCCTCGTTGTTGCGGGCGAGCTCGAAGGTGATGTCCGGGATGACGACGCCGAGCGAAAGCGTCTTGATGCGGATCTTCTCGTCGGCATTTTCCCGCTTGGTATCGAGAAAACGCATGATGTCGGGGTGATGGGCGTGGAGATAGACAGCACCTGCTCCCTGGCGGGCGCCAAGCTGGTTGGCATAGGAGAAGCTGTCTTCCAAGAGCTTCATCACCGGGATGATGCCGGAGGACTGGTTTTCGATCTGCTTGATCGGTGCCCCCATCTCTCTAATGTTGGTGAGCGACAGCGCCACGCCGCCGCCGCGCTTGGAGAGCTGCAATGCGGAATTAATCGCGCGGCCGATGCTTTCCATATTGTCCTCGACCCTAAGCAAGAAGCAGGAGACGAGCTCGCCGCGTTGCTTTTTGCCGGCATTGAGGAAGGTCGGCGTCGCCGGCTGGAAACGGCCGGAAATGATCTCGTCGACGAGATCGCGGGCAAGTCCCTCGTTGCCGCGCGCAAGCGTCATCGCCACCATGCAGACGCGATCCTCGTAGCGCTCCAGGTAGCGCGTTCCGTCAAAGGTCTTCAGCGTATAGGAGGTGTAGTATTTGAACGCGCCGAGGAAGGTCGGGAAGCGGAACTTCTTCCCATAAGCGTGGTCGTAGAGATCTCGCACGAAGTTGAAGGAATACTGATCCAGCACCTGCTGTTCATAGTAGCCTTCGGTCACCAGATAATCGAGCTTCTCCCTGAGGTTATGGAAGAAGACGGTGTTCTGGTTGACGTGCTGGAGGAAGTACTGCTTCGCCGCCAGCCGGTCCTTGTCGAGTTGGATGCGCCCCTCTTCATCATAGAGGTTCAGCATCGCGTTCAGCGCATGATAGTCCAGCGCCGCTTCCGTCGCCTTCAGGGGGCGTTCGAGTGTTGAGACGTCCAAAATCGTTCCATCCCGTTTCTGACATTGGCGACGTCCTCCTCGGTCCCGAGAAGCTCGAACCGGTAAAGGTAGGGCACCTGGCACTTGGCCGCGATGACGTCGCCGGCGATCCCATAGGTCGCGCCGAAATTGCTGTTGCCCGCAGCAATGACACCGCGGATGTGAGAGCGGTTGCCCGCATCGTTGAGGAAGCGGATGACCTGTTTCGGTACGGCACCCCGGCCGTCGTCGCCGCAATAGGTGGGCACGACCAACACGAAGGGCTCGGAAACCGTAAGTGAAGCCTTACTTTCCTGGAGCGGTATGCGCGCTGCGCGAAGGCCGAGCTTTTCGACGAAGCGATGGGTGTTTTCCGAGCGGCTGGAAAAATAGACGATCAGGCCCACCGCCTGTCTCCTCTAGGAGAGCGCGCTGATCTTGTCGGGGCGAAAACCCGCCCAGTGTTCGGGGCCGGCGACGACGACGGGAAGCTGCATGTAGCCGAGGCCCTTGACCGTTTCGAGCGCGTCTTGGTCGATGGAGATATCAATGACCTCGTAGTTGACGCCCTGGCGATCGAGCGCCCGATAGGTCGCGGTGCATTGGACGCAGGCGGGCTTGCTGTAGACGGTAACGTTCATTTCTTCCTCGTTTGGTCGGCTGGATGAGAGCATGAGAAGGCGCACGGACACGCAACCGCGATCCGGCGAAATGCAGGGCTGTCATGGCTGTGGCTCGCTCGGATCTGGACGCCCGGGCATGCCTCTTCGTCAGCTGCGCGGGAAACCGCGCCTCTTGATTGGCGAGCGATAGAATTTCAATGACGCGGACATGACTTCACCCCGAAGCTTTCGACAGGCTGCCGGGGAGATGTCGAGACGATCAGGCAGGCTCATCCTGCCGCACGCAACTCAACTCCTCCGGACACCCCGCCCGTGGACGTTTTGCTCGAGGCAGGTCTCCTGGCTCACGGGTCTCAGCTTCCATCCCGACCTTCCCGAGGCCTCATGCCTCAGTGGTCCAATTCCGGACAGTCGCTCGCCGTCTACAGTTGCGGGGGCAGCTACGGCATAGCCTGGCGAAAACTCGCCGACGCACCGTATTCCCGTCTTAGCTCTCAATCCCTGCGAATCGAGAGAACCTCGAACACTAGATATAGTAGTTCATCGCAAATCTGCGTCAATAGGTACGAGGTGCCTGAAGCCGGGGAGAGAAGGTGATTTCTTTCGCCGTGTGGATAACAAGGAGTAAACGGCGGGATGCGGCGAAACTTGTGGGTGGAGAGCTCGGCTTCGAGCCCGGCGCTCGCTCCGTTGCCGATCACTTGCGAAGAGGCTCCGGCACGTCGCTTTTAGAAACGCCACGCCGGATCTCTCCCGAATTCGGTCCACGTGCTGGCAGGTGGCAGATCACGACAACTGCGCTGTCTCTTGCCTCTGCGCTCAGTCAATCGCAGAGCGACATGCTTACGTCTTTGTTTTCTCCGGGCTGGGCTCGAGGCGAAGCCCTTGCCATTTGCGGCGCGTCGCCGCAATCCCGCTCCGGCGAGGGCGGTGACTTGCGCGGATTGCCGTCCGTCGGCCAATGCCACGGATCGGCAATATCGCCGATGTGCGCCCGGACGGTCTCGTGATCCCGCGTCAATCCGATATCCTTCAGCTGGAATTCGCTGAACGTATCGATGTCGATGGTCGGGTTGAGTGCGTTGCCGGCCCAGTTCAGGGCATGAAGGATCGTTGATCGCACTGCGCTAAGCATTGCTATCCTCTTTGTTTTTGCTGTTGTGTTCGCGAAAAAAGTGAGGATTTTTGCTGCTTCGCGCAAAGCGATTTCTCGCATGCTGGCATAAAGAATGCTTATCTCAGGGCCATGAGCAAGATTCCTCCCATGAGTGCCGTGCGCGCCTTCGAAGCGGCCGCCAGACATCTGAGCTTCACCCGCGCCGCCGACGAGCTCGGCATGACGCAGGCGGCGGTCAGCTACCAGATCCGGATCTTGGAGGAGCGCATCGGCACGCCGCTCTTCGTTCGTCTTCCGCGTGAGGTGCGGCTGACGGCGGCCGGGCGGCAGCTGGCGCCGAAGGTGACCGAGGCGATCGATCTTCTCGGGGCTGCGTTTTCCGAGATCGCCGACAAGACCGAGCACCACCTGCACATTTCCGTGCTACCGACCGTCGTCTCGAGCTGGCTCGGCCAGCGGCTCGCCTCGTTTCAGACGGCCCATCCGAACATCAGCATCCGGGTGCACATGTCGACCGAACTGATCGACTTCAAGCGTGATGCGATCGACCTCGTGGTGCGCAGCGGCAACGGCGACTGGCCCGGCAACGACGTGTTTCCGCTCTTCCCTATCGATTACATGCCGGTCTGCACACCGTCCTTCCTGGAAAAGCACCAGCTCAAGGAACCGTCCGACGTTCTACGCGTGCGGCGTTTCGGCAACGCCAGCTGGTGGCGGCGATGGATGATCGAAACCGGCGTGGAACCACCGGCGAGCAACGGCACCGAACTGATCTTCGACGTTCAGGCGATGGACGTCGCCACGACACTTGCGGATCACGGCATTGCCATCGCCGTCTCGACCTTCCTGCTGGAGGAACTCAGAAACGGCAAACTCATCCGGCCGTTTGACCATGTGGTGCAGGACGGCCGGGCCTATTGGCTGGTCTACCCGCAGAGCCACCGGCGGCAAAAGAAGATCCAGGCCTTTCGCGAGTGGATCATTGCCGAGGCCGACGCATCGAATGCGCTGCTGGCGACCGTCGTGGGCGATTCCAGGTCGGCATCACCTCAAGCCGGGGTCGGAGCGAGCGCGCTCGTGAAACCTGAATAGGGCTTGCTGAGCGGCGACGCATAGGCCCCGCGCTTGCTCGTCATAAGTCCCTGTGACACGAGTGCTTCCGCCTGCTTGACCGCGGCCGAAACGCCGTCGATGACAGGGACGTCATAGTCCGCTTGGAGCGCCCGGGCGAGATCGGCCATGCCGGCGCAGCCGAGCACGATCGCTTCTGCGCCATCCTGATTGAGCGCCAGCTCGATCTCGCGCCGGAGTTTGGCGAGCGCGTCTGATGCCTTGTCCTCCAGTTCGAGCACCGGGATGTTGGCGGCGCGGACCCTTGCCCGGTCGCCCATGCCGTAATGCCGGACGAGATTCTCGATCAGCACCCGTGACCGTTCGAGCGTGGTGACGACGGTGAAACGTTGCGCCAGCATGGCAGCGGTCGCGACGGCGGATTCGCAGAGCCCCACCACCGGTATGCGGGCGAGCGCACGGGCTGCCTCCAAGCCGGTGTCGTCGAAGCAGGCGATGACCGCGGCATCGGCGCCTGCGGCCTCGCCGTCGCGGATTTCGGCGAGCAGGCCCGGCAGGGCGACGGCGCCGTCATAATGCCCCTCGATCGAGGCCGGTCCCGATCTGGAGGTGCGCGCGAGAATTTCCGTGGCAGGGTTGACGACAGTCCGAGCGGCCGCGGCTGCTTTGGCCGTCATCGACGCGGTGGTGTTGGGATTGATGATCAGGATGCGCATCTAGCCTAGCTCAGCTTTGCCTGGTGGCCTCGCAAGTGTCAGAATGACTGCGAGCGCGACGAGGATGATGGTGAAGGAGAAGAGGGTGGTGACCGTGCCGAGCGCATAGAGCACCGGCGTCGTCACATTCGTAGTCATGCCGTAGATCTCGAGTGGCAGAGTGTTGTAGCTGCCCGAAGTCATCAGCGTGCGGGCGAATTCGTCGTAGGAGAGCGTGAAGCCGAAGAGGCCTACGCCGATCAGGCTTGGCGCGATCATCGGCAGGAGAACGTGCTGGAAGGTCTGCCAGGACGTCGCCCCTAGATCGCGCGCCGCTTCTTCGTAGGCCGGTGAGAACCGGTTGAAGACCGCAAACATGATGAGCACGCCGAAAGGCAGTGTCCAGGTGAGATGCGCGCCGAAGCCGGAGGAATACCAGGCGGGCTTCAGGCCGAACTGCTGGAAGACGACGCCGATGCCGAGCGAGATGATGATCGACGGCACGACGAGACTTGCGACGGTGAGATAGAAAAGCGCGGTTGCGCCGCGGAAGCGTCGGCGGAAGGCAAGGCCTGCAAGCAGGGCGACCACGACGTTGACCGCCATTACCATCAGGCCGAGCGTAAAGGAGCGCCGGAATGAGGCGCCGAAGTTGCCGACCGCCTGCCGTTCGAACAGGTTGTAGAACCAGTGCAGCGATAGGCCGTTCAGCGGAAAGGTCAGGCCGCCGTCCGGTCCCTGAAAGGAGAGGATCAGCACGGCCGACAGCGGGCCGTAGAGAAACAGCACGAACAGCGTGAAGAAGATTGCGAGCAGGTAGAATTCCTTGCCGCGTCTCTCGTGGTTCATGTCAAAGCTCCTTGCGGATGTCGACGACGCGCAGGATCGCGGCGACCATGATGAGCACGACGATCAGAAGCACCACGGCATTGGCGGCCGCTGCCGGATATTGCAGCAGCGACATCTGGTTCTTCATCATCAGCGCGACGGAGGCGCTCTGGCCACCGGACATGACCTGCACCGTTGAGAAATCCGCCATGACGAGCGTGACGACGAAGATAGAGCCGATCGCGATGCCCGGCTTGGCGAGCGGCAGGATGACGTTCCAGAGGATCTGGCCGCCGGAAGCGCCGCAGTCGCGCGCCGCCTCGATCAGCGATCGATCGATCCGCATCAGCGTATTGAAGATCGGCGTGACCATGAACAGCGTGTTGAGATGCACCATGGCAAGCACCACGGCAAAGTCGGAGTAGAGCAGCCACTCGATCGGCTGTGGGATCAGGCCGAGCTCGATCAGGGTCGAATTGACAAGGCCGTTGCGGCCGAGCACCGGGATCCAGGAAATCATGCGGATGATGTTCGAGGTCAGGAACGGCACAGTGCAGACGAGGAACAGCACCATCTGCATGGTCGTTGTGCGGACATGGAAGGCGAGGAAATAGGCGACCCAGAAGCCGATTAAGAGTGTCAGCGCCCAGACGAGGACGGTGAATTTCAGCGTGTTGAGATAGGTCTTCCAGGTGACCCACGAGCCGAGCGTATCGGCGTAGTTCATCGTCAGGAAGTCCGGATAGAGACCGGCGAAGTCATAGTCCCAGAAGCTGACGACGATGATGGTCAGGATCGGCAGCACGAAGAAGAAGCCGAGGATCAAAAGGAGAGGGGTTGCCTGGAGATGGGAGGCCAGCGCGCGCGGAGCGCCCCGGCGACGGGATGCCTTCTCTGTCCTGATTTCCCCTGGCTGGGACGTCGCAAGTGTCGCCATCGTCGTTCCTCTCTCAATTTCTGCGATCGGGGTCCGCCCCTCATCCGCCTGCCGGCACCTTCTCGCCGCTTGCGGGAGAAGGGAGATGCGTCGCCGTCCGGCTCATTCTTGACCGCCAATGTGCACGCTCGGCCGGCTGATGTGGCACGTCCCCTCTCCCCGACTGCGGGGAGAAGGTTAGGGTGAGGGGGCGCTTCCGCGCCGGCGATTACGCCGCGATGAACTCGTTCCAGCGCTTGATCATGTAGCGGTCCTCGTCCATCACAGAGTTCCAGCAGGCGACCTTGCCCATGCGTTCCTCGAACGAGCCGCCGTCGCGCACCGCACCTGCTTTCTCCATGATCTTGCCCTCCGGCGAAAGGATGTCGCCTTGGGCGGGCTTGCCTTCCACCCAGAAACCCCACTCGTCCTCGGACATGAAGCCCTTGGCGGTCTCCATCGCGGCGGAGTAGTAGCCCTGACGGTTGAGGTAGGCGCCGACCCAGCCGGAGAGGTACCAGTTGATGTACTCATAAGCCGCGTCGAGCTGTGCGCCCTGGAGATGGGCGGCAAGCCCGAGGCCGCCGCCCCAAGCGCGATAACCTTCTTTCAGCGGCTGGTACTTGCAGGCGATGCCCTTGGAACGGACGGCGGCGACGGCCGGCGACCACATGGACTGGATGACGACTTCGCCCGAAGCCATCAGGTTGACGCTCTCGTCGAAGGACTTCCAGAAGGCACGGAACTGGCCGTCCTGCTTGGCCTTGATCAGGAAGTCGATCGTCTTGTCGATCTCGCCCGTGGTCATGTTGCCCTTGTCGGCATATTTGATGTTGCCGAGCGCCTCCATGATCATCGCGGCGTCCATGATGCCGATCGAAGGAATGTTGAGGATCGCGGTCTTACCCTTGAACGCCGGGTCCATGATGTCGGCCCAGGTCGAGATCTCGCGCCCGACGAGATCGGGGCGAATGCCGAGCGTGTCGGCGTTGTAGATCGTCGGGATCAGCGTCATCCAGTCGGTCGGCGACTTGGCGAAGGTCTTGGAATCTTGCGCCTCGACGAAGCCGACGGTGTGCGGTGCGGTCCCCTGGGCGACCACGCTTTCGGGTTTCAGCTTGCCGTCGATGAACAGCGGCACGACCTTGTCGAAGTACTTGATCTTTTTCACGTCCATCGGCTGCATCACGCCGGCTGGGAAGACCTTCTTGGCAATCCAGTATTCGATGTCGGCGATGTCGTAGGAATCGGGCTGGGTCACCGCACGCTGGGCGGCGGCGTCGGAATCGGTCGCCGTCATTTCCAAGGTGATGCCGAGGTCCTGTTTGCACTTCTCGGCAATCGCATTGATGTTGGAAACGCCGGTGCCGAACTGGCGAAGCGTGATCGGGTTCTGGGCCCAAATGGTCGGGAAGCCGGTGATGGCACCCGATCCGGCGATGGCGCCGACGGCGGCAGCGCCGGTCTTCAACAACGATCGGCGTGTCAGGCCGGCGCCAGGCTTTTCGGTTTTAGTTTCAGTCGTCATGTGAAGTTCCCCTTCTTGTGATGGTTGATTAGCTCATGCGGAAAGGCGGCCGAGGGGGACGACGTCCTCCAGGGTCCAGCTCAGGGACACCGCGTCACCGACCGCGACAGGCTTCCTGAAATAGTCAGCGTCGCTGACGATCAGCGCGAAGTCGTCGCTGCCGGCACCGATGGCGGTGAGCTTCACCGAGGCTCCGCGATATTCGATGTTGGAAACCACTGCCTGGAAGCCGAGTCCCTTCTCGCTCGGCGGATCGAGCCGCACACGATCGGTGCGGATGCCGATATCGATCGCCCGGCCGACTTCCTGGGCGATATCGCGCACCGAAAAGACCTGACCCTCCGCCGTCTCCATCTCGACGATGTTGTCGGTGATCGACCGGACTTTTCCAGAAAGCACGTTGTGGTCGCCCATGAAGCGCGCGACAAAGGCGGTGGCCGGCCGTTCGAACACCGTGCGCGGGGCCGCGGCCTGCTCGATCCGGCCGTTGTTCATCACCACGATCAGGTCCGCGAGCGCCATTGCCTCTTCCTGGCTGTGGGTGACGTGCACGAAGGTGATGCCGAGCGTCTTCTGCAGCTTCTTGAGTTCCGCACGCATGCGGATCTTCAGGAATGGATCGAGCGCCGACAACGGCTCGTCGAGCAGCAGCGCTTCCGGCTCGGTGATGAGGGCACGGGCAAGCGCCACGCGCTGCTGCTGGCCGCCGGAAAGCTGGGCCGGACGCCTGGAGGCATAGGCCTCCATCTGCATCAATCTCAGCATGTCGAACGCCCTGGTGCGGCGGGTGTCGCGGTCGACGCCCTTCATCTTCAGGCTGAAGGCAACGTTGTCGACGAGGTCGAGATGCGGGAACAGCGCATAGGATTGAAACATCATCGCCGTGCTGCGCCTGGCCGGCGGAAAATCGGTGACGACGACATTGCCGAGGCGCAGGTCTCCCGAAGAGATGTTCTCATGGCCGGCGATCATGCGCAGCGTCGAGGTCTTGCCGCAGCCGGACGGACCGAGGAAGCAGCAATAGCTTCCGGCGGGGATTTTCAGGCTGATGGAATGTACGGCGGTGGTCGAGCCGTACATCTTGGAAACGGATACGATATCGATCTCTGCGGCTTTCGACATGAGCGTTCTCCTTGCACCAGAGAAGAAGCATCAATCGTGCCAATTTCGTTCGCCGAGCCTAAGGCTATGTTTTCGCGCGAGAATGGCCGTTTCGGTTGCCGGCTGCAGTCGTTATCGGTTTAGGGCGACTGCTCACGAATTGAGCTTTTCGTCGTCAATATGCGCAAATTATTGTATACAATAGTATGAAATTTTGAGCACAACGACCGCGACGCTTCCATCGGGACGCGCAAGGGTGAACTTCGCGACCGGTTGGGCTTTCCTGCAGGTGACGCTTTCATGGAGAAACTGAAAATCAGCTGAGAACGACTGTTACCAAACTGACATGGCAAGCCCCTAAAGACTGCGGCCAACCGCATCGGAGGGGAGAGAAATCCCTCCGATGAGCACGCCTTGAAGCCATCGTCGGAGGCCCGTTCCCATGAAGATCGTCCAGATCAGCGACACCCATCTCAGCCCCTCCAAGAGCCATTTCAACAACAATTGGGAGCCGGTTCGCGCCTGGATCGAGGAAATGGCGCCTGATCTCGTCATCCACACCGGCGACCTCACGATCGACGGCGCCGACCGTGAAGACGACATCACCTTTTCGCTGGGCCTGATCAACCGGCTCTCGGTGCCGGTGCTGGTCGTTCCCGGCAATCATGACGTCGGCCATCTGCCGGGCTCGCACCAACCGGTCGACCCGGAGCGTCTTGCCCGCTGGCGCCGACTCGCCGGCCCGGATTACTGGGTCTCCGATCACGGTGATTGGCGGCTGATCGGGCTCAATAGCCTGCTCTTCGGTTTCGAAGACGAGGAAGAGGAAAAGCAGTTCGCCTGGCTGGAGGAGCAGTTGCTCAGCCGCGATGGGCGCCAGGTGGCGATCTTTGCTCACAAGCCGCTCTTCGTCGATGACCCGAAGGAAGGCGACACCGGTTATTGGGGCATCCGTCCTCGCCAGCGCCAGCGCCTCTTTGATCTCTTCGCCGGCGCCGACGTGGCGCTACATGCGAGCGGCCACCTGCATTGGGCCTGGACGGGCGAACACGCCGGAATGTCGCTCGTCTGGGCGCCGCCGACCTCCTTCATCATCGACACCCTGGAGCGGCCGATGCCGGGCGAACGGCTGGTCGGTGCCGTCGTGCACACGTTCAGCGAAGCCGGCGTCGTGAGCGAGATCGTTGCCGTTCCGGGGCTCGTCAGCCACGTGCTCGATCCGATCGTCGAGGAGGTCTATCCGCTCGCCGCCAAGAAGAAGCTTAAGGTGGAGGCGGCGCAATGAGCGTGCTTTCGCTTCGCGGCATCACCAAATCCTATGGCGGCAACGCCATTCTGAAGGGTGTCAGCCTGGAGGCGGAGGCAGGCGAGTTCATCGCGCTTGTCGGTCCTTCCGGCTGCGGCAAGAGCACGCTTCTTCGAATCGTGGCCGGGCTTGATCACGGCGATACCGGCGAGATCGTCATCGGTGGCCGCAGCGTCGTGCGCAAGGCTGCGGCCGATCGCAATGTCGCGATGGTGTTTCAGTCCTATGCCCTCTATCCGCACCTGACCGCCGGAGAAAATATCGCTGTGCCGCTCGCCATGCGGCGGCTGACGGCGGCGCAGCGCCTTCCCGTCATCGGCAATCTTATGCCAGGGCAGAAGCAGATCCGCACCGATATCCAGCGCCAGGTCAAGGAAATGGCCGGCGCGCTGAAGATCGACCATCTGCTCGACCGCAAACCGGGCCAGATGTCCGGCGGCCAGCGTCAGCGCGTGGCGCTTGCCCGCGCCATGGTGCGCCGCCCCGCCGTCTTCCTGATGGACGAGCCGCTCTCCAATCTCGACGCCAACCTGCGTGTCCATGCCCGCGGCGAGATCGTCGATCTCCACCGCCGCGCCGGCGTCCCGACGCTCTATGTCACCCACGACCAGTCGGAAGCGCTGTCGATGGCCGATCGGGTCGCCGTCATGATCGGCGGCAATCTGCTGCAATTGGCGAACCCGAAGGAGATCTACGACAACCCCTCCCATGTCGAAGTCGCGCGCTTCCTCGGCCAGCCGAAGATCAACGTGGTGGAAACCCGCGCCGATGCCGCCGGCATCGTCCGCTTCGGTGATCTGGTGCTGATAGCGAACCGGGGGCAGGCACCTGACGCGCCGGTGAAGCTTGCAGTCCGCCCGGAATTCGTTCGCTTTAGTCCGCAAGGTGCCGGCCGGCTGAGCGCGCGGGTCGAGCGGATGGAATTCCTCGGCTCGGAAGTGATCGTCCATGCCCGCCTCGACGCGATCGGCGAGGTGATGACCTCCAAGTCGGCGCCTGCCGAGGCCGCATCGCTTGCCATCGGCCAGCCTGTCGACGTCGAGATCATGCCCGAACGCGCAATGCTCTTCGATCACGAAGGTGCGCGGCTTCCGGCCGAACCGCTTGCTGTTGCGGCGACGCGGGAGAAGATTCATGGCTAGCGTCGCGACCTTCGAAACCGCACTCGCCGAGCCCGCGACGCGCGAGGCCCGCATCGCCTGGCTGCTCGCGCTTCCGGCGATCCTCCTCCTCTTTCTCTTCATCCTGCTGCCGACGCTTGCGGTGATCGTGCTCGGTTTTACCGATTTCGAGCTCGGCTACGGCAGCTTTCGTTTTGTCGGCTTCGAGAATTACGCCGAACTCTTCGGCGACCGCACCTTCCGCCGGTCGCTCTGGAACACCGCGGTCTACACGGCGATCGTCACGCCGGTCTCGATCGTTCTGGCGCTTGCGATCGCCATGCTGATCGAGGCGGAAACCAAGGGCCGGGCTTTCTTCCGCACGGTTTATTTCCTGCCGGTCGCCTCGCTGCTCGTCGCCATGGCGACCGTTTGGCAGTTCCTCTTCCATCCGACCATCGGCCCGATCAACACCTTCCTTGCCCTCTTCGGCCTTGCCGGCCCCAACTGGCTCGGCGCTTCGGGCACGGTGCTCTACGGCCTCTCGATCATCGGCGTCTGGCAGTCGGTCGGCTTCAACATGGTGCTGTTCCTCGCAGGTCTCACCGCCATTCCGCGGGAGCTTTATTCAGCAGCCGAAGTCGACGGTGCCAAGTCCTGGCTCGACCGCTTCCGGCTGGTGACCTGGCCGATGCTCGGGCCGACGACGCTGTTTGTCACCACCATCAGCATCATCAATTCGGTGAAGGTCTTCGAGACGGTGAAGACGCTGACCGAGGGCGGGCCAAACAAGGCATCGGAAGTGCTGCTCTTCACCATCTACCAGGAGGGTTTCGTCTACCTGCGCGTCGGCTATGCCTCGGCGATGACCGTCGTCTTTCTCTTGATCCTCGTCGTCCTGATGTTCCTGCAGTACCGCGTGCTCGACCGGAAGGTGCACTACGCATGATCACGAACGCTCTTTCCGTCGCCCGTATCGTCCGCCTCGCGGTCCTGTCGCTTGGCGCGCTGCTCTTCCTCGCGCCCTACATCTTCATGGTCTCGACCGCGGGCAAGGGGCAAAGCGAGATCTTCTCCTCGTCGCTGTCGCTGATCCCGGAGCAGTGGTCCTACATCGAGAACTTCTCCAAGGCTCTGTCGCGCGTCTCGATGACGACCCTGCTTTTCAACGGCGTTGTCGTCTGCGCACTGATCTTCGTCATCCAGATCGTCGTCGCCATTCCGTGCGCCTATGCCATGGCGAAGCTGAAGTTTCGTGCGGCCCGCGCCATGATGGTGCTGGTCATGCTCGGACTGCTGGTGCCGATCCATGCGACGGCGCTGCCGATCTATGTCGCCTTTGACAAGCTCTCGGTGCTGAACAGCTACGCAGCACTTGTGGCGCCGTTCTCGATCTCGGTCTTTGCGATCTTCCTGTTCCTGCAGTTCTTCCGCGCCATGCCCGACGACCTGATCCATGCGGCAAGGCTCGACGGCATGTCGGAGGCGGGCATCGTCGCCCGTGTCATCGTGCCCAACGCCTGGCCGGCGATCACCGCTTTCGCGATCTTCTCGGTGGTCGCCCATTGGAACGATCTCTTCTGGCCGCTGATCGTCGTCACGAACCAGGATTACGCCACCCCGCCGCTCGGCCTTCTCTTTTTCCGCGCGGCTGAAGCCGGCGACGACTACGGCGCGCTGATGGCCGCGACCCTCATCATCACCCTTCCCCTCGTGACGGCATTTCTGCTGGCGCAGAAGCGTTTCGTCGAGGGCATCACCATGACCGGTCTCAAAGGCTGAACGGTCCAACCTGGAGCACAACCATGAACCATCTGAGACAGCTTTTCACTGCGGCTGCCGCATCGCTGATGCTCGCAGCCCCTGCCTACGCCGAGACCCAGCTTACGGTCCACTATCCGATGCCCGGGTTCTTCAAGGACGTGATGGACACGATCTCGAAGAAGTTCATGGAAGAAAACCCCGACATCAAGATCACCTTCGCCAACCCGTCGGCCACCTATGAGGAAGGCATCCAGACGATCATGCGTCAGGCGGGCACGGCCGAGATGCCCGATCTGACCTTCATCGGCCTCAACCGCCTGCGCATGGTCAACGAGCGCGACATCCCCGTCGATCTCGGCCCGTTCATTGCCAAGGACGGCAATATGGCCGAGCAGGGCTTTTCAGAAAACATCCTGAAGCTCGCCCAGGTCGGCGGCAAGCAGGTGGGCCTTGCCTTCGCCACCTCCAACCCGATCATGTATTACAATGCCGATCTGGTGCGCAAAGCTGGCGGCGACCCGGACAGCCCGCCGAAGACCTGGAACGAGGTCATCGCGCTCGGGGCGAAGATCAAGGCGCTCGGCGACGGCAACGAGGGCATCGACTTCCGCTGGCAGGGCGACGACTGGATGTTCTCCGCACTGCTCTTCGGCGCCGGCGGCGACATGCTGAGTGCAGACGAGAGCAAGGTTGCCTTCAACGGGCCGGAGGGCCAGAAGGCCGTCGACGTGCTCGACCGCATGGTCAAGGAAGGTGGGCTGCCGGTTCTGACCAAGCAGGCTGGCGAGCAGGCCTTCGTTGCCGGCAAGATCGGCTTTGCGTTCCAGACGACCGGGGCGCTGCGCAACACGATCAAGAATGTTGGCGGCAAGTTCGACCTGCGCACCGCGCACATTCCGCTGATCGATCCGGTAAACGGCAAGCTGCCGACCGGCGGCAATGCCGTCGTCATCCTGACGCACGATGCCGAAAAGCAGGAAGCCGCCTGGAATTTCGCGAAGTTCGCCGCCGGCCCCTATGGCGCCTCCGTCGTCGTTCCCGGTACCGGCTATGTGCCGAACAACGAGCTCGCCGCCAAATCGCCGGAGTATCTCGCCAACTTCTACAAGGAAAACCCGCTGTTCCGCGCCGGTCTCGAGCAGATGCCGCTGATGCGCCCCTGGTATGCCTTCCCCGGCAGCAACGGTGTGAAGGTCACGCAGACAATCGTCGAGAACCTGTCGCGCATCATCGAGCAGACGGCCACGCCGAAGGAGGCGCTGGACGAGGCTGCAGCCGAAGTCGAAAGCCTGCTGCCGCGTAGCTGATACTATTTCCTTGATGATTGTCGCCGCCCCGGAGGAAATTCCGCGGGCGGCGTTCCTGTGTCGCTCAGACGAGGTGGCGAACGGTCCCGCCCGCGTAGAGGCGGCAGTCAAGGTTGAGATGGCGGCAGCCGGAGGCGTTCTCGGCCATGTCGAGCAATAGCGCCGCCGCCGCAAGCCCCATGTCTCCGTCGGGCATCGCTATCGTGGTGAGTGTTGGGCTCATCAATCGCCCGAGGGCGATGCCGTCGAAGCCGGCGACCGAGACATCATCCGGTACGGAAAGGCCTTCGCGTCGGAGCGCCGCGATTACGCCGAGGGCGAGAAGGTCGTTGGAGGCGATGATCGCCGTCGGGCGGTGATGCGCGAGGACCGCCGCGAGGTCGAGGTTCTCGTAACCGTCGACGAAGGGGATCTCGACAGCCTCCATCGGCTGGACGCCCGCCTCCTGCATGGCGGCGGAATATCCGTGGTAACGCAGGCGCGCACGGTCTGAGGAATGGAAGTGGCCTGACACGACGACAACGCGACGATGCCCATGCGCAAGGATATGCCGGGTCAATTCGTAGCCTGCGCGGTAATTGTCGACGGTGACGGCGGCGGCGAAGCGGGCGACGGGCCGGTTGTTGAGAAGCACGGTCGGCGGCAGCGCCGCCGAAAGCGCATCGCTGGTGCGGGCGTCGCAGAGCGTCAGGATCAGCCCGGTCGGGCGCTGCTCGAGCAGCGAGCGCACGGCGCGCGCCTCGAGTGCGGGATCATAATTCGATTGCGCGATCAGAACGCCATGGCTTGCCACCTGCATGCGGTGCTGGATGCCGGCAAGCGAGGCGGCGAAGACCGGGTTGGTGACGCTCGGCACCAGCACGCCGACGACCGGTTGGCTGCGGCTGGCGGTGCGCCCCGCGGCCGTCGCCGACCGATAGCCGAGCTCGGCGGCGGCCCGACGCACGCGCCGCACCATCTCGTCGCTGACGGGGCCTTCGCCGTTGAGCACGCGCGAGACGGTCGCCAGCGAGCAGCCGGCATGAAAGGCGATCTGTTGCAGGGTAGCCATCGCTGCCCTCTAGCCGATCCCCGTGACAGCAGATTGAAGGCCACCCCTCGCTGTTTTTTCACATCGCGCATGAATTATTATTCATGCCATGAATTATATTGACAGTCGGTGAGTCCGCGGCTTTAATTGCAATTGTCGGAAGTCGAGGAGGAGTTCCGGCGAACTCACATATTCAGCGGCCGCAAACAGGCGGTCCATTGGTTTTTGGGAGGGGCTTCGGCCCCGAGGAGGAACGCGTGCGCAAATTTTTCAGCACGACCGCTCTGGCGGTCATTGCAACGTCATTCTGGGCCGGTTCGGCAAGCGCCGAAACGACAAACCCGTTTCGCTGCCAGCCCGGCGAAAAATACGTCATGAACGTCATGGTATCCGGCGTCGAATACTGGTTCCCGGTCTATGAGATGTTCAAGCAGGCCGGCCAGCAGTTCGGCTGCGAGACCGAATATACCGGCACGCCGGAGTATGACGTCAACAAGCAGATCGCCACCTTCGACCAGGCGCTCGCCCAGAATCCGGCCGGGATACTGGTGCACCCGATGAACTCCGATCCGTTCATCGAGCCGATCAACCGGGCGATCGACCAGGGCACGGCCGTCGTCACCTTCGCCGCGGACTCGCCGCTGTCGAAGCGTGTTTCCTTCATCACCTCCGACAACAGCCGCGAGGGCACCTACGCCGCCGACGCGATCGCCGAGAAGATGGGCGGCAAGGGCGAATATGCCGTGCTCGAAAACCCCGGCCAGGACAACCACGACAAGCGCATCACCGCCTTCGTCAATCGCATGGCCGAGAAGTGGCCTGACATGAAGCTCGTCGGCCGCGCCGCCTCGAACCAGGATCCGAACAAGGCCTATCAGGGCCTGATGAGCATCATCCAGGCCAACCCGAACCTCGGCGCAGTCTTCATGCCGGAAGCGAACTCTGCCATCGGTGCGGCCCAGGCGAGCAAGGAAAGCGGCGGCAAGGTGCTCGTCATGTGCGCCGACGTCAACGCCAACATCCTCGACATGATCAAGGCCGGCGAAGTCTTCGGCTCGATCAACCCGAACCAGGGCATGCAGGGCTATATGGGCTTCATGCTGCTGTGGATGGCCAAGCACCCGGAACTGATCGACCCGATGAACGACGCCAAGCGCGCCGGCTTCAACCCGATGAGCATCCCCTTCGTCGACAATGGTCTTTCGATCGTCACCGCCGAGAATGCCGACGACTTCTACTGGGACAAGTACCTGAAGCGTCGTGGTACCAAGGGTATCGACGAGTAAGGGCGAAAAATGGCTGCCCGGTCCGCTCCGGGCAGCCAATGATACGGGTGGAGGACGGCATGACAGCACAACCGGTTCTGGAGGTCCGGCGCGTCACCAAGCATTTCGGTGCGGTGAAGGCGTTGACCGAGGTGGATTTTCGGCTTGAGCGCGGAGAGATCCACGCGCTCTGCGGCGAAAACGGCGCCGGCAAGTCCACGCTGATGAACATCATTGCTGGTGTGCTGCAGCCGAACGAGGGCGAGATCCTCGTTGACGGAGCACCTGTCAAAATAGGCTCTCCGGCGATCGCCCAGACGCTCGGGATCGGCCTCGTACACCAGGAGATCGCGCTCTGCCCGGACGCGACGGTGGCAGAAAACATGTTCATGGCCGCCACCAATCGCCGTCGCTCGCCGCTGATGAATTACGGCGCGCTGGAGCGCGAGGCGCAAGGTGTGATGAACCGGCTGGCACCGATCGACGTCCGCCGGAAGGTCGCCGACCTCGGCATTTCCAGCCAGCAGCTCGTCGAGATCGCCAAGGCGCTGACACTCGACTGCCGCGTGTTGATCCTCGATGAGCCGACGGCGGCGCTGACGGAGGCCGAAGCCCAGGCGCTGTTCGGCATCGTCCGCGATCTCAAGGCCGCGGGCATTTCGATCATCTATATCAGTCACCGCATGGCCGAAATCTTTTCGCTCTGCGACCGCGTCACCGTGTTTCGCGATGGCCGCCATGTGGTCACCGAGAAGATTTCGGACGTCACGCCTGATGATGTCGTGCGCCGTATGGTCGGCCGCGAGATCAGCCAGCTCTATCCGCAGAAACAGGCGTCGGAAGCCCGCTCGGACGAGACGATCCTGTCGGTTCGCAATTTGTGCGATGGCGATCGCATCGACAGCGTTTCCTTCGATCTGAAGCGAGGCGAGATCCTCGGCATCGGTGGCCTGATCGGCTCGGGCCGCACCGAGATCGCCGAAGCGATATGTGGTCTTCGGGCCAAATCTAGCGGCGAGATCACCCTGCGCGGAAAAGTCCAGCGGATCGGCAACTACCGTGATGCCGTCAACACCGGCATCGTCTACCTCTCCGAGGACCGCAAGGGCTCCGGCGTGTTCACCGAACTGTCGATCGCCCAGAACATTTCTGTCCTCGATCTGAAGACGCTGACGGGTCCGCTCGGGCTCTTGAATTCCAGGGCCGAGGCCGATCTGGCGCGTGATTTTGTCCGGCGCCTCGGGGTGCGCATGGGCGGCATCGACATGCCGGTCTCGTCGCTTTCGGGCGGCAACCAGCAGAAGGTGGCGATCGCCAAGCAGCTTGCCGTTCGGCCTCAGGTCATCCTGATGGACGAGCCGACGCGCGGCATCGACGTTGGCGCGAAGTCTGAAATCCATCGGCTGCTGCGCGAACTGGCGGAAGCCGGCATCGGCATTGTCGTCATCTCATCGGAACTGCCGGAACTGCTTGGGCTTTGCGACCGGGTGCTGGTGATAAGGGAGGGCGCGATCGCCGGCGAGCTTGATGATACGGATATGAGCGAGGAGGCGGTGATCCGCCTGGCGTCCGGCGTGACGCAAACGGATCAGATCGCAACAGGCGGGGCAGCACATGTCGCCTGAAAGAACGGAAAGAGCCGGGGAGGCGGAAATGGCAGTTGATACGATGGTTGCAACCGAGAGGCAGGCGCCGGCCTGGAAACGCATCGGCACGATGCGCGAAGCAGGGCTGATCGCGATCATCCTCGCACTCGGGATCGTCATGAGCTTCGCCTCGCCGCATTTTCTCACCTTCGGCAACTTGCGCGCCATGCTGATGAGCTTCTCGGTCGAAGGCATCGTCGTCGTCGGCATGACGATCCTCTTGATCGTCGGCGGCATCGACCTTGCCGTCGGCTCGGTCGTCTGCTTCGCCATGGTGCTTGCCGGCTCACTGTTCCTCGCCGGCGTCGATCCCTGGACGGCCTCGCTGGTCGGCATCCTTGCAAGTAGCATGATCGGCATGATCATGGGCTTTTTCGTCACCATCGTCGGCCTCAACCACTTCATCACGTCGCTGGCGGCGATGGTGATCGTGCGCGGTCTCTGCCTGGTCATCACCAAGGGCACTCCTCTGTCACTGTTCACGCTGCCGGCCTCGTTCAAGGCTGTGGGGCAGGGCACCTTCCACGGCGTTCCCTATGTCATCCTGATCTTCGTTGCGGTCGTCATCCTCTTCGATTTCCTGCTCCGTCGGGCAACCGCCTTCCGCAAGGTGTTCTATACCGGTAGCAACGAGAAGGCGGCGCTCTACTCTGGCATCAAGACCAAGCAGGTGAAGTTCTGGGTGACGGTGCTCTGCTCGACGCTCGCCGGTGTCGCCGGCGTCATCTACATGTCGCGCTTCGGAGCCGCGACGCCGACCTTCGGCGTCGGCATGGAGCTCAACATCATCGCGGCGGCCGTCATCGGCGGCGCCTCGCTCAACGGCGGGTCGGGCACGATCCTCGGCGCCATTCTCGGCATCGCGCTGCTTTCGGTCGTCACCAGTTCGTTGATCCTGCTCGACGTGTCCGTCTATTGGCAGGACATGATCAAAGGCTGCATTCTCTTAGCTGCCGTTTCCATCGACCACTTGCTGCACAAGCGGAAGGCCGTCTGAACATGCCGATTGCCAAATCCACGCTGTCCCCGGTTTCGAATGCGCGCGAAGAACTTGTCGTCGCAAGGCAGATGCACCAGGCGCTCGTCCTGCATTTCCTCGAAGGGCTGACCCAGTCGCAGATCGCCGACCGGCTCGGCATTTCGCAGCCGACCGTCAACCGGCTGATCAAGCGCGGCCGCCAGCTCGGCCTGGTCGAGATCAAGATCAAGTCGCCGATCGAGCCGCTGGTCGACATGGAAGAACAGCTCCTGGCGATCGGCGGCATCCGCCGCGCGATCGTCGTCCCGACGGTCTCCGACAACCAGCAGACGGCACTTCAGGCGGTCGGCGAGGCGGCGGCCCGGCTGCTGCTCGAAGAGATTGGCGACGGCGACACCATCTGCATCACCGGCGGCAAGGGCGTCAGCGCCGTCGTCGCCGGGTTGCAGGCACCGCGCCGCTTCGATGTCGAGGTCATCCCGGCGACCGGCTGCGTACAGGGCAAGCACTATACCGACGTCAATCACGTCTCGACGCTGATGGCCGACCGGCTCGGCGGCCGGTCCTTTCAGATCCATGCGCCGCTTTTTGCCGACAGCGCTGCCGAGCGGGCGATGCTGATCAATATGCGCGCGGTGGCCGACGTTTTCGGTAGGGCGCGAGAGGCGAAGGTCGCGGTGGTTGGCATCGGTTCGATCCTGTCAGACGATTCGAGCTACTACGACCTGCATCCGTCATCGAGCACCGACCGGGCGGCGATCGAGCGCTCCGGCGCGAGCTGCGAACTGCTCGCCCATCTGCTCGATGAACAGGGCCGCGTCTGCGACTACAGCCTCAACCGTTCGCTGGTGTCGCTGACGCTTGAGGAGTTCGCGTCGATCCCGACGAAGATCGGAGTGGCAAGCGGCCCGAACAAGGCGGGGCCGATCCTCAGCGTCATGCGCGGGCGGCATCTCGATACACTGGTGACGGACGAGGCGACCGGTGAGCGTGTGCTCGCCATGGCAAGCGAAAAGGGACTTCTGGCATGAGTGGGGAACAGTTGATGCGCGAGATCGGCCGATCGGGCGTGAAGGCTTCGGCCGTCGGGCTCGGCACCTGGGCGATCGGCGGCTGGATGTGGGGCGGCACCGACGAGCGGGAATCGATCGCCGCGATCCAGGCCTCGCTCGACGCCGGCGTGACGCTGATCGACACGGCGCCCGCCTACGGCCTCGGGCGTTCGGAAGAAATCGTCGGCAAGGCGCTTGCCGGCCGGCGCGACAAGGCCATCATCGCTACCAAATGCGGTCTCGTCTGGCATACGGACAAGGGGCGGCACTTCTTCGACCAGGACGGCAAGCCGGTGCATCGCTACCTCGGCCGCGACGCCATCCGCCATGAGGTCGAGCAGAGCCTGAAGCGGCTCGGCACCGACTATATCGACCTCTACATCACCCACTGGCAGGACCCGACGACGCCGATTGAGGAAACCATGGCCGCCCTCGAAGAGCTGCGCCAGGCGGGCAAGATCAGGGCGATCGGCGCCAGCAATGTCGGCCGCGGCGAACTGGAACAATACATCGCAATCGGCGGGCTTGATGCGATCCAGGAACGCTTCAGCATGATCGATCGCGAGATCGAAGCCGATCTTTTGCCACTGACGAGGCGCAACGGCGTCGCGACGCTCAGCTACTCCTCGTTGGCGCTCGGGCTTCTTTCGGGCGGCATCGGACCAGAGCGCATTTTCTCAGGTGACGACCAGCGTCGCGACAATCCGCGCTTCTCCGTCGGCAATCGTGAGAAGGTCGCGGCCTTTGCCAAGACGATCCGGCCAATCGCCGAGAAGCATGGCGCGACGATCGCCCAGATCGTGATTGCCTGGACGCTTGAACAGGAGGGCGTAACCTTCGCGCTCTGCGGCGCACGCAATCCGGGCCAGGCGCTCGACAATGCCCGGGCCGGAACGATCCGGCTCGATCAGGACGACCTTTCGACCATCGACGCGGCGATCGCGGCGAAGCTGGCGAACATGGACAGGTAACGGGCTGGCATCATGAACCGCGAAGAGATTTTCAACGGGCTCGCCGCGAGCCCGAAGGTGGACGTGTGCGTCCTCGGCGGCGGCATCAACGGCCTCAGCGTCTTTCGCGAGCTGGCGCTGCAAGGGGTAAACGTGCTGCTCGTCGAGAAGCACGACTACTGTTCGGGCGCCAGTGCTGCGCTGTCGCGCATGGTGCATGGCGGCCTTCGCTATCTCGAAAACGGTGAGTTCAGCCTGGTGCGTGAATCGCTGGTCGAGCGTGACCGGCTGCTGAAGAACGCGCCGCACTACGTAGCGCCGCTGCCGACGACGGTTCCGATCTTCGATATCTTCTCCGGTCTCGCAAACGGGGCCGTGCGGTTTCTGGGCCTGACCCGTCGCCCGAGCCGCCGTGGCGCCGTTGCGGTCAAGCTGGGCCTCGGCATCTATGATTTCCTGACGCGCAAACGCGCGCTGATGCCGAAGCACGCCTTTCGCGGGCGACGCGCAACGCTTTCCCGCTGGCCGGCGCTCAATCCCGACATCAAGAGTTCTGCCACTTACTACGACGCCTGGGTCAGCCAGCCGGAGCGTCTCGGTCTTGAGCTCCTGAAGGACGGACTTGCTGCCGGCCCACATGCCCGTGCGCTCAACTATGCCGAACTGGTCCTTGCGGCGCCCGGGCGATACGAGCTGAAGGACGGTGTCAGCGGCGCGGTCGTTACGATCGAGCCCACGCTTATCATCAACGCCACTGGCGGCTGGATCGATATCGCCAACGGAGCGCTGTTTCCCTCGACGTCAAAGCCGGCGCCGCTGATGGGCGGCACCAAGGGATCGCATCTGATCATCGACAATCCGGCGCTGATGAAAGCGCTCGACGGCCACATGATCTATTATGAGAACGAGGACGGCCGCATCTGCATCCTCTTTCCCTATCTCGGCAAGGTGCTGGTGGGCTCGACAGATATCCGCGTCGACGACCCGGAAACGGTGCGCTGCGAACCGGACGAGCGTGACTACATCCTGCAGTCGCTCGCCTTCGTTCTGCCTGATATCAAGATCCGGCGGGAAGAGGTGGTCTTCCAGTTCTCGGGCGTGCGGCCGCTGCCGGCAAGCGAGGACAGTTTTACCGGACGCATCCCGCGCGACCATTTCTGCACCTTCGTCGAAGCTGTCGACGATGGCCCGCCGGTGCTGTGCATGATCGGCGGCAAGTGGACGACCTTCCGCTCCTTCGGCGAAATGGCGGCAGATCTCACATTGGAGCGTCTGGGCCGGGCGCGCCATGTCAGTACCGGCGAGCGTGCCATTGGCGGCGGGCGGCAGTATCCGTCCGATCGCGATACATGGATCGACGATGTCGCGGCATCCACCGGACTTTCGCGCGAGCGCATGCGCACGCTGTTTACGCGTTATGGAACGGGCTCGAGGCAGGTCGCCGATTTCATCGCTGGCGGTGCCGACCACGCCTTGCCACATCCGGATTACTCCGCGCGGGAGCTGCAGTTCCTGGTCCGCAACGAAGCCGTCGAACATCTCGACGATCTCGTGCTGCGTCGCAGCACGTTGGCGATATCTGGCGAACTCTCGCTCGACATGGCCGAGGCTGCTCTCGCTTTGCTTGCGGCCGAAAAGCACTGGTCGCTGGCCCGCGCCGATCACGAGCGCAAACGCTTTCTCACCCTCCTCACCGAGCGCCATGGCGTCGACGAGGAAACCCTCTCCGCACGGAACGAACAAAGGAGTGCATTATGCGAAACAACAGCAAGGTCCGGATGAACCGTCTCTTCGGTGGCGGACGTTGCCTCGATGTCGCGATCGATCATGGCGTCTGCAACGAACCGTCCTTCCTCAACGGTCTCGAAGACATGTCCGCCGTGGTGAAGGCTCTGGTTGCGGCGGCACCGGACGCGATCCAGATGAACTATGGCCAGGCTGACCTCTTGCAGGACGTGCCCGGCAAGGACAAGCCGGCGCTCGTCATGCGTCTCGACATGGGCAACCCCTATAACCGCATCCGCCACCGGCACATGTGGGCGGTGCTGCAGAACGAGGCCGAGCCGCTGATCGGCGCGCTGGCGATGGACGCCGCCTGCGTCGTCGTCAACCTCTTCATGCTGCCGGACGAGCCCGATCTCTTCCGCCAATGCGTCGCCAATATCTCGCGGGTGCGGGCCGATTGCGACAAATACGGCATGCCGCTGATGATCGAGCCCCTGGTAATGCAGCCGGTGACCGAACAGGGCGGTTACATGGTCGATGGCGATGCCGAGAAGATCGTGACCCTGACCAGGCTTGCGCGCGAGATGGGAGCCGATATCGTCAAGGCGGACCCGACCACCAACGCGGAAGATTTCCACAGGGTCGTCGAGGCGGCGCGCTGCCCGGTCCTGGTGCGCGGCGGCGGCAAAGAAGATCTGCGCAACGTCTTTGCCAAATCGGCGGCCTTGATGCACCAGGGCGCAATGGGCATGGTCTATGGCCGCAACATCTACCAGCACGCCAATCCGAGCGCCGTCGTGCGCGGGCTGATGGCGATCATCCATGAGGATGCGGGCGGCGAAGAAGCTTACGCGCTCTATCAGCGCGGCTGAGAATCGCTGGGACGGCATCGCGCCGCAGGGCGCGACGCCTCTTGTGACAGGGTGGAGCGCGTCGCCGTGGAGGACAGCGGTGACGTCTCGGCCGAACGGATTTAGAACCTTGGGAGGGGTTCGCGAATGGGAGAGTATCTGCTCGGGATCGACGCCGGGAACACCGTGATCAAGGCGGTGCTTTTTGACCGAGAGGGCAACGAGATCGCGATGGCCGCTGAGGAAGGGCATAGCCAGGTTCCGACGCCCGGCCATGTCGAGCGAGGGCTCGGTGAGCTCTGGAGCCACGCAAAGGTGGTGATCCGCGCCTGTATCGAGCGTGCCGGTATCCGTGCTGATGAGATCGCGGCGATCGGCTGCGCCGGGCATGGCAACGGCCTCTATGCGCTGGATCGTAGCGGCGCGCCTTTGATCGGCATCCAGTCGCTCGATACCCGCGCGGCCGGCCTCGTGGAGGAATGGCAAGCTGAAGGCGTCGGCCAGCGCACCTATCCGATCGCCGGGCAGCGGCCCTGGCCATCGCAGACGCCGACGCTGCTTGCCTGGCTGAAACGCTTTCGCCCGGACCTCTTCGCCAAGATCGGCACGGTGTTTCTTTGCAAGGACTTCGTCGTCAATCGCCTGACCGGTGCCCGCGTCAGCGACGTCTCCGATATGAGTGGAGCGGGGCTGCTCGACGTCGCCGGGCGACGTTATGACGATGGGCTGATGATGGCCTATGGCCTTCACGACTGCATGGATCTGTTGCCCGATCTCGCCGAAAGCGACGCGATCGTTGGAAGGGTGAGTGAAGAAGCAGCCGTGCAAACGGGACTGGCGGCCGGTACGCCTGTTGTCGGCGGCCTCTTCGACGTCGTCGCCTCGGCGATTGGATCCGGCGTGACAAAGACCGGAGCGGCCTCGATCATTGCCGGTACCTGGAGCATCAATCAGGTCATCATCGATCAGCCGGACCTGAGCAATCCGATCTTCATGTTCTCGACCTTCGATCGAAATCGCTACATGGCGATCGAGGCGAGCGCGACGTCTGCCGCCAATCTCGAATGGCTGGTACGGGAACTGTTTCCACACGACGGCAAGGACGGCCGCTCACCCTTCGATCTGTGCTGCCAATTGGCGGCCGAGGTCGCGCCTGCGGCGAACGATCCGCTCTACCACCCGTTTCTCTATGGAGCGCAGCAGGATGGCAACGCGCGGGCGGGTTTCTACGGTGTCGCCGGCTGGCACACCAAGGGCCATCTGGTCCGTGCCGTGCTCGAAGGCGTCGCCTTCGGACATCGGCAGCACATCGCGACGATGCGAGCTGCAGGCGCGGGTTTCGACGAGGCGGTGCTCTCAGGCGGCGGATCGCGCAGCCTGATCTGGCCGCAGATCTTTGCCGATGTGCTTGATGTGCCGGTGACGGTCGCGCGTTCGCGCGAGACCGGCGCGCTCGGCGCAGCGATCACGGCGGGTGCCGGCATCGGTCTCTTTGCGGACATTTCCGCCGGAGCTGCGGCGATGGTCCAAACCGAGCGCCACTACCGGCCCAACGCCGCGCTCGGCGCGCACTATGACCGCCGCTTCGCGATCTACGGTGAGATCGCCGCCGCCATGGCGCCGATCTGGCGCCGGCTGGCGACATCAGAGCCGTTGGCGAGGGAAGCAGCGGAGTGATCCGATTTCGGCCTGACGCCCTGCCGTTTGCCGGGCCTGCAACGGCAGGCCCGCTTTCGCGAAGGTCGTCGGCTTAGCAGGGGGCGCCGCCGCGAACCGGCGGCCCCGTCAGAAGCGCATGTTGATGCCGGCCTTGATGACGTGGCTGTTGATGTCCTTCTCACTGGAGCCTGAAACGGTGCTGGTGCGGTTGATCCAGGATCATGTCGTAGCGACCGAGCGCGGCGCTGAGCGCCGTCGCCATTTCCAGCTCGCCCTCGACAAGGAGCAGGCGCATTGAATTCTCCGAATACGATAGATTGCCTCACGTCTGGTGGACGAGGATTGCAGCAACGTTGCGGCGCATGGGTGCGCGGGCGTGTGCCGGTTCTAGCGGGACACGCAATGGCACGGCAATGCAGCCTCGTCAGGCTTTACCGTATTCGGTGGTGGGGCGTCGGATGGCCAAAATCGCCAGCGGCGGCTTGTCTCTTGCGGGGAACGCTCAAGGGGTCGGCTTTTGGGCGGCGGCACTGGATACCGTCGCCCTGTGAGGCTTTAGACTAGGCGATGGCCATCATCCGCTGAAACGCGTCGTAGGCGGCAAGCACCGTTTCCTTCTGGGCGTCGTGGCCAGCGATGAAGGCATCGCCATAGATGGTCTCGTCCGGATATTCGGTGATCAGCGTCAGCGGCGCCGTGTGGCGGTCGTCGACCGAGATCATGCAGGGAAAGCCGTTGATGATCCGGAAGCCGGTTTCGCCGGCGTGGGTCTCGTAGAGCACGATCTGCGCGTCGTTATAGGCGAGCAGGCCAGGAACCTTGGCGAGCCGCTCGGTGACTGCCTCGACCAGCCGTTCGGCGCGGTCGGTCCAATCGGCATGATGGCGCATGATCAGGAAGAAGCCCTTGGGCAGGGTCCACATGGCAAAGCCGCGCGGCACGTAGCCCGAAAGCGGCCGGGTCCATTCGTGCGAGGGATAACCATGCAGGTTGACGTGCAGCTGTGCATCCGTCAGCCGCTCGGCTTCCTTGCGGATTTCGCGCTCGTTGAGCGCTGCGCCAGTGCGGTATTCGAGGTCATCGCCAAGTGCTGTGTAGCGGGCGGCGTGATGCATGTGCAGCGGATTGTCCACCCGCAGCCGCTGATGCACGGCGTAGCCGTCGGGGTTTTCGAGCGGCGAGATGGTGAAATGGGTGCCTGAGCGGGCGGCAAGCGCCTGGGCGGCGCGAAGCACCCCGACGATGCCGGTCGTCTCGTTCGGATGCTGGCCGCCGCTGATCATGACCGGCGCATCGGTCCCCTTGTGGTAGCGGGCCTTGACCGATCGGCCGGCGCGCGACTGTGCCTCGAAGGGCTGGCCGTCGATCGCGGCCAGTTCGGCATGGATCTGCGCCACCGTCAGCGGCGCTTCGGCGGTTTCGAGCGTCTGGGCTTCGCCCTCGGCATCACCTGCCTGCAAGGGCCGCACTTCGACAACGACGGTCGGCTTGCCGACGCCAAAGACGATCTCCGGTATGATCTGGCCGGGTTTCAGCCCGCGGTCGCCGAGGGGACGGCCGGACTTCTTCTGGAAGACTTCGAGCAGCGAGAAATAGAAGTCCTCGTGCAGCGCCTCACGAAGGCTCACGACCTCTTCGCCGACGGGCAGGCGGAAGTCGGTGATCGGCAGGGTCACGCGGATGTTGAGCTCTTCGAAATAGGGCTCGCTATCGCCCCAGGCATGGTCGGCAATCGCCTGCATGGTGCCGGCAAAGAGCCGCTCATAGTCGGTTTCGAGATGGCATTCGCGACATTTGTCGCAGCCTTCGTCGAGACGAATCCACCCGGTCGGCGACAGCAGCGTTTCACCGACGAAGTCGGTATGGATACGGTTTGGCGCGAAGACGGCGTGGCTTTGCTGGCGCCCATCGCGGAAAGTCAGCGCGACGTCGTGGGTGAAGGCTGCCTTGCTGCCGGCCTCAAAGCGGATATCGGCATCGCCGACGAGAGCGGCAAGCGGATAGGCTTCGAGCAGGAAGCGGTTCTGCGCAGCGCCCTCATGCTGGGGATAGCCGATGACGACGCTGGCGAGCGCATTGCGGTCGACCTCTTCGAGGAAGAAATGCAGCAGCGGCTTGTAGGCGCTCCTGAGCGTCGCCTTCACGCCGAAGCTCGCAAGCTTCTGTTCCGCCGCCTTGCGGCTTGCGGCATCGTCGAAGAGCCAGGCTTCGAGCTTGGTGCCGCGGGCCGCTTCCTTGCCGTAGGTGGTGAGAAGGGTATCGAGCGTGCGCTCGAAGGCGCCTTCGAAAATCGTCGTCATCGTGAAGTTCTACCGGTTGGGTCGAGGCTGTCGCGCAGCCAGTCGCCGAGAAGATTGAGGCCGAGGACGGTGAGCAGGATCGCCAGGCCCGGGAAGACGCTGACCCACCAGGCGTTCTGCAGGTAGGTGCGGCCGTCGGCGAGCATGCCACCCCAACTCGGGATCAGCGGATCGACGCCGAGGCCGAGGAAGGTAAGGCTGCTTTCAAGCAGGATGTTGTTGGCGACGTTCAAGGTCATCAGCACGATGACCGGGCCGATCAGGTTGGGCAGCAGGTGCTGGAACAGGATCTTGTAGTCGCGAACGCCGATGGCGCGGGCCGACTGGATGAATTCGCGCTCGCGCAGCGACAGCACCGAACCGCGAACCAGCCGGGCATATTGCACCCACTGCGAGACGATCAGGAGGATGATGGTGTTGGTCAGCCCGCCGCCGACGATGGCGATGAAAGTGATCGCAAGCAGGATGAAGGGGAGCGCGAGTTGAACGTCGGCAAAGCGCATGACGAGCATATCCCAGAAGCCGCGATAATAGCCCGAAACGAGCCCCATGACCACGCCGACGACGACGGCGCCGGCAACCGAGGTCAGGCCGACGAGCAGCGAGATCTTGCCGCCGGCAACCACGCGGGCGAGCACGTCGCGCCCGAGCGGGTCGGTGCCGAGCGGATGGGCCCAGTTGACGAAGGGCGGCGTCAGCCGCGCCATCAGATCGATCTTGTCGACGCCACCTGGAAAGAGCACGCCGGAGAAGAGCACGGCCAGGCAGATGCCGCCGGTCAAAAGCGCACCGAGAATGAATTCGAGGTTGCGGAAACGGGCGAAGCGGGTGTTTGCAGCCTTGGTGGTCATCGGCTCACTCCGTCCGGATGCGCGGATCGACGAGGCCATAGGCGATGTCGACCAGGAGATTGACGAACACGATCATCAGGGAAAGCACCGTGATGACCGCCTGAAGCACGGGGTAGTCGCGCGAGGCGACCGCATCGAAGGCGAGCGTGCCCATGCCCGGCCAGTTGAAGACGAGTTCGACGACGACGATGCCGCCGAGCAGGCCGCCGAACTGCAGGCCGAAATAGGTGATCAGCGGGATCGCGCAATTGCGCAGCGCATGCTTGTAGAGCACTTTGGTTTCGCTGAGGCCCTTGGCGCGGGCAACCATGATGTATTGCGACTGCAGGGTTTCCAGCATCGCGGTGCGCACCAGCCGCACATTCGTCGCCGTCAGGATGATGCCCATGGTCAGCGCCGGCATGATGAAGCTCGCAAAGCCGTCCATGCCGCTCGGTGGCAGCCATTTCAGAACGATCGAGAACAACAGCACGAGCATGATCGCCAGCCAGAAGTTCGGGAAGGACAGGCCGATCAGCGATAGGATGCGGATCGTCTGATCCGCCCACTTGCCGCGCGCGACGGCGGCGCGGATACCGAGCGGGATGGAAATCGCGATCGAGACGATCAGCGAGGCGAAAGCGAGCAGCATGGTCGCCGGCAGGGCAGAGGCAATCAGCTGCGAAACCGGGGTGCCGCCGAGGAAGGAGCGGCCGAAATCGAGCGTGAACATGCCTTTGATGAAGTCGGCATATTGCGAAAGGAACGGCTGGTTGAGGCCGAGCCCCTCGCGGATGCGCACGAGGTCTTCCTCAGTCACGCTGCCGGCGCCCTGCGCCAGCATCAGGGCCGGGTCGCCGGTGAACCGGATGGCATAGGAAACGGTCAGTGTCACGACGAACACGACGAAGACCGCCTGCAGAAAACGTTTGATCAGAAATCCGGCCAAGTGACCCGCCCTTTAAAGAAAATGGTCCGCCGCCTCACGCGCGGCGGCGGACCGAATTGTTTACTCGACCGTCACGTCCGTGAGCCGCAGGCGGCTGTCCGGCACCGGGGTGAAGTTCTTGACGCGCTTGCTCACGCCGAAGATGGCATTGAGATTGTAAAGCGGCATCTCGAGCGACCGGTCGGCGGCGTAGTTGGCGATCTGCTTGAGGATCTCCTCGCGCTTGGCCCGATCGGTGATCGAACGCTGGGATTCGAGCAGCTTGTCGAGTTCCGCATCCTGGTCGTAGGGATTCCACTTTTCGCCGGAGTGGTACATGGAGTAGGCGGTGTTGTCGTAGTCGAGTGTCCAGCCACCCCAGGACTGCTGGAACATCGCGCCGGTCTTGCCGGCCGGGATGATGTCGTTCAGCAGAACGTTGGTTTCATAGGGCTTGATCGTCGCGTTGATGCCGATCAGCTGCAGGTAGCTGGCAATCGCCTGTACGACCTCGTTGAAGGTCGCATCGTTGCCGCGAACGTCGATCTGCACGGAGGCGCCCGGCGCAACACCGGCTTCCTTCAGAAGGGCCTTGGCCTGTTCGGGATCGTAGGGCAGCGGCTTCATCGCCGGGTCAAAGCCGAAGGAGAGCTTGCCTTGGAAGCTGGCGATCGGGTCCGCCTGGCCGCCGAGGATCGACTGGATGATGGTGTCGCGATCGACGCCGAGGATGAGCGCCTTGCGCACCTTCGGATCCTTGGTGATGCCGTCGCGGGTGTTGAAGCGCAGAGCGTAGACCGTCGGGCCGGCGCTGGTGACGATCTCCAGGTTGCTGTCGTCCTGGATGGTCGGGATCATGCCGATCGGAATGGTCGGCGGGATCACGAGATCGACGCGGCCGGCCTGCAGTTCGGCAACGGCGGTCGCCGGCTCCGAGATGAAGCGGTAGTTGAGGTTCGAAAGCTTCGGCGCGCCGCCCCAATGATCGGCAAAGGCTTCGAGCTTGATGCCGACCTTCGGCTCGTAGGAGACGAACTTGAATGGGCCGGTTCCGACCGGATGGGCGTTGAAGTAGTCCTCGCCCTTCTCCTGGATGTACTTCGGCGGCACGATCATTGCGCCGTAACCGGCAAGCTTGGTGAGCAGCACCGGATCCGGGGTCTTGAGATGCAGGTCGACTGTCTTCTCGTCGATGATCTCGACCTTTTCAATCACGGCATAGTTGGACTTCTGCGGGCCCTTGGAGCCTTCCTCGCCGAGCAGCCGGTCGAAAGTGAACTTCACCGCTTCCGCGTTGAAGGGCTCGCCATTGTGGAACTTGACGCCTTCGCGCAGCGTGAAGCGCAGGCGCTTGCCGCCGTCGAGTTCTTCCCACGACGTGGCAAGGCCGGGCACGAGCTTGAGATCCGGACCGCGATAGGTGAGCCCATCATAAATGTTGGTGGCGACCGACGCCCAGTTGACGAGGAAGGTGTCGACCGGGTCCCAGCTACCCGGATCCTGCGGCGACGACACGGTCAGCGTGCCGGCGGCAAGGGCCGGGGCTGCGGTCATGAAACTGCCGGCCATCGCGAGGGCGATGAAAGCGGCGTGGATCCCCTTTTTGTTGATCATTTACTCACTCCTGTTTCGACAGCCTTCTCTAGGAAAGAAAGCGGCTCATGCGCCCTTGGCCACAAAGTGGCCGGGGGCGATTTCTTTGCGTGGCAGGACCGCAGGTTCCTGGCCTACGCGACGGATCGGGCTTGGAATCTCGCCTTCCAGCATGGCGCGCTCACGGCCCTTGCCGGGTTCGGCGACCGGTACGGCGGAAAGCAGCCGGCGGGTATAGGGATGGGACGGCGTTTCGAAGACCTGCTGGCGGCTACCGAACTCCATGATCTGGCCGAGATAGAGCACTGCGACCCGGTGGCTCATGCGTTCGACCACGGCCATGTCATGGCTGATGAAGAGATAGGCGAGGCCTTCCTGCTCCTGCAGTTCCATGAAGAGGTTGATGATCTGCGCCTGGATGGAGACGTCGAGGGCGGACAGCGCCTCGTCGGCAATGATCAGCTTGGGGCGCGAGGCGAGCGCACGGGCGATGCAGACGCGCTGGCGCTGGCCGCCGGAGAATTCGTGCGGGTAGCGCCTGGCATGCGCCGTCGTCAGGCCGACGCGCTCCAGGAGTTCGTGCACGCGCTTTTCGATTTCCTTTTCGCCGAGGATCAGACCATGGGTGCGGATCGGCTCGGCGATCGAGAAGCCGACGGTCTTGCGTGGGTCGAGCGAGGCGAAAGGATCCTGGAAGATATACTGGATTTCCTGCTTCAGCCGCTGCCGCTCGGCATAGCTCATCGCCGAGACGGGCCGGCCGCCGAAGAGGATCTCGCCCGATGTTGCGTTCTGCAGCTGCTGGATCGTGCGGCCGATCGTCGACTTGCCCGAGCCGCTTTCGCCGACGAGCGCCAGCGTTTCGCCTGGGAAGATATCGAAGCTGACGTTTTCGATCGCATGCACGCGGTGCGTCGCCTTGCCGAACAGGTTCTTGCGCACGTCGAAGCGGGTAACGAGATCGCGCACGGACAGGATCGGTGCGGCCTCATAGCGAGCGGTGCGCTGGATATGGACGTCGCCGACGCGCTTCGGCTCGCCGTCGACCATCATGGTCAGCGGCAGGCGCTTCGGGAATTTTTCGCCCACCATGCTGCCGAGCTTCGGCACGGCGGAAAGCAGCGTCTGGGTATAGGGGTGCTTGGGGGCTGAGAAGATCTCGTCGACCGGGCCTTCCTCGACCTTGCGGCCCTTCCACATGACAACGACGTCGTCGGCCATCTCGGCGACGACGCCCATATCATGGGTGATGAAGATCACCGCCATGCCGAGCTCCTTCTGCAGGTCCCGGATGATTGTCAGGATCTGCGCCTGGATGGTGACGTCGAGTGCGGTGGTCGGCTCGTCGGCGATCAGGAGTTTCGGCCGGCAGGCAAGCGCCATGGCGATCATGACGCGCTGGCGCATGCCGCCGGAAAGTTGGTGCGGATAGCGGCCGATCAGTTCGCCGCTATCGGGAAGGCGGACCATGTCGAGCAGGCGGCGCGTCTCGACTAGCGCCTCGGCCTTCGTCATCTTCTCGTGCAGCATCAGCACTTCGGCGACCTGGTCGCCGATGGTGAAGACCGGGTTCAGCGAGGTCATCGGCTCCTGGAAGATCATGGCGATCTCCTTGCCGCGGATGGCGCGCATGGTCTTCTGCGGCGCGCTCGTCAGGTCGACCTCGCCATCCTTGCCGCGAAATAGAATGCGGCCTGAGGGGAACTGGCCACCCATCATGTCGGATAGCCGCATGATCGAAAGCGACGTCACGGATTTGCCGGAGCCGGATTCGCCGACGATCGCGAGCGTCCGCCCGGGTGTTACCGTGAAGCTCAGATCTTCGACGACGGGGTTGCCGTTGAAGGCAACGGAAAGCTTCTCGACGGCGAGCAGCGGCGCAGGCTTTTCGACGGTCACGCGGTCTTCCTCGTTACAATGTGGTCGCGGCGCGCGCGGACTGTTCATAGGCGCCCGACATGAAACGCAGGACGGCGGCGATTTCGGAGAGGGTCTCTTCCGAGGGGCGGGCTTTCGCGGTCGACGAGACCAGCAGGCGTTCACGGATCTGGGCGTAGCGCGTGCAGGCGTCCGACCCCTTGTCGGTGATGAGGATGGTCTTTTCCTTGCCTTCCTTGCCTGTCGTCACCAGGCCTGCGGCCTCGAGCTTGCGGATGGCATAGGTCGCGACATGAGTGTCTTCGATATCCAGCACCAAACAGATGTCGGCGAGCTTCTTGCCGCGGTCGCGATGGCGGATCGTGTGCAGGATCAGGATTTCGATCGGGGAAAGGCCCGGCACGCCGGCGGCCGCCATGCAGCGCATCATCCAGCGATGAAAGGCGTGCGACGCGAGGATCAGGCCGTATTCCACTTCCGAAAGACCAGGGGAACCGCCTTCCGCCAAGTGCGCGGAGGAAACGATCGGGCCGATGGCCGCGACCGGCTTTAGATGTTCGGGCAGGGCGTTTTCGGCCCATTCCCGACCTTCGAAGCTATCCTCAGGCTTCTTCGTCATTCAGCTCTTCCTCATCTTGACGATTTTATGTCATCATTTTATCGACATTTTGTCAACGAACTGCTTTGATGAATTTCCGGGCTTGCACAGTCATGCGGCTCGCGAACGAGAGGGATGGACAATGAGCGCACGCGAAACCGGCAGTTGGGACTTCTGGGTCGACCGCGGCGGCACCTTCACCGATGTCATCGGCCGCGATCCGCAAGGGAACCTGCATGCGCGCAAGGTGCTTTCGGAAAATCCGGATGCCTATCGCGACGCCGCAGTGCAGGGCATTCGCCTGCATCTCGGCCTTGCGACCGGTGCCGCGATCCCGACCGGTCTCATCGGCGAAGTGCGCATGGGCACGACCGTTGCCACCAATGCACTGCTCGAACGCAAGGGCGAGCCGCTGGCGCTCGTGACCACCAAGGGTTTCCGCGACGCGCTGAAGATCGGCTACCAGGAGCGCAAGAAGATCTTCGCAACCGAGATCATCAAGCCGGAAGCGCTCTATCAGGACATCGTCGAGCTCGACGAGCGCGTGCTGGCCGACGGAACAGTCGAAACGCCGCTCGATGAGGCGAAGGCGCGCGCGGCACTCGAAGACCTGAAGGGCAAGGGCTACAAGGCCGTCGCCATCGTCTTCATGCACGCCTACAAATATCCCGAGCATGAGGCGGTCGTTGCCCGAATTGCCCGCGAACTCGGCTTCGAGCAGGTCTCGGTCAGCCACGAAGTCTCGCCGCTGATCAAATATGTCGGGCGCGGCGACACCACCGTCATCGACGCCTATCTGTCACCGGTTCTCCGCCGCTACGTCGCCCAGGTCTCGGGCGAACTCGATATCGCCCGCACCGGCGCGCGCGTCATGTTCATGATGTCTTCGGGCGGCCTCACCGCGGCCGAGATGTTCCAGGGCAAGGACGCGATCCTCTCCGGTCCGGCCGGCGGTGTCGTCGGTCTTGCCAAGACCGGTGAAGCCGCAGGTTTCGACCGCGTCATCGGCTTTGACATGGGCGGAACCTCGACCGACGTTGCCCATTTCGACGGCGAATATGAACGCGCGTTTGAGACCGAAGTGGCCGGCGTGCGCGTGCGTGCGCCGATGATGCTGATCCACACCGTCGCTGCCGGCGGCGGCTCGATCCTGCATTTCGACGGCGAGCGTTTCCGCGTCGGTCCCGATTCCGCTGGCGCCAATCCCGGCCCTGCCTGCTACCGCAACGGCGGTCCGCTCGCGGTCACCGACGCAAACGTCATGCTCGGCAAGCTGCTGCCGGAATTCTTCCCGGCGCTCTTCGGTCCAAACCAGGACGAACGCCTCGATGTCGAGGCCGTGCGCGACCGCTTCGCGGCGATGGCCGCCGAGATCGGCGACGGCCGCAGCCCGGAGGACGTCGCTGACGGCTTCATCCGCATCGCGGTTGCCAACATGGTCGAGGCGATCAAGAAGATTTCCGTGCAGCGCGGCTATGACGTCACGCGTTATGCGCTGAGCTGCTTTGGCGGCGCCGGCGGCCAGCATGCGTGCCTCGTTGCCGATCAGCTCGGCATGAAGAGCATTCTCGTGCATCCGATGTCCGGCCTGCTCTCGGCCTATGGCATGGGGCTCGCGGACATCCGTGCCACCCGCCAGAAGGCGCTCGGCGTGGCGCTTGACGACAAGGCGCCGGCAGCGCTCAGCACCCTTGGCGCCGAGCTTGAGGTCGAATGCCTTGCCGAACTCGACGCGCAGGGTATCGCCCGCAACGAGATCCGCACGCATCTGCGCGCCCATATCCGATATGCCGGCACCGATACGGTGCTCGCGGTCGACGCGACCTTCCCGGATGATGACGACATCGCCCGCCTGCGCGCAAAGTTCGAAGAGCTGCACAAGCGCCGCTTCGGCTTCGTCGCCGACAACAAGGCGCTGGTCATCGATGCCGTCGAGGTCGAAACGGTCGGCGGCGGTGCCGCCCAGATGGAGCGCGAAGGCGGCTCGGTCACGGCGGGAACGCCTGACATCGTGCGGCGCACGCGCTTCTATTCGCAGGGCCAGTTCCACGACGCGCCCGTCCTGCTGCGCGCAGAAATCGCGCCCGGCCAGCGGCTCGACGGTCCGGCGATCATCATCGAACCGAACCAGACCATCGTCGTCGAGGATGGCTGGCAGGCGGAACTGACGGCCAAGGACCACATCGTGCTTCGCCGCGTGAAGGCGTTGCAGCAGCAGAGCGCGATCGGCACCCATGCCGATCCGGTCATGCTGGAGATCTTCAACAACCTGTTCATGTCGATCGCCGAGCAGATGGGCGTGACGCTGCAGAACACCGCCTATTCGGTGAACATCAAGGAGCGGCTCGATTTCTCCTGTGCCGTCTTCGACAACCGCGGCAATCTCGTTGCCAACGCACCGCATATGCCGGTGCATCTCGGCTCCATGGATGCCTCGGTCGCGACCGCGATCCGCGAGAATCTGGTGATAAAGCCGGGCGACGTGTTCCTGATCAACGCGCCCTATAACGGCGGCACGCACCTGCCCGACCTTACCGTTTGCACGCCGGTCTTCGACGATGCCGGCAAGGAGATCCGTTTCTGGGTCGCCAGCCGCGGCCACCATGCCGATATCGGCGGCATTTCGCCGGGCTCGATGTCGCCGTTGGCCACCAATATCGAGGAGGAAGGCGTCTACATCGACAACTTCAAGCTCATCGATGCCGGCCGGTTCCGCGAGGCGGAACTCGAAGCGCTTCTGAACGGCGCCCGTTATCCGGTGCGCAACATCCTGCAGAACGTCAACGACCTGAAGGCTCAAGTTGCAGCCAACGAAAAGGGCGTCGCCGAACTCAGGAAGATGATCGCCCAGTTCGGCGAGGACGTGGTCGAGGCCTATATGGGCCACGTCCAGGACAATGCCGCCGAGAGCGTGCGCCGTGTGCTCGACCAGTTGCCGGATGGCGAATTCTCCTACGAGATGGACCAGGGCTGCAAGATCGTCGTCAAGATCACCGTCGACCGCGACAAGCGCGAAGCGACCGTCGATTTCACCGGCACGTCTGAGCAGCGCGGCGACAACTTCAACGCCCCGGCGCCGGTGACCCGCGCAGCGGTGCTCTATGTCTTCCGCGTGCTGGTCGAGGCGGAGATCCCGATGAACGCCGGGTGCCTGCGCCCGATCCACATCGTCATTCCCGAGGGCACGATGCTGACGCCGCGCTATCCGGCAGCAGTTGTTGCCGGCAATGTCGAAGTCAGCCAGGCGGTGACCAACTGCCTGTTCGGCGCGGTCCAGAGCCAGGCCGGCGCGCAAGGCACGATGAACAACCTGACCTTCGGCAACCAGAACTACCAGTATTACGAGACGATCTGCTCCGGTGCGCCGGCCGGTCCCGGCTATAATGGTGCCGATGCGGTCCACACCCACATGACCAATTCGCGGCTGACCGATCCGGAAATCCTCGAAACCCGCTTCCCGGTGGTGCTCGAAGACTTCCACATTCGCGTGGGATCCGGCGGCAGGGGCCAATGGAACGCCGGCAACGGCACCAAACGCACGATCCGCGCCCGCGAGAAACTGGACTTCGCTGTCCTCTCCGGCCATCGCCGTGTCGCGCCTTTCGGCATCAAGGGCGGCAGCCCCGGCGAGCTTGGCCGCAACCTGGTACGCCGCAACGACGGCCGGACGGAAGAATTGTCGGGCTGCGCCCACACGGTTCTCGAAGCCGGTGAAGCCTTTACCGTGGTAACGCCGACCGGCGGCGGCTACGGCCGGTCGTAGGCTTCTAGACAAGATCTCCCAAGACTGCTGCGGTGGTCTGCGGGCGGGCGAGCGATCGTCCGCCCGTTTTTCGTTTTCGCTCCCGTCTTCATTTTTTGCTGCACTGCGAAAAGCTGCGATCGCTTTTTTAACCCGAATTTAAATTCGAAATTACTATGTACTTACTGGTCAGTGCGCGCCCTTCGTTCCTCCCCTTAAAGGCGCAGCAAACAGCCGGTCCTCCTCCCGCCGGTATGGCTGACCATGTCCTCCCAACAACGCGATCGCGACATCACAGGAGTCACGGCAGTGACGTTCAAGAACCTATCGATATTGACCAAGGTCGGCCTTGTGGTCGTGGTCATGGGCATATCTTCCATTCTGATCGCGCTTGCCGGTGCGCGCGGTCTTTCCTCTCTCGGCGCGACGATCATCGATGTCGGCGCGCGCGAAGAGGCAGCGCGCGAGGCGATGGACCTGCGCGTCGACATCATCGCCATCAGCCGCATGACCTACCAGCTCGCCGCAGCGCCCGAGAAAGCCGCCGATTTCGGCCAGGAAACCGAGAAGCGCGCCGGGGAAATGCTCGGCCGTCTGACGAAGATCGAGGCGGTTGCCGATGATGCCGAAGACAAGCTGCTGAACGACATCCGCATCACCCTCAACAGCTACTTCGACGAAATCCGGGCAATGGTCGCCGTTGCTGCCGGCAAGGGCGCGGATACTGCCGCCGTCAAGGCTGCGCTCGACAAGGCGCTCGAAGCACAGAAGACGGTGACGACGACGGTAAAGTCCTACAGCACCTATTCCGGCGATGCGCTCGCTGATGCGCGCGCCGAAGCGCTCAATTCGTCTTCCGTCGCTATGACCGTTCTCGCGGCCGCCGCTGCGGCCTGCGTCCTTTTCGGCGTCGGCGTCAGCCTCGTCGTTGCCCGTCGCGGTATCGTCATGCCGGTGCGCGATCTCACCTCGACCATGAGCGAACTCGCCGATGGCAAGCTCGACGGCAACAGCACGGACGTCTCCCGCCAGGACGAAATCGGCGAGATGGCCCGCGCCGTCGAAGTCTTCCGCAAGAACGGCATCGCCATGCGCGCGATGAAGGCCCAGGAAGCCGCACTGCATGCCCGCAGCAGCGACCTGCAGTCGAACATCAGCGTCGTGGTCGCCTCGGCCGTTGCCGGTGATTTCACCGGCCGCATCACCAAGGACTATGAGAACGAGGACCTCAACCGCTTCGCGTCGAGCGTCAACGAGCTTGTGTCGAGCGTCGACCAGACGGTCAACGAAGTCCGCCGGGTCATCGCGGCGCTCGCCGACGCCGACCTGACGCAGAACATGCGCGGCGAATTCCATGGCGCGTTCGCGGAGTTGCAGAAGAACGTCAACCAGACGATGGTGACGCTGCGCTCGACGATGCAGAACGTGCGCACAGCGGCAAGCACCATCAACGACAACTCTGCCGAGCTGAGTTCGGCTGCCAACGACCTGTCGAAGCGCACCGAACAGCAGGCCGCAGCGCTCGAAGAGACCGCCGCCGCTCTCGACGAGATCACTTCGACCGTGCGCACAGCTTCCGAGCGGGCGAATGAGGCGCATGAAATGGTGCGCGCCACCAAGGACAGTGCCGGCCGATCCGGCGCGATCGTGCGCAGCGCGGTCGACGCGATGGGTCGGATCGAGGATTCGTCCAACCGCATCAACCAGATCATCTCGGTGATCGACGAGATCGCCTTCCAGACCAACCTTCTGGCGCTGAACGCCGGCGTCGAAGCGGCGCGTGCGGGGGAGGCCGGTCGTGGTTTCGCCGTCGTCGCCCAGGAAGTGCGCGAACTCGCCCAGCGTTCAGCAAATGCCGCCAAGGAGATCAAGACGTTGATCCACAGCTCGGCGTCGGAAGTCGAAAACGGCGTGGCGCTGGTGCGCTCCACCGGTGAGGCTCTGCTGGAGATCGAGACGCTGGTCAACAATGTCAGCGGCCACGTCAATACGATCGCCACCGCCGCCCGCGAACAGGCAACCGCGCTGCAGGAGATCAACACCTCGGTCAACCACATGGACCAGATGACCCAGCAGAACGCGGCGATGGTGGAAGAGACGACGGCTGCGAGCGGCACGCTCGCCGAAGAAAGTCGCCAGCTCCGCACGATGCTGGCGAAGTTCAAGCTCGAAGCGCAGGGCGCACGCGACAGCTGGAGCCGCGCGGCCTGATCGAGAGTCGGGAAAATAAACGGGAAAGGGCCGACAAATGCCGGCCCTTTCCCGTTTCAGGTGCGTATCGATCAAGCTTCCGGCGAATAGCCGAAGGCCACGGCCGGATGTTCCGCGGTCTCGACCCAGACGCTTTTCGTTTGCGTATAGGCCATCAGCGCATCGCGCCCGGAAGAACGGCCGTAACCGGAGCGGCCAAAGCCGCCGAAGGGCGACATGACGCTGATCGTCTTGTAGCCGTTGATCCAGAACGTACCTGCACGCACCTTGGAGGCGACGCGATGGGCGCGCCCGACGTCGCGGGTCCACACGGCACCGGCGAGGCCGTAGGGATTGTCGTTGGCGAGCGTGATTGCCTCTTCTTCATCGTCGAAGACGGTGACACCGACGACGGGGCCGAAGACCTCCTCACGGGCGATCGTCATGTCCGGCTTGACGTTGTCGAGAATGGTCGGGGCGAAATAGAAACCGCCAGAGGATTGAAGTGCTGCTGGCTTCATCCCACCGGTCGCAAGCGTGGCACCCTCGGCCACACCCCGGCGCACCATCTCCTCGATCTTTGCCCACTGGCGTTGATTGTTGATCGGGCCGATCTGTGTTGTATCCAGGTAGGGATCGCCGACCGGGATGCGCGCGGCGGCCGCGGCATAACGCTCGACGAATTGCTGGTGCACCGAGCGGTGGACGAGCAGCCGCGAGCCGGCAACGCAGCTCTGGCCGGCGCCGGAGAAGATTGCCGACTGCGCGCCGACGATGGCACGGTCGATATCGGCATCGGCAAAGACGATGTTGCCGGACTTGCCGCCGAGTTCGAGGATGCAGGGCACGACGTTCCTTGCCGCGGCCGCCGCAATGGCTGAACCGGCCAGCGCCGAGCCGACGAAGACGACGAGTGCTGTCTTCGGATGGGCGACCATCGCCTGGCCGGCCGTCACGCCCTGGCCGGCAATGACATTGACGAGGCCGCGCGGCGCGCCGCCGGCTTCGCAGAGCGCGCCCAGCACCAGCGTGCTGAGCGGCGTCAGTTCCGAAGGCTTGATGACGACGCCGTTACCGGCGCAGATGGCGGGTGCGATCTGCCAGCCGCCGGTAAAGAGCGGCGCGTTCCAGGGGGTGATCTGCGCGACGATGCCGACCGGCTCGTTGCGGGTATAGTTCAAGTGCGAGGTCGGAACCGGAATGACCTCGCCATGCAGCTTGTCGCACCAGCCGGCATAATATTCGAACATCTCGGCGACCCGGACTGCCTCGCCGCGGATGTCGCGGATCGGCCGGCCGGCCGAGCGGCTTTCGAGCTCGGCTATCTCGCCCGCGCGCTCGCGGATCTTGCGGGCGATCTCGTTCATCACCCGGCCACGGGCCGAGGCGGTCATCGCGATCCATTCGCGCTGGGCGCGCACCGCAGCCTGCATCGCCGCGTCGACGACGTCCTTGCCGGCATCCCTAAAGGTGGCGAAGACTTCGCCGGTCGCCGGATCCGTCAGCTTCTGCTCATCGCCGGAGCCGGGCACAAGCGCGCCATCCACATAGCTGCCGATTTCCGTGCCAGGAAGGAAACCGTGAAAGAGAGCGCGGATGCGCTCGGCCTTGGCGGGCATGGTCATGTCGTTCATCGTCGTTCCCTTGGGTATCAGTTGTCGTTGGCGTGGCGGAAGGCGCCCATGCGGGTGAAGTCATCGGCATTGTCGAGCGGGCTCTCGGCCCAGAGCTTTGCGACAGCACTCGAAAGCGGCAGCTCGGCGCCGGTGCGCGCTGCAAGTTCGCTCGCAAGCCGCACGTCCTTGCGCATCAGCCCCATGGTGAAGCCGCTGTCGAAGCGGCCGTTCATCACCCAGGTCGGGAAATGCACCTCGCTGATCATCGACTTGCCGGAGGCGGCGTTCAGCACCTTCAGCGCCTCTTCCGCGTCAAGCCCGGCCGCAAGCGCCAGCTTCAGGCCTTCGCCGGTCGTTACCATATGGGCGGCGGCAAGCAGGTTGTTGACGAGTTTCGCGACGTTGCCGGCGCCGCTTTCACCCACATGCAGCGCCTTCGCCGACATCGCCTCGATGACGGGGCCGGCAAGGGCGACGTCCGCATCGCTGCCGCCGATCATCATCGTCAGCTTGCCCCTGGCCGCACCCGCCGGGCCGCCGGAGACGGGCGCGTCGATGAAGCCGTGGCCGAGGCCGGCCAAGGCGGCGGCCAGATCGCGCGAGACATCCGGCTCGGATGTCGAGGTGTCGATGATCACGACGCGACGACCGGCCGATTTCAGCGCCTCGAGATTGGCCTCGACGACGGCGGCGACATCCTTGGCTGTCGGCAGCGAGAAGACGATGAAATCGGTATCGAAGAAGACGTCGGCGAGCGAGGCGACGGGAGAAACGCCACCTTCGGCCGCAAGCGTGCGCCGCACGTCCGAAAGGTCGAAGCCCTTGACCGAAAATCCCTTTCCGGCGAGCGTCGTCGCCATGCCGAGCCCCATGGCGCCCAATCCCACCACGCCAACTGTTGTCCGTTTCGCCGTCATGATCCGCTCTACCCTCGTATGATCTGTATGATCCGGCGAAGGTGGCATGCAGGTACGTGAGCGGGTAGACGGCGCGCCCGGTACAATGCGTTGCTGGCATGGCAACGTCTGGATGATGCACGCGGCGGCGCCAGGCGAACGCGCGTGTCACCGTTTCACCGAGAACAGGTGCGCGATTGGAACTGGCTGCCTAGGCCCGAAACGACTGCATTTCGGTTGCCAGGTGCTGGCCGAGCTTTTCGACCGAGAGCGGCAGGCGGCGATGGGCGCGCACCATGAGATGAGCGCTTGCCTCGCGCAGGAGCGGATCGCCAAGATCAATGGCCTGCATGGCGCCACGCGCAATTTCACCGGCGACGGCCGTACGTGGCAGGAAGGTGACGCCGAGGCCGGCGGCAACGAAGCGGCGGAGCACCTCGATCGAATGGGTTTCGAGCAGCGGCGCCAGCGCCAGCCCGGCGTCGGCCGCCACCCGTGCCACCAGTTGCGTCACGCCGTTGCCCTTGCCGAGCAGAGCGCAAGGCGAGGTCAGGCAATCGGCGAGTTTCAGTTCTGTGCGCTTCGACAGCGGATGACCGGTCGGCACGATGACGCAGAGCGGTTGGCGGGCGATCGCTAGCGCGCGGATGCGCGGGTCGGTGAAGGGGGTGTAGGCGATGCCGATATCGGCGTCGCTGTTGGCAATGGCGTCGACGACGTCTTCGGTACTGCCGAGCTCGACGATGTAGCGCACGTAGGAGTGCGCCCTGGAGAACGAGGAAAGCCCGTTTTCCACCAGATCGGCCATGAAGCCCTCGCCGCAGCGAATGCGGATGCGGGTCTGCTGCACGCCGCGGATCTGGTCGAGTTGCTCGGCGAGCAGCCCGTTGTCCTCGAGCACCCGCTTGCCATGTTCGAGAACCAGTTCGCCGGCATCGGTCAGGACCGTGCCGCGGGGGGTGCGCTCGAACAGCGAAAGGCCGATGTCGCGCTCGGTGTCGGCGATCTGCCGGCTGACGACCGATGGTGCCAGCCCCATATGCTCCGCAGCACCCCGGATCGAGCCGATGCGCGCAACCGCCATAAAGATCCTGAGCGCTTTCGCGTCGAGTACGTCCATGGCGGTCATGGATGCGATGGAATCCCTTTGGGGTCAACGACCAAGCGATGTCGCGATCAGGCGTGTCCAGAGGTTTACGCCCTGGCCGATGATCGCGTCGTTGAAATCGTAGTGCGGCGAGTGCAGCCCGGGATTGGCGCCCTTGCGCCGGGCACCGAGCCAGAGATAGCAGCCCGGGCGCTCGTCGAGCATGAAGGCAAAATCTTCAGCCGCCATGCTCGGCGGCGCGTCGATGACTTTCAACGCAGGGTCCTCAGCGGCAACGGCGCGCACAAGGGCGGCGGCAGCCGGGTCGTTGATCGTCGCCGGATAACGCCGCTGATAGTCGAGCTCCGCCTTGCAGCCGAGGCCTTCGGCAAGCGCCGTGACGAGCGCGCGCATGCGGTTTTCTAGCGTGTCGCCGACCGATTTGTCGAACCAGCGCGTCGTACCCCGGATCACTGCTTTCTCCGGGATGACGTTCCATGCGTCGCCGCCATGGATCTGCGTCACCGAGACAACGGCAGCGTCGAGCGGCGAGATGTTGCGGCTGGCGATCGTCTGCAGTGCCGTGACGATCTGGGCGGCGGCGACCAGCGGATCGGCGCCCTCGTGCGGCATGGCTCCATGGGCGCCGCGGCCGGTGACGGTGATTTCGAAGACGCCGAAGGCGGCCATCATCGCATCGTCGCGGGCGACCACCGAGCCGACGTCCAATGCCGGCCAATTGTGCAGCGCATAGACGGCATCGGCCGGAAAGTCGCGGAAGAGCCCGTCGGCGACCATGACCCGCGCGCCGCCCTCGGCTTCTTCGGCCGGCTGGAAGATGAAGTGAACCGTGCCGGCGAAGTCCATTTCGCTCGCCTGCCTCGCGGCGGCAAGCAGCATGGCGACATGGCCGTCATGGCCACAGGCATGCATCTTTCCTTGCGTTTTCGAGGCATAGGCAACGCCGCTCGTCTCTATGATCGGCAGCGCGTCCATGTCGGCGCGGATGGCGATGCTGCGGCTCGACGTGCCGCGAGACAACGTGCCGACAAGGCCGGTGCCGCCATAGCCGTTCTTCACCGTGATGCCCCATTCGGCCAGCCGGCCAGCGATGAAGGCCGCAGTCTGCCGCTCTTCGAAGGCAAGCTCGGGATAGGCATGCAGGTGATGACGCCAGCGGATCGTTTCCTCGATGCGTTCGGGGCTGATGTCGTGGCGTTTCATGGCTTGCATCCTGTGAATGGAGGGATGGTCGGCCGGCCTGCGTGGGCCGGCCAATCCTTGTGTCAGGCTATTGCCCGAGGCGCAGGAACAGATCGGCGACGACGACCGAGCCCATGTAAGTTCCGACCATCACGCAGATCGCGACGATGACGATCTTCCAGCCCGAGCGGCGGGCGATCGCGAATTCGCTCGCGGTCAGCGCAAGGCCGCCATAGGCAAGCGCCGGCGTTGCCAGCGCGAGAAAGTTCAGGTGTTCGACCTTTTCGCTGACCCAGGCCGCACCCGGGACGCCGGGGATGGTGATGAGGATCGCGATCAGCGACACCCAGGCGACACCAGGCAGGTAGAAGGGCACAAAGCGGGCGAGCGCCAGGCCGACGATGCAGGCGACGTAGAGCGTTGCCATGCCCGGGAGCGCCGTCAGCGGCGAGGTGCCGGTGCCGACCCAATTGGCGATAAGCCCGATGGCGCAGGCGATCAGAAGCAGGCCGGCATGGCCGACGACATCGATCTTGCGCTCGTCTTCGGCGTTAAGCGGGAGATCGTTGGCGTAGTTGGCGGAGGTGTTGGTCTGGTTGGCCATGATATCTCTCCCGATCAGGCTTGAGCGCGACGCTCGGACGGCCGAGCCTTGTTGTAGAGCCACTCGGTCAAGGGCAGCGCGACGAACATGCCGACATAGAGCCCGGTGGCATAGGTCAGGATGTTGCTGGCGGCGGCAAGCGCGAGGATGATGTCCTTCTGGTCGGGCACGGCAGCGACGAGGCCGCCGGTGCAGGCCGCCAGCATCGAGCCGGAGCCGACGCCGCAGGACATGGCGAGTGCGCGCACGTCGAAGATGCCAAGGCCTTGGACGATCGGCGGCATGATGGCAAAGACGAAGGTGCCGATCAGCGTACCGGTGGCATAGACGCCCATGGCGCCCGCACCTTCCGGCGAATTCAGGCCGTACTTGTCGGCGATCAGCGCGAGGTTCGGTTCACGGTCGATCGAATAGGTGGCGCCGACGGCCTCGCGGCCCATCTTGAGCAGGAATACCGCGACCGGGAAGGCGACGAGAATCGTGCCGAGATTGCCGAGCTCCTGGAGCACCAGCGCCGGGCCGGCCTCGATGATCTTGGAGATCTGCGGACCGACGGTCGTTCCGAACTTGGCGATGAACGGCATGATGGCGACGGTGATCATCGCGCCGGAAAGCTTGACCGCATCGCGCGACAGGAATCTGGCGCTGGCCTTGAAAATGGCGGGATTGACGAGGATGCCGAGCGCAAAGGCGTAGAGGATCGGCAGGAAGATGACAGTGCCGATGCCGATCGGAAGGCGTTGAATGCCGATCAGCTCGGAGACGATGACGATCGCCAGCACAAGGACGTGCAGATAGAGCGCGCCCGAGGCGGCTCCGGTTTTTCCGGTCATGATGTTCTCCTCTGGTTGGGAGCCAGTTGTTGTTCTTTGCCCAGCGTTCACAATAGGGGGTGAGGGCAAATAGCGGCTAGCCGGCCGGCAAGCAACGAAGTGTTGCGATTTGAGCAACGGGCCGGCCGCAGCTCCGGCGGCAATCGGGATCAGTCCCGCAGCGCCTTCATGTCATGGCTTCATTCCTGCATTTCATTCCAGCTGGCGTCACGACGAATCGTCGTCGCCTCTGCCCCAGCTGTTGCACAGCGGGAAGGGGGAGCCAAGCGCTATTGCCCACCGCTCGCACCACTTCGGGCGAGGCGGGTTTTGGGCCCTTGCCGCTATCAATCGCTCCAGGGCCCGGTTCGCCGTTGAAATAGACCGTATGTTCGCGGGGTGAAGGTGGCCCGCCCCCGCAGTAAGCTGAAGTCGGGGGTTGCTCTGGATAGGCCGGAGCCGAGCCCCACGCTTAAGCGAGAGCGAACCATGAAAGAAAATAGCGTAATTTTCATCGGCTTGGATACGTCGAAGTTGAAGATTTCAGTGGCCATTGCCGATGGAGAGCGCAACGGCGAGGTGCGGTTTTTCGGCGACATCTCCTCGGAGCCGGCGTCAGTGGCATCGATGATCAATAAGCTTTCCAAGCGTGGAGCCAAGCTCCACTTTTGCTACGAGGCCGGTCCCACGGGTTACGGTCTTTAC
>NZ_FMXF01000018.1:0-149040 GCF_900103435.1 Sinorhizobium sp. NFACC03
CGTCGTGCCGATCCCTGAGGACGTGCCGGACGAGATCGCGGCAATCTTCGATCCGTTCGGCAATGCCGTGCACACCGCCCTTTCCTTCGATCTCGTCGGCGAGGATGTGCTCGTCACCGGCGCCGGGCCGATCGGCATCATGGGGGCACTGGTTGCCAAGCGCTCGGGTGCGCGCAAGGTGGTGATCACCGACATCAACCCGACGCGCCTCGCGCTCGCCAAAAGCGTCGGCATCGATTACGTCGTCGACGCCTCGAAGCAAAACCTCGCCGACGTGATGAAGGCGATCGGCATGACCGAGGGCTTTGATGTCGGGCTGGAGATGTCGGGAGCGGCACCGGCCTTCCGCGACATGATCGACAAGATGAACAATGGCGGCAAGATCGCCATCCTCGGCATCGCGCCGGCCGGTTTCGAGATCGACTGGAACAAGGTGATCTTCAAGATGCTCAACCTCAAGGGCATCTACGGCCGCGAGATGTTCGAGACCTGGTACAAGATGATCGCCTTCGTCCAGGGCGGTCTCGATCTATCCCCGGTCATCACCCACCGCATCAGGATCGACGAATTCCGCGACGGCTTCGAGGCCATGCGCTCCGGCAACTCCGGCAAGGTGGTGATGGACTGGTAAGGCGCTGGGGCGGCTCAGTTGGCGAGGCCGAACTGGATCTCGATCTCGTGGTAGCGGGCGCCTTGGCCCGTCCAGCGATGATAGATCTCGCGGCTCTCGCCGGAGAAATTGTGCCTGCTCATCTCGATCTGCCCGACGAGCGGTGCGTAGCCCTGGGTAAAGAGGCTGCGCATCGGCCCCTGATGCCGGGCGGACGCCACCATGATCGGTTCCAGATCGATCAGGTCAAGGTCGCCGCCATAGTCGTCACCGCCGGTGACCGGGCGGCAGATGCGCCAGTCGAACAGGGTCTTGGCATTTTTCGGCAGGTTCTGCGCGATGAAAATCCAGGGCCCCGCGGGTGCCAGGCGAGAGCGTTCCATCTCCGCCTCGATGACAGGCGCCAGCGCGGCGCTTTCACTTTTGACGTCGGGAATGGTGAGGCGCCGCGCGATCGATAGCACGCGCATGGCGTCGGTTTCCTTGATGAGCATTTGAGCCTCCATAAGATCGGCGGCGAAGGTCGTCCGCGATTGGGTCGGGCGCAAGCGAGAAACCGGAATAATCTTGCGAATTTCCGTTTGAACTGGGTGTCTCGAGGAATGGTTTTGCGTGGATATCGCCGCGCGCAAACCCGCTTGCTTGGACGCGGCGCCGCTCTATCTTGGCCGGAGGCCATCAGGGTTGGTAGCGGGACAGAGGAGATCGGTGCATGCGTTATGAGGGAAGCTGCCATTGCGGCAAGGTCGCCTTCGAGGTGGAAGGGGACTTTGCCGAGGCGGTCGATTGCAATTGTTCGCTATGCCGCCGCCGCGGCGGGCTGCTTGCCTTCGTGGCCCGAGACAAGCTGACGATAAAGACGCCGGAAACGGACCTCTCGACCTATCTCTTCAACAAGCATGTCATCCAGCATCATTTTTGCGATACCTGCGGCATCGCCCCTTTCGGCGAAGTGAGGGGCCGCATGGGAAGATGGCGGCGATCAACCTGCGCTGCCTGCCGGAGTTCGATCTGGAGGCGGTCAGGATCGTCAAATACGACGGTCGTTCGGTTTAGGAGCAGGGAAAAGATGAAGCCCTGGTTGCGGATGCGGATATGGCACAACGGGACCTTGCCGATTAAATCGGGGGCACCCTTGTCTTTTGGCGGGCAGCGCCTACATCTTCAGCGGAAGCTGATAAACCCCAAAAAGCGATAGTTACGGTGATTTTTGCCGAATCAGCCGGTTTTTCAGCGGAAATGCTTGACGGGATCGAAAATTCTGGGAATCACCATTTCCGAATAAGAAATGGCGAAATGACACGGCGGTTAGGGAATCATGCCAGAGGCGTTTCAGTGGCAGGACTGTCGAAGCTTGCCCGCTTTGCCACGATCGCATTCGTGGTTAAACAGGAATTAAACATCATCCCGTTACGTCAGGGGAAATGATTCGGTGGCGGGTACGCGGCGTGCCCGAACCTTCGAGCGGCATTTGCACCGGGCTCACGCCGGTTGCGACAAGGAAAGCGACGAACTAAATGGCAACCAAAGTCAAAGAAAACGAAGAAGCTGACGTAGAACGCGAAGGTGCTCCGGACGGTCCGCTTCTCGATCTTTCCGACGACGCTGTCAAGAAGATGATCAAGGCCGCCAAGAAGCGCGGCTACGTGACGATGGACGAGCTCAACTCCGTCCTTCCGTCCGAGGAAGTCACCTCCGAACAGATCGAAGACACGATGGCGATGCTGTCCGACATGGGCATCAACGTGATCGAGGACGAGGAAGCCGAAGAGGCTGCCGGCGGCGGTGACGACGAGGCGAGCGACGACGACGGCGAGAGCGAAGGCGGCGAACTCGCCCCTTCCAGCGGCACGGCGCTTGCGACCAGCAAGAAGAAGGAACCGACCGATCGTACCGACGATCCGGTCCGCATGTATCTGCGCGAGATGGGCTCGGTCGAACTCCTGTCCCGCGAAGGCGAAATCGCGATTGCCAAGCGCATCGAGGCTGGCCGCGAGACGATGATCGCCGGTCTCTGTGAGAGCCCGCTGACGTTCCAGGCGCTGATCATCTGGCGCGACGAACTGAACGAAGGCCAGACGCTGCTGCGCGAGATCATCGATCTCGAAACCACCTATTCCGGTCCTGAGGCCAAGGCTGCTCCGCAGTTCCAGAGCCCGGAAAAGATCGAGGCTGACCGCAAGGCTGCCGAGGAGAAGGAAAAGACCCGCAAGGTGCGCACGGCCGCCAACGACGACGACATCACCAATGTCGGCGGCGATGTCATGCCGACCGAGGAGGAAGAGGAAGACGACGACGAGTCGAACCTCTCGCTCGCCGCCATGGAAGCGGAACTGCGCCCGCAGGTCATGGAAACCCTCGACATCATCGCCGAGACCTACAAGAAGCTGCGCAAGCTGCAGGACCAGCAGGTGGAAGCCCGCCTTGCTGCGACCGGCACGCTTTCGCCCGCTCAGGAGCGCCGCTACAAGGAGCTCAAGGACGAGCTGATCAAGGCGGTCAAGTCGCTGTCGCTCAACCAGAACCGCGTCGACAGCCTGGTCGAGCAGCTCTACGACATTTCCAAGCGGCTGATGCAGAACGAAGGCCGCCTGCTGCGGCTTGCCGAATCCTACGGCGTCAAGCGCGACTCGTTCCTCGAACAGTATTCGGGCGCCGAACTCGACCCGAACTGGATGAAGTCGATCAGCAACCTGGCCGGCAAGGGCTGGAAGGAATTCGCCAAGAGCGAAAACCAGACGATCCGCGACATTCGCCAGGAGATCCAGAATCTCGCCACCGAAACCGGTATCTCGATCGCCGAGTTCCGCCGCATCGTCTCCATGGTGCAGAAGGGCGAGCGCGAAGCGCGCATCGCCAAGAAGGAGATGGTCGAAGCGAACCTGCGCCTCGTCATCTCCATCGCCAAGAAATACACCAACCGCGGCCTGCAGTTCCTCGATCTGATCCAGGAAGGCAATATCGGCCTGATGAAGGCGGTCGACAAGTTCGAGTACCGCCGCGGTTACAAGTTCTCGACCTACGCCACCTGGTGGATCCGTCAGGCGATCACCCGGTCGATCGCCGACCAGGCCCGCACGATCCGTATTCCGGTGCACATGATCGAGACGATCAACAAGATCGTCCGTACCTCGCGCCAGATGCTGCACGAGATCGGCCGCGAGCCGACGCCGGAAGAGCTGGCCGAAAAGCTCGCCATGCCGCTCGAAAAGGTGCGCAAGGTCCTGAAGATCGCCAAGGAGCCGATCTCGCTCGAAACGCCTGTCGGTGACGAAGAAGACTCGCACCTCGGCGACTTCATCGAAGACAAGAACGCGCTGCTGCCGATCGACGCCGCCATCCAGGCGAACCTGCGCGAGACGACCACCCGCGTTCTCGCCTCGCTGACGCCGCGCGAAGAGCGCGTATTGCGCATGCGCTTCGGCATCGGCATGAACACCGACCACACGCTCGAAGAAGTCGGCCAGCAGTTCTCGGTCACCCGCGAACGTATCCGCCAGATCGAAGCGAAGGCGCTCCGGAAGCTCAAGCATCCGAGCCGCTCCAGGAAGCTGAGAAGCTTCCTGGACAGCTAAGCAATCCGCAAGCTGCGCTCGTTCCTGGACAGCTAAGCCGCACGCCTCACAGAAAACCGAGAAAGCCGGGCCGATCGCCCGGCTTTTTCGTTTCGGCCTCACCCAAGCGATTTATTGTGAGGCTCTGCGCCCAGGAGTATAGTCGCGCTTTCGCAGCAATCTGGGGCACCCCGTCTAAGTCGCGGGAGCAATCGCACCGCGGGCGTGAAGCGTGCCCCCGTGGAGGTGTAGGATGACCACTTATGTCATGCTCCTCAACTGGACCGAGCAGGGCGTCAAGAATGTGCGCGAGTCTCCGAAACGGCTCGACGCGGCAAGGCAAGTGCTCGGCGAGATGGGCGGCTCCTTCAAGCATTTCTTTCTGACCATGGGCGACTACGACATGGTGGCCGTCGTCGAGGCACCCGATGACGCGATCGCCGCACGCTTCGCCCTCACGCTCGGCATGGCCGGCAATGTGCGCTCGACCACGCTCAAGGCATTTCCAGAGGCAGCCTATCGCGAACTGATTGCCTCGCTCGGATAGGCTGAACGGCCAGCGATACTGGATCTGCTCAGGGCGACCCGTTTCCGGAGAGGATGCGGGCCGCTCCGCGTAGCGCATTGCGGAAAGCGTCGTCGAAGCTGACGCCGCTGACCTGCCATTCATAGCTTTTACCGGCGGACAGCATCCGCCAATTGACGTTCCAGCCGCGCGCTTGATCGGACCAGACCAGTGTGCCCGCAAGCGTCACGTCCCCCTCGCTCGGCATTGCGAGCCTGGCGAAGCTCTCCGGGCTCGCTTGCGATATCGTGGCAAAGTCCAGCTTTCCACCGGCGACGGTCGCCCTGTCCGGCAGGGTGACCGAGAGCGCCAGCGGTGTCGCGGCCGCGCGGAGCGAGTCGGCCATATAGGGGCTTTCGTCGCCGTCGCGCGCCAGCACGAAACGGCGCCTCTGATCCTCGACCGCCAGCAGTACGGCGATCACCGGGCGGGGCGCAAGCCATGGCTTTCGACCGAGCTTTGCAAGCAGCGGGTCAATCGTCGCCGGCGCGTAGCGGCAGGTGAGATCGTGCGGCCGATCGTGAGTGCCCTGTTCGTCGTGGATCGGGATACCTTCAAGCCGGTCGCGGTAGGAAAAGGACGAGACGAAGCTGCCGGCCTCGGCCCCGAGCGCGGCGAAGCCGGGCGCGTCGAGGATCGTCGGATCGCCCGACAGTTTGACCAAAACTTCACCGAGGCATTCGCGAAAGCCGATCTGCCGGTTGATCTCGCCGGTGCCGGTGACGATCGCGTCGCTCTGATAAAGCCGGCCGATGTCGCCGGCGTTTGCGGGACCGCCAAGGCCCGCGGCGAACAGGAGCGGCAGCAGCATTCGTGACATTGCCATGCCGTTCTCCCGATCGTTCGCCTTTGAATCAAAAGAGATCCTTAACGTTTACACTTTATCAATCTCTCGGAAACCCGAGGTTCTGCGATGCGTTGCGTATTTGTCGTCGTCCTCCTGTTGCTGGCCGGCTGCGGAACGGTGCCGAGAGACACCCGGAATGCCTGTGCGGTTTTCGAGCAGCGAGATGGCCTGTTCCACAATTGGCGCCGTGCCGCCTATGGCGCCGAGCGCGAATACGGCGTGCCCGTGCCGATCCTGTTGGCGACTGTTTATACCGAGTCCGGCTTCCGCCATAATGCGCGGCCGCCGCGCACCAAGCTCTTCGGCTTCATCCCCTGGACGCGCGTTTCGACCGCCTACGGCTACTCCCAGGCGCTCGACGGCACCTGGGCGCGCTACCAGAGCGAGACCGGCCGCTGGGCGGCGCGACGCTCGGACTTCGGCGACGCCATCCGCTTCATTGCCTGGTATCACCGCGAGAGCGCACAGCAGAACGGCATTGCGCTCAACGACGCCTACCGGCTCTACGTCGCCTATTACCACGGCCACGCCGGCTATGCGCGGGGCAACTGGAGCGATACGGCCAAGACCGGCGCCAAGCGGGCGGCCGGCATGGCTTCGATCTACAATCGGCAATTGCGCGGCTGCGGCAGCTAGAGCGTTTCCGGTCAAAAACGGGCCTGCGGAAACGCTCTAGCTGTTTTTTACGCTATTCCGGACGCAAAACCGTTTCACACTTTGGCTGGAATTGCTCTAGAGCGCCGTGCGTTCAGAGAACGCACCAAGGTCGCTCTAGTACTTTGATTCTAGAGCATCTTTCCGCTTTCAAGTGATTCCACTTGAAAGCGGGATGCTCTAGCCGGCCGCCGCGCGCTCGAGTTCGGCGACCTCGATCTTGATCATGCCCATCATTGCCTGCTGGGCGCGGGCGGCGCGGGCCGGATCTGGATCGCTGAGGTGTCGCATCAGCGCGTCGGGAATGATCTGCCAGGCAAGGCCGAACTTGTCCTTCAACCAGCCGCAATGCTGCGGCGTGCCGCCTTCGAGCAACCGGTTCCAATAGTAGTCGACCTCCGTCTGGTCGGCGCAGCGCACGAAAAACGATACCGCCTCGTTGAACTTGAAATGCGGGCCGCCGTTCAGCCCCATGAAATGCTGCCCCTCGAGTTCGAAGCTCGCAGTGAAGGCCCTGCCATCGGGTCCCTTATTGATGTCCGTGACGCGGGCGTTGCGGAAGATGGAGGTGTAGAAGCCGATGGCTTCCTCCAGTTGATCGTCGAACCAGAGAAAGGGCGTGATCTTCTGCATGGATATGTCTCCCGTGGTGATTGGTACCAACTAAGGACGAACGGGCGTTGCCCGTTCCGACAGGCGCCGCTCGAAAAAAATTGGAGCTGGTGTCGGAACCTTTGCGCCTCACGCGTCCTATGCTGGTCGAAAGAACCAAGGAGGATTTCTCAATGAACTATGTGGATGGTTTTGTCGTTGCCGTGCCGAAGGCGAATATCGAGGCGTACAAGGCGATGGCCAAGGCGGCCGGCGATGTCTGGATGGAGTATGGCGCGCTCTCCTACAACGAATGCCTGGCAGATGACGTGCCCTATGGCGAGGTGACGTCCTTCCCCCGCTCGGTGCAGGCCAAGGACGACGAGACCGTGGTCTTCTCGTGGATCGCCTACAAGTCCCGCGCCGACCGCGACACGATCGTCGCCAAGGTGATGGCCGATCCGCGGCTGCAGGGCGATGCCTGGAAGGAAGTCTTCGACGGCAAGCGCATGATCTATGGCGGCTTCCAGACGTTCCTGGAGATGTAGTCGACGCGTTGCCTTTTCCTGCGATCACTGCCTTGGACCGGGAACGGTCCAGGGGTAGAAGCGTTGGGCAAATCAACGCGTTGCACCTGCCTTGCGTTGACCGCCGGAGATCGACATGCCGCAGACGAGCATCACCATTTCCACCCGCGGCCAGGGGCTCTACGAGTTCACGGTCGAGGCGGCCGCCTTCGTGCGGGCCAATACGGACGGCGAGGGGCTTTTGACCGTCTTCGTCCGGCACACGTCCTGCTCGCTTCTCATCCAGGAAAACGCCGACCCGGATGTGAGACGCGACCTCGACGCCTTTTTCCGTCGCCTGGTGCCGCCATCTTCCGATCCCTCGATGAGCTGGGTCGTGCACACCCAGGAAGGACCGGATGATATGCCGGCGCATATCAAGGCGGCGCTGACGCCGGTTTCGCTCGGCATTCCCGTTGCCGGTGGTCGTATGCTGCTTGGCACCTGGCAGGGGATCTACCTCTTCGAACATCGCGACCGGCCGCACCGCCGCGAGATCGTGCTGCACCTTGGCGCTTGATCGCCGCCCGATCGATGCGACAGGGCGCAATTGACCGGCACGGGATCCGTTCTAGTTAGAGCATGGAGACCAAAGGGCTACAGCGCGGCGCGGGAGAGGAACAGGATGACGGATGCACAGACCATTGCCAATCGCTTCATCGAAGCGCTGAACCAGCGTGATTTCGAGGCGCTGGCTCGGCTCGTCCATGAGGATGTTGAGCTCGATTCGCTGACCGGCCAGCGCACCGTCGGCGTTGGCCCCTTGCGCGCCTGGCTGATGAATTATCTGCGCCGTTTCGACGAACAGTTCGGCGATGTGGTGTTGATGCGCGATGCCTTCGGCCAGCGGGTGGCGGCGGACCTGACGGCGCGTGGCACCTATCGCGAAACGATGGAGGGCTTCCCCGCCGCGTCCGGCCAGAGCTATTCCATTCCAAGCGTGCTGATCTTCGAGATCGAAGACGGCGCCATCACCCGCCTCAGCCACTATCGCAACATCCGCGTTTTCGAACGGGCGCTCGCCGGCTGACGAGAGCTCGGATTGACAGAAACGCGCGATGGCGGAAGTTTACGATGGCAGGCGCGCGCGGGCTGCCTATCCTATGGCACCGGTTGCCGACCGGATTGTTGTTTTGCGTTGACCGGGAGAAGATCCATGAAAGCCATGTTTCGTAATTCGGTTCTGGCGGTTGCGCTCGCCGTGACGAGCTTCGCGAGCCTGCCGGCCGAGGCCGCGGCCCCGATGCCGCTGCCGACGATGGAGCGTGGCGACGTCGATCTCGTTCGCCATCGCGGCTACTGCTCGCCGCGCGAAGCACTGCGCAGGGCCTGGCGCCTGGGCTTCCATCGCGCCCGGGCCGAGCGGGTCACCCATTCCCGTGTCGTCGTGGTCGGTTGGCGCCGCGGATATTTGAGCCGGGTCGTCTTCGCCAATGCCTATGGCTGCCCGCGAATCGGCTGACCACCACCTTCGACGGCAGAAAATGCCTCAGCGTTCCTTGGGCGCGGCCGTCCCGGCGACGCCTGATTTGCCTTTGCTGCGATGATCGAGCGGCCGATTTGCTCCTTGCGTTGCGAGCCGCCGTTGCGCGTCTTGATTTCAAGAAATCAATTTGGATCAGTAGCTTATCATTCAGACGTGCTCCGTGGGGCGGCCTTCCTTGCAGGGCGAATCTCGCGCCAAAGAGGAGCGGATCACGCTCCGGCAATCTGAACCTCCCATGAACACCAGGTTCCGCTGTCGTTCAGCTTGGGAAACCTATTCTTTGCTCAATCGCTTGGGACGGTGATTGCCCATTGAACCCTTCAAGCCTGGAGAGATGTCATGAAGAACCGCTTTTTTAACGCCGCTGCCGCCGCCGTCATTGGATTGACTGGCCTGCTTGGTGCAGCCTCCACCGCTTCGGCGGACTCGATCGAATTCGGCTTCGGCCCGAGTGACGGCATCGACGTGCAGTACCGCGACTATAACGGCGGCTACGGCGACGAGGGCGACTGGGGTCGCGGCCGTGACCGCCACTGGGATCGTGATCGCCGCGGCCGCTGCGCACCGTGGATGGCCGTCGACAAGGCCCGCGATCGCGGCCTGCGCCGCGCTTATGTCGCCGACGTCACGCCGCGCCGCGTCGTCGTCGAAGGCCGCCGCCACGGCTACCGCCAGACGATCGTCTTCGCAAACGCCCGCGGCTGCCCGACGATCGGTCGCTGGTAACAAATCTTCCCGCCTTGTCTCCCCCGGCCGGCGGAAGAATGGCCCCTCATGCTTCGGCATGGGGGGCCTTTTTCGTTTTTGCCAACGGGTGGTCATGCCCAGGCACGCGCTCCGAGGCGGCCCCTCTGCCAGCTATTTTGGGAAAACGCCTCTCCTCGAGCACCATCCTCGAGCCTGACCCGCGCCGACGCGCACATCGATGACGGTCTTGATCCTCGCCTCAAGGGCGAGGATCAAGACCGTGCGTGGGGCGAGCCGGTTTCGACCCAAAGGCTTCCTTTGGCGGTCGGACTGTCGGTAGCCGCAACCGCGGCAATACCTGCTTCGCACCTCCACACACATCCGCAGGCGCACACTCGGCGTGCCGCCCAAAAACACTTCGCCCCCGGCGCCGATCTCCGGCACCAAGGGCGAGGATTAGGTGAAAGCCCACGCGGTTGCGGCGGGCCTTGCAAGCTTACTGCTTGATTTCGAAGGTCACGTTGACCGTGACGTTGTAGCTGTTCTCGCCGGTTGCGACCGGCACGGCATCGGCGGCATATTCCTTGGCCATGCCGGCGCGCATCATCGGGACCGGCTCGGGACGGAAGCCCTGTTCTGAGATGTTGAGGATCTTGCCGATCGAGACGCCTGCAGCTTCGGCGAGAACCTTCGCCTTGACGATGGCGTCGGCGACCGCCGCCTTGCGCGCCTCGGTGATGACCCCTTCCGGCTTGTCGTTGGTGAATTGCACGCCGCCGCCCTGGTTCACGCCGAGCGTCACCGACTTGTCGACGATTTCGCCGAGCTTGGCGAGGTCACGCACGCGGACGCTGACGCCGTTTACCACCTGGTAGCCGATCAGCTCCGGCGGGCGATTGCCGCCGTCGGTATTGGTCGGATAGTTGTATTGCGGGTTCACCGAAAAGCCGCTCGTCTGCAGGTCGCGATCGGCAATGCCGTCGGCCCTCAACGCCTTTAGCACTTCGGCCATGGCCTTGTTGTTGGCGTCCAGCGCTTCGCGGGCGGTCTTGGCGTCCTTGACGACGCTGAGCTGCAGGACCGCCATGTCGGGCGCGACCGTCGCGCGGCCTTCGCCGGCAACGACGATGGTTGCCTTGTCCTTGTCGGTCTCCTGCGCCTGAGCGGCGGCTACACCGGCAAAAGCGGCGGCAAAAGCGGCGATCGAAAGCGTGCGGGCAGTGCGTGTGGAAATCATGGTCTATGTCTCTCCGGTTGTTCCGTCCCTGGCGTCTTCATGCTCGGCGATTGTGTGAGCATTGCGGCAATGGCTTGTCGGCAAAAAGGTTTTCGGCTAGAGCCATTGCCACCGCGAACTGCCATTGGTTCGCGCACCTGGATCACTACGGTGCCACGCGTTTTTATCAGAGGCGCAAAGGTTGCTGTAGTACTTAGAGTTGCTGCATGTCTTATCCTCGAATCGGTACGTTTTGAGGACGCCTGCAGATCCAGCGTGGGCCTGTAGCTCAATGGTTAGAGCCGGCGGCTCATAACCGCTTGGTTGGGGGTTCGAGTCCCTCCGGGCCCACCATTCATCTCTCTCCAAATCGGCTGCCTGAAATGTGGAGAACGAAACATGTTGGGGTTGTTGCGCCAGGTTATCGGCAGCCAGTAATTGTGCCTGTTCCAGAAGCCACATTACGGTTGAAGGTTGAAGGCCGGATGGCGAGCATTCATCGCGCCGGCTCTCTTTGAGCCCTGACCGGTACAGCAAAAAAAATGCCCGCAGGACGCGGGCAGTTTTGGAGTGGGCGCATACGCTCAAACATGTTGCGCCTGGCACCAAAGTGGCTGCCAGAGGTCAACGAACTGTAAATGCGCGGTGGCTAAAAATGAGGAATGGGGCGCTGTTTTCGTTCCATGGCGTGCCACTTGACCGATAAGCGTGGCGTTTGCGGCGTCTTTGCCGCCAATTTTCCGCTGTCGTGCGAGATTTTTCCTTGCGAACCATCCGGCGTTACCGTTGCCGCATCTACCACCGGGCGTGGTGGCCAGTGGAGTGGGTAGGGTCGCCGGTGGTGGGCGCGTTCGCCTTCGCGTCTCCTGTCGGGCAAGCATCTGGTTTTCCTGCTTTGTCTTCCCGATCCTGATGTCGCCTTCCGAGTCCAGTGTGCGATCGATCTGCGGCCGCGTTGGCGCATGGGCCAGTGCCTTCAGCTGCAACCGCTGGAAGAAAAGCCTAAGAAAGAATTTGTTAATTTAAGCAATTTATAATGGAAAGGGGGTTGAACAATGCCGCCATATCCCCCAAAGGAGGCACCGGGCGGCCATAGCCGCCAATTCGAAAGGATGCTTATGCGAGATAAGACCGCATGTGCCGGCGAGATCCGAACCACCATTTCGGGTTTCAAGTATCTCGTACCGACCGCTTCCATTCTTGGCCTTCTGCTCCTGTCCGCCGGCTGCTCGTCGACGGTCATCGGTGAAACGCCGCTGTTTTCGTCGAGCCATTCCAGCGCCTATGCAAGTCCTTCGGTCAAGATACGCAAGGAAGAGAAGCAGTTGCGGGTCGCCGAGGCTGATGAGGATGTGGTCGCGCCGCAGCCGGTGAAAAAGAGCGCAACCAGCTATCTGGGCCGCGCGCCCTATATCTGTTCGCCGAGCGGCTTCGGCCGCACGTCGCACTGCTTCCTGAGAGCTTCGCTCTAACGGGACTGTCTCTGTTCGAGTTTGCGTAACTCCGGTGCGACGAGGCCGCCTCGGATCGTTCGGGGATCGGGGCGATCCCCTCTTTGGCGGTGACCTTCTGACCGCCGCACGTGTGATGTGTCCGGTTTCATTCGCGGCGTCGAGAGACGATCCGCCGGAGAATGTTCGTTGTCTGCCAGACTTTTGAGCTCGGCCCTTGCCGCGGGAACGCTGGCGCTTCTTGCCGTCACCGGAACACAGGCGGCGCGCGCGGATGATCCGGCCGATGGCATCGACCGGGCGCTGACGACTGCGGCGATCGCGCCGCAGGCAAAGGGCGCGACGGAGAGGGCGGTCGCCATCGGCGTCTACGATCCGCATGACGCCGTTGCCGACAGCGATGCGCTCGAGCTCGAACATGTCTTCGTCTACTGGCAGAAGCCGGACCGGGCGCTGTTGAAGCGCAAGATCGCGATCGCGGCGCGGCAGGGCCGGGCGCTGATGCTCTCGGTCGAGCCCTATACCCATGCCACCGACTGGCGCGCCGGCGGCGAAAGGCTGTTCGCCGATATCGGCAAAGGCCGCTTCGATCGCGAGATCGGCGACGTTTGTGCCCGTGCGGCCGCTTTCGATGGCCCGGTCTATGTGCGCTGGGGCCACGAGATGGAGGACCCCGATGGTCGCTATCCCTGGGCGCGCCGCGACAAGGAAGGCTACAAGAAGGCGTTTCGATATTTCGTCGGCAAATGCCGGGAGCTGGCGCCGGAAGCGCGGTTCGTCTGGTCGCCGAAGGGCCATCGCAATCTCGCTGGCTATTATCCGGGTGACGATGTCGTCGATGTCGTCGGGATCCCCGTCTGGGGCCTGCAGAAGATGGATGTCGACTATTGGGGGCGTGAGCGTCGCTTCGGCGAGGCGCTGAACGAAAAATACCAGCGCGTCGCGGGCTTCGGCAAACCGGTGATGATCGCCGAACTCGGCGTCGCGGGCTCGGCCGACTACAGGCGCACCTGGTACAAGGAAATCCTCGACCAGCAGACCTATCGCCGGGCCTTTCCGCTCCTGACCACCGTCGTGTTCTTCAACGACAAGGAGCCTTACAAATGGCCGCTTGGCTATGGCTCGCCGGACTGGCGTCTCGACAAGGAAGCGCTGAAGGTGCTTGCCGACCGTCAGACGAAGGAAGCGGTCGCCGACTGATCGTCTGTATTATTCGTCACAAAGTGCAATAGCGCGCTCGTGGGGTCTGGCAGCGTTCTTGGGGGGCGATGCGCCGATCGTCCTTCGGCGCATCGTGAGAGACCCGATCTACGGACCTTGGGGACTTCCACGTCAGGCCAGAAGCAGGCCCGATTCGCGGGCAGCGGCAGCAAAGCAGCGGCTGGCCCGGTCCGTACTCGTCAATCCATCCAGCGCGTCCAGGCAGCGCCTGAGAGCCGCGCGGTATTCCCGTCCGCGACGTCCCGGCCATTGCCGCAGCAACTCGACGGCTTCGAAGACCGTTCTGACGACGGTCTGCCGTTTTGCAGATAACCGGAGGGGGATGGGAGTGGCGAAGAACTTCTCGCTCATTTGCTTTCCTCGTTCTCAGTCTTTTTCGAGCGCGAGGCCAACGCTGTGGCGCGGGAATGGTTCCGCCGGATCAGCGACTTTTTTCGGCCCGTGAACTTTTCGTGATTCCCGGAGGGCTTGAGGCGGGCCCTAAAGCTCGAGTGCTGCCTTGAGGTCGGTCGATTTGTGGACGCGCAGGTCGAGATCGGCTTCGATATGGTCGATATGGTGGACCATCAGTTTGGCTGCGGTATCGACGTCGCCGCGTTCCAGCGCGTTGACGATCTCGTCATGTTCGTTGTGGCCGCAGCTCGAAACTGTCGACTGGCCGTAAAGCGCGATCACCAGCGAGGAGCGGGCGACGAGTTCGTCCATGAAGCGGCGAAGAATGGCGTTGCGGCTGAGATCGGCGAGCGCCAGGTGAAAATCGCCTGATGCCTTGATCTCGGCGCGGCGGGCCGAGTGGCCGCGCTGTTCGGTGAGCTGCCGTTCGGCCGCCAGCATGCGCCGGAGCTCGGCGAGCTCGGCCTTGCCGATATGAGGCGCCGCGGCACGAACGACGCCGGGTTCGATCAGCCGGCGGGTCGCGAAGATCTGGCGCGCCTCGTCGATCGAGGGGTGGGCGACGAAGGCGCCGCGGTTCTTCTCGACGCTGACGAGCCCTTCATAGGAGAGCGCCTGCAGGGCGGCGCGCACCAGCGTGCGGCTGACATTGAAGAGTTCGCCGACATCGCTTTCGGAAAGCTTGGTGCCGGGGGCGAGCCGCCGCTCGACGATCGCATCGCGCAACGTGTCGCGGATATGCTGACTGCCAGTGTCGGCGGCGGTGTCTGTGGCCATGTCGGCCAGTGGAGGCGTGGTGGTCAAGGACATGAATCGATCCGCGAAATAACGGCTCATCTTATCGCCGGGCGAAGCGAAGGGAAACGACAATCTGACGCGCATGGGTTGCGCGCCGACAACTGCATGTTTCCTTAAATCGTACCCGGTTTAAGGACAAAACATGCAGCGCTTCAAAGTGCTACAGCGACCATTGTGCGCCTGATAAGACGCGCGGCGCTGTAGGGGCGGCGAGGGGCTATTTGTCGAGTTCGGGATAGACGCGGTCGAGGAAGCCGGGCCTGAGCTTCTCGCCGATCAGGCAGTCGGATGCCGGAAGGGCATCGGCCAGGCGGACGGTGGGCGGCGGCAGACCGCTGACCTCGAGCACCAGCTTCTGGCGAATTGCGATCGAAAAATCCTCAGGCTCGTGCACCGGCAGCACGAAGGACCCGGGACCGCCGATGACGCATTCGGCGTAGTACTGGTCGAGCGGGCCGGTCGAAACCGAGGGGCGGATGAGGATCGCAAGCCCGTTGATGGTGATGCCGCGGGCGACCGCCGTCTCGCGGGCGGGAATGACTGGCGGGCCGATATTGTTCGGGCCGTCGCCGGAAACGTCGATGACCCGGCGTATGCCGTTGAAGGCGTTCGAATCGATCAGCATCGTACCGTAGGTGATCGCATTCGAAATCGACGTACCGCGCCGGGTACCGACCGGTCGCGCCTCGATCAGCTTGGCAAAGGCATCGGCGTCGGCGGCGGTGGCGATCACTTGCCAGGCGACGACGGAGGATTCGTTAACCGTTCCGGCCCATTCGAAATAGCCGATGGCGATCTTGCCCAGTTGCCCGCTTGCGACCGCATCGAGGAAATCGCGGTGCCGGAGCGCCTCCACGTAACCGGCGCGCTGGATGCGCGCCTCGTCCAGATCCATCGAGCCGGACATGTCGACGGCCAGGATCAGTTCGACATCGACATCCGTCGACGCGGCGGTCGATGGGCTCGGGCCACCACTCAATGAGAGGATCAACGCCAACACGCTCAACATCGCTTCAACCAGTCATTGCGCGCGGTCAGATTAGAAGAATGTAACACAGGATTGGATTTCGGCGACTATTTGGGTGTAGCTGGCCTTCAACAAAGAGTGATTTGCCGGCGTTAGCCCAAAAGGACGTATGACTGGGGCCAGGGTCCGGAAGGGCGGAATGCTGAAACAGACGGAAAATGCCGAGCTATTTCAAACTGATGGCCTGCAGAAGGCGGCGTTCGGATACTTCCTCGATCACGCCGATCCGGCCACCGGATTGATCGCGGACACGTCGCTGCCGGTCGCGCCGTCGAGTATTGCGGCGACCGGTTTCGGCCTTTCCTGTTATCCCATCGGCGTCGAGCGCGGGTGGATTTCGCGCCGCGAGGCGATCGGGCGGGTGTTGACCACGCTGCGCTTCCTGGCCGAGAGCCCGCAGTCGCGCGACCAGCGGGCGAGCGGCTATCGCGGCTTCTACTATCACTTTCTCGATATGCGGACCGGCGAGCGCACCTGGCGCAGCGAACTCTCGACCGTCGACACGGCGCTGCTGATCGCCGGATGCCTGACCGCTTCCGCCTTTTTCTCCGGCGAGGACACGGGGGAATGCGAGATCCGCACGCTGGCCGAAAGGCTCTATGCGCGGGTCGACTGGCGCTGGGCGTTGAACCGGAGTGACACACTGACGATGGGCTGGCGCCCGCCCGGCCGGTTCCTGAAGCATCGCTGGCGGGGATACAGCGAGGCGCTGTTGCTCTATGTGCTGGCGCTCGGGGCGCCCGATCATGCGATCGAGCCGGAGCACTACACCGCCTTTACGGAGGGCTACGACTGGATCGCGGTTGATGGCGGGCCTCACCTCCATGCGGCGCCGCTGTTCATCCACCTGTTCCCGCAGGCCTGGCTTGACCTTCGCGGTCTCGGCGATCGGCCGACGCGCGAGAGGGGGACGGATTATTTCGAGAATACCCAGCGCGCCATTGCGTTGCAGCGCGACCATGCGCGGCGAAACTCGGGCCGTTTCGCCGGCTATGGCCAACATCTCTGGGGGCTCAGTGCCTGCCATGCGCCACGCGGCCGGCTGCGCCTCAAGGACGGACGCTGGCAGCGGCTCTTGGGCTACGTCAACCGCGGCGCACCCTTCGGTCCGGATGACGGCACGCTCGTGCCCTGGGCAGCGGCGGCCTGTCTGCCTTTCGATCCGGATGCGTCCCTATCGGCCCTCGGCCATGTCGCGGCCGGCTATCCCGGGCTTCTGAAGGAAGGGCGCTTTCCGGGCGGGTTCAATCCGAGCCTTGCTGGCGAGGGGCCTGCGGGTTGGATCGACGAGCGTGTCGTCGGCCTTGACCAGGGGCTCGTCGTGATGATGATCGAGAATTGGCGGAGCGGCTTCGTCTGGGAGCTGACACGCAGCCTGCCGGCGATCCGGCGCGGTCTTGAGCGCGCGGGATATGAGGGCGGCTGGCTGGCGACGGAGACGGCATGAATTCGAGAAATCACCAGCGGATGGCGCGGACGGTCGAGGGATATCCGCCGCAGGCGCTGGCAGTGGTCGAGCGGTTGCACGCGCAGTTCCCCGACGCCGGTGTCTCGCTCGGGCCGGCGGACAGTGCCTTCAGCGCACCAGCCGCCTTCTGGGCCGCTGGTGGGACCGGGATCGAGCAGAGCCTTGCCTATCAGGACTTTTTCGCAATCGGCATGACGGACCGGATTCGGGCGGCACATCTGATCGCCTTCTACAGCCGCCAGCTGAGTGTGGTTCTCGGCGCGCTCTATCTTGGCGCGGGTCTTCAGGCGCAGATCGCCGGGCTTCGCTTCGAAGAGTGGACCCGCCTTCACCAAGATCGGGAAGTTGCCGGCAAGCGTTATCATTTCCGCCTCGGTGTGGCGGAAGGGCCGCAGCATGCCGAAGGCATCAGCGCTTTCGAGCGCGGCTTCACGGCCCATCTGGCGCCGGTCATCGCGGTCCTGAAAAAGCGCACCGGGCTTTCTTCCGGGGCGCAGTGGCGGCTGGCAGCGGATTCCCTTGCCGGAGCGTTCCTGGAGATCGGTCGCGCGATCGGTGACGAGGCGCGCGGCATGGCCGAGGCGCTTGCGATCGTCAAGCGGCGGGGCTCGCGGTTGTTCTCGGAAGAGCTCTGCTACGAGGAGATCTCCGCGGTCGATCCGGCAAGCGGCGCGCAACTGTCGCGCCAATATCGGATCCGTTGCGGCTGTTGCCTCTACTTCCAAACGGAGGGTAGCAGCTTCTGCGATACCTGCGTCCTGCTGGAGCCGGACGATCGCCGCGCGCGGCTGGCCGCGCATCTCATGCAAAACGGCGGAGCCTGAACCCCGCCGTCGTTTGTTCAGGTGCCCATGGGGGGCGTGATCGGCCGGATCAGTTTGCTCTCGCGAAACGCTCGTTGATGAAGCCGGAGACGACGCCAAGCACGATCCAGAAGGCGAGCGTGGTGGCGAGTGCGGCAACCGCAAACTCGGCGCCGAGTACGGCCGGAACGTTGCTCGTAATATCGACCGGCTGCGGCGCGCCGTAGACATGGGGTGCTGCGATCAGCACCAGGCCTGCGACCTTGGAGACGATCTCCTCGCGCAGGACGACGAGATAGAGACCGACTGCGGAGAGGGCGACGGTTGCCAGCCACCAGGTCTGGCGGTCGCCGAGTTCGGCGGCCGGGAAACCCGGCAGTTCCGGCGGCAGGCCGATTGCCGGCAGCATGTGCACGGCGAGCCAGCCGCAGGCGCCCCAGAGCGCGCCGTTCCGGAGCGTGATCGGGTAACCGATCACCAGGCTGACGCCGGCCAGGAGCAGGCCGAAGCCGGAGCCGGTGACGAGGTTGGCAATGAGTGTGCCGGAGAACCGGCTCATACCGAACATGATGCCGCCTTCCTCGTGTTCGCCCTCATGCGCATAGGCTGGCGTGATCGGCGACAGGGCATCGAGCATGGCGGAAAGCGGTGAGACCGCCTTCAGCGACGAATGCTGGTCATGGCCCTCGGCGGCGGGTTGCGTCGTTCCAGGCTGTGCAGCGGGCTGTTCGGTTGCGGCCGGAGCCTCGCCTTCGAATTCCTCCGCATGCAGGATCAGCGGGGTTACCCGAAATTCCTGGGCGCCGGTCATGAAGACACCGGCAATCAGTCCAGCCACGATCGCGGCCAGAAGCGTTCTGACAATCATCTTGAAGTCCCTCGATAACGGCAAAAGCCACGCGCTGCGGCGTGGTTTGCAAGCCTTCCCGTTCTGCCATGCGGATGGCCGTTGCGCGCCGGACGAAACCGGCATGCACAAACACCGACATCCGGCACAGGCCGGATGCGTTCATGTCCGCAGACACTTCGATGCGGAACGTGAGTTACGTTCCGGAACATCGTCTTAGTGGCAGGGGAAGCCGTAGGAGTGGCGGGTGTCGTGCGCGGTGTCGTGCAGCACGGCCGAATTGGCAAGGCCGGCACCGAAGACGAGGAATGCGCCGATGAAAAGCGCGATGACGCCAGCGGTCAGACGATCGCTGAGGGAGAGCGGAATGCTCGAAACAGTAGACGTAGCCATGACAACCTCCGTGATGGCATCGGGAAATTCCCGGTGTGGGCCCTATGCCCGTATCGAGTGGCAGGTTTCCTGGCTCACGGCGCTGGGCGGGAAGCCCTGGATCAGCCTCGCCTTCCCAGATCGACCACCCTCTCGTGGTCTCTTCCAGTGGCTTCTTCCGGATCGCTCCGGAATGGCAGATCGACGTCGCTCTACAGTCGCGGGGTCGGCCGTGATGTGAATGCCCAGCATGGGTCCATCCGTCACGTTCCCGTTTACTCCCGAAACACGTTCGTGTCCCGGGAACCAATCGATCTCTGATGATTAGGATCGCACCCCTAATATGTCAATTGGACTTGCGCCGCCGCCCGGTCCATCCGCGACAAAATCGCGGATGATCATGCGTTTATAGGCCTCGACGATGCGGTCGCCCTCGGCGCGATCGACCGACACCGCAAGCCGCATGGTGCAATCGCCGAGATGCATGATCAGGAAAGCGGCACTGTCGATGGTTTCGCGCGGGGTTTCGGGCACAAGCCGGGCCCAGACATCGGCAAGCAGTTTTCCGCCGGCGCGGCTTTGCAGAAGATCGATCTCGCGCAGCGCCTTGTCGGCCTGCATTGCCGACCAGATGTCGCGCATGACGGGCTCGGCCAGGAACATGTCGTAGTAGATGTCGAACAGCACACAGAAGGCGTCGCGTAGTTCCGCGAGTGATGTGACCTTGGCAAGTTCGGCAGCGATGCACTCGTTGCACACGGCATTGTAGCGCTCGGCCAGCGTGCGCACGATCGCCGCCTTGTCAGGGAAGTACTGGTAGAGCGAGCCGATCGAAATTCCAGCCTTTTCAGCGACTTCGCTCATCCGCATGGCGTCGCTGCCCTTTTCCTGAATGAGCGCCGTCGCGCAGGCAAGGATTTGTTCGACGCGCTCGCGGCTGCGTTTCTGGCTGGGTGTCCGGCGCAGCGCAGTCTCGTCTTCGGCGGGGACCGCGGATGGGCTTGTTTCTGTAATCATGAGTGATGCTCACATTTTGGCTTGACTCTTAAAATACGAGGATTTATCACATTTGCAAATGTGAGAGATGCTCATGTTTGTTGATGAACCTTAGGAGGAAACGATGTCTCAGAAAGTCACACTGGTTTTGGGCGGTACCGGCAAGACGGGGCGGCGGGTGGCTGAGCGCCTTCAAGAGCGGGGTGTTGCGGTGCGCATCGGCGCCCGTTCGGCATCACCGTCCTTCGACTGGACGGACGAGGCGACCTGGGCGCCTGTGCTCGAAAATGTCGATCGCATCTATGTCTGCTACCAGCCCGATCTGGCGGTGCCGGGCTCTGTCGAGACCATCCGCAAGTTCTCAAACCTTGCCGTCGGCGCGGGCATCAGGCGGCTGGTGCTTCTGTCGGGGCGCGGCGAGGACGAGGCGGAAGCGGCCGAGCGCGCGCTGCAGGCCTCCGGCGCCGACTGGACGATCATTCGGGGGAGCTGGTTCTTCGAAAACTTCAACGAAGGCTTCCTGGCAGAGGGAGTTCTAAGCGGTTCGGTCTTCCTGCCCGTGGATACAGTCACCGAGCCTTTCGTCAGCTGCGACGACATCGCCGACGTCGCGGTTGAAGCGCTTCTCGACGATGATCATGTCGGCAAGGTCTATTCTCTGACCGGCCCGCGGCTGATGACCTTCGCTGAAGCCGTGACCGAGATCGCTGCCGCGGCCAAACGCCCGATCTCCTATCAGGCCGTGCCGGTTGCCGACTTCGCCGCGCAATTGCAGGCTGACGGCGTGCCTGATGACTATGTCGAACTCATCCGCTATCTCTTCACCTCGGTGCTCGACGGGCGCAATTCGAGTGTGACGTCTGACGTCGAGCGCGTGCTTGGGCGGCGGCCGCGCGACTTTGCAACCTACGCCCGCGAGACCGCAGCAACTGGTGTCTGGAGTATTGCCGCATGATCCCGCTGATCCCCGCTCTGGCGTTTGCCGCCGCGATCGGTTCCGGCCTGATGGCCGGGCTGTTCTTCATCTTTTCGGTCTGCATCATGCAAGCCTTGTCGCGGCTGCCGCCGGAGCAGGGGATCGCCGCGATGAACGCCATCAATGTCGTCATCCAGAACCCGATCTTCCTCAGCGCCTTCATGGGCACGGCGCTGCTCGGCCTGGCGCTGATCGTCGTCGCGTTCATTTCGGGTGGCGAGGGCCGATGGCTGCTGGCCGCGGGCGGCCTGGCCTATGTCGTCGGCGTGCTTCTGGTGACGATCGTCTTCAACGTGCCGATGAACGACGCACTTGGGGCCGCTGCACCCGGGCAAGCTGCAATCGACCTCTGGCGTGAGCGCTATCTCACCGACTGGGTCTGGTGGAACCACGTTCGCACCTTCGCATCGATCGGTTCGCTGGCGCTCTTCATCCTCGGTTTCGCCCGCACTTGACAAAAAGCGCCGGCAAGGCCGTCATTCCTTGCCGGTGCACCCTTCTGAGGTCTCGTCACCTCGGGCGGTCAGCGCTTGGGGATGCGCGCGTCGTACTGCTCTTCAAGCTCAGCAAACTTGCTCCAGAAGGCTGCAGGCTGCTCTCCTTCCAAAAGGTCGCGCAACAGGTCGAGATGCACGTGCCAGCCGGCGGAGAAGCTCGTCATGATACCGCGGTTGGCGATCCGGGTATGGGTGACGATCAGCAGCACCTTGTCGCCGCGCGGGCTGAGTTCGAAGCGGACCTCGGAGGGCGTATCCGTGCCTTCGTCCCAGCTATAGGCGAGCAGGCGCGGTGGCTCCCAGGCGAGCACATGCCCGTGCTTGCGAACCTCGCCGGCGTGATCGGCGTATTTTTTCGGCGGTCGATCATCCTCTGTCGTCAGTTCCGAATGGCGGAAGACGTGTTCGACCGCTGCACCCTCGGAAGAGCCGATCGTTCCCGATACCATCCAGAGCCGGCGCTTGTTTTCCTCTGTCAGATAGGACCAGACCCGCTCGATCGGGCCGGGAAGCAGGCGTTCGATGCGCACCGCATCGGGGGCGATGACGCGGCCGTAATCGGCGCTGGCAAAGGCTGTGGCAGGCGATGTCATGGCTTTTCCTCCGTATCGTTTTGAACAGTTGCGTCGTCGGCGAGAAGCAGCGCCTCAAGTGCGTCAATGCGCGTTCGCCAGAAGGCTTCGTAGTGGCGCATCCACTCCATACCTGCATGCATCGGCGCTGCATCGAGGCGGCATACATGCGTGCGTCCTTTCACTTCGCGGCGCACGAGACCTGCTCCTTCCAGCACCTTGATGTGCTTCGATGCCGCGGCCAGCGAGATCGAGAAGGGGGCCGCAAGCTCGCCGACCAGTCTCTCGCCTTGCGAAAGGTTCTGGAGCATGGCGCGGCGCGTCGGATCCGAAAGCGCGTGGAACACGGCATCGAGATGTGCGTTCTGATATTCAACCATGTTGTTGAATATCACTTCGATTGCGAAGATTGTCAACCGTTTGGTTGAATTTAGTAGTAGCTCGAGAAGGAACCGTCGCGCGGCGGGTCGTCGTGGACATGCCGTCCCTTCCAGGCGGCGAGCGCATCGGAGAGATCGTCGGTCGGCACCATCTGGGCGAACTGTTCGCTCTCGACCAGCAGCCCCTCTGCGATCGACATGTTGAGGCCGCGGGTGACGGCGGTGATGATCGAGCGGATGGCGAGCGGCGAATAGCCCATGATGCGGCTGGCCAGGTCGCGGGCGGCGGGCATCAGCTCCTCATGGGCGACGACGTGATTGACGAGCCCCATCTCCCGCGCGCGTTCCGGCGAAAAATCCTCCCCCGTCAACAGCAGTTCGAGTGCGCGCTTGCGGCCGGCAAGCCGCGGCAGGCGCTGGGTGCCGCCGAAGGTCGGCGGCATGCCGAGCTTGATCTCCGGCTTGGCAAAGCGCGCCCGGTCACTGGCGATCGCCAGATGCACGGCCTCGGTGATCTCGCAGCCGCCGCCGAAGGCGAGCCCGTTGACCGCGGCGATGACCGGCTTCGGAAAGGCTTCGAGCCGCGCCGTCAGCCGCTGGCCGCGGCGGACGAAATCGCGCACAGCCGGGTTTACGCCCGCAGCCACGCTTTCCGAGAACTCGTGGATATCGCCGCCTGCGGAAAAGGCACGGTCGCCGGCGCCGGTGATGATCACCGCGCCGACAGCGTCGTTCACTTCGATCGTGTCGAGAAGGACCATGAGCCGGTCGATCAGCTCATAGTTCAGCGCGTTGAGTTTCTCCGGGCGGTTGAGGATGAGCAGGGCGGTCCCCTCGGAAATCTGCATCAGTACGGTCTTGGACATGGTCGCTCTCCGGCTAGGGTTGACGGGGAGAGGCTAGGTGAGCGACGATGCGATGTATATTCACTAGTCGGTATACTTGAGAGATGGCGAAAGCAGAGAAATCAACGCGGGATGTGATCGTCGAAGCGGCGGAAAAGCTCTTCTATGCGGAGGGTATCCGCGCCGTCAGCGTCGATGCCGTGGCGGAAGCGGCGGGGGTGACCAAACGCACGCTCTACTACCATTTCGAAAGCAAGGACGAACTGATCGCCGCCTATCTCGAAGGCCGCGACCAGCCCAATCTCAAGCTCTTCCGGAAGTGGTTCGACACGGCCGAAGGGGAACTGGCCGACAAGGTCGAGGCGATCTTCTTCAACCTAGCGCGGGCGGCACGTCACCCGAAGTGGAAGGGCTGCGGCTTCCTGCGCACCTCGGCGGAACTTGCCAACATGCCGGGCCATCCGGCAATCCGCATCGGTGCAGCCCACAAGAAGAAGTTCGAGGCGTGGATGGCCGAGAACTTTACCGAAGCCGGCATTGCCGAGCCGATCATGCTGGCGAAGCAGATCCTGCTTCTGCTCGACGGCAGCTTCGCCGTGGTGCTGCTGCACCGGGATGCAAGCTATATGGAAACGGCAGGCAAGGCGGCGGCGACGCTGGTGCGCGTGGCGCTTGCCGGTGCGGGCCCGCGACCTGAGGCGGCGGTTGCTACACCCTGAGGCTGTCCGACGATTCCCTCTTCAATCCGGCACGTTTGGCAGGCAGGATGGCCGCATCGCCGTGAAAACCGACACCCGTGAGCGCCGGAGCGCGCTCCGTTGCTCGCCGGATAAGGAAGAACCAATGACTGTCTTGCGTATCGTCTCCAATCTCCACGCCCCGGACCCACAGATGGCACAAGCCTTTTACGGTGACTTGTTGGAGCTCGACGTGGTGATGGATCATGGATGGATCCGGACTTTTGCGGCCAAGGGTGCCGCGGCGATGCCGCAACTGAGCGTCGCCAGCGAAGGCGGCAACAATACACCCGTGCCGGTGCTTTCGATCGAGGTGGACGACGTCGATCGACTTTACGCGCGCGCCAAGGTGGCAGGTGTGGAGATTGTCTACGACATCACCAACGAGCCCTGGGGCGTGCGCCGTTTCTTCATGCGCGACCCCTTCGGCAACATCGTCAATATTCTCTCACATTGACAGGCAGCCACCGCGGACCGGCGGCTGCGATATCGTGTCAGGCGACCGACAGGGCGTTCGAAAGATCGGCGACGAGATCATCCGGATGCTCGATACCGATCGACAGGCGGATGGTCGATTCCAGCACGCCGATACGGCGGCGCACCTCGATCGGCACGCCGGAATGGGTCATGGCCGCCGGGTGGCTTGCCAGCGATTCCGTGCCGCCGAGGCTGACGGCGAGCTTGAAGATCTGCAGCGCATTGAGGAAGCGGAAGGCCGCTTCCTGGCCGCCCGAGATGTCGAAGGAGAACGTCGAGCCGGCGCCGGTGCACTGCGCCCTGAAGGTGCGGCCAACCGGCGAATCCTCGTCATGGAAGGGCAGGTAGTGGATGCGCTCGACCTTCGGGTGCTCGCGCAGGAACTCGGCGACGACGCGGGCATTGTCGTCGGCCTTCTGCATGCGCACGGAAAGCGTTTCCAGCGAACGGCCGAGCATCCAGCAGGAATGCGGGTCGAGCTGGGTGCCGATCGCCCCGCGCAGCGCCTTTACCTGTTTCATCACAGCCTTCGAGCCGAGAGCTGCACCGGCGATGAGGTCGGAATGGCCGCCGACATATTTGGTCAGTGAATAGAGCGAGATGTCGGCGCCGTGTTCGATCGGTCGCTGGAAGACCGGGCCGAGCAGCGTGTTGTCACAGGCGACCACAGGGGTATGACCCTGTTTCCGGCCGATCATATCGGCGACGCGGCGGATCATGGCAACATCGACGAGGCTGTTTGTCGGGTTTGCTGGCGTTTCCACGAGAATCACAGAGACGCGGCCCTTGGCCATCGCCTCTTCGGCGGCGGCGCTGACAGCTGCTTTATTGACGCCATCGGCAAAGCCGACGGCCGCAACGCCGAGATTGAGGAAGGTTCTGGCAAGCAGCGTCTCGGTGCCGCCATAGAGCGGCTGGCTGTGCAGCACCGCGTCGCCCGGCTTGACGAAGGCAAGCAGGGTGGTGGCGATCGCCGACATGCCCGACGAGAACAGCGCACAGCTCTCGGTGCGCTCGTAGACGGCGAGGCGATCCTCAACGATCTCGCTGTTCGGATGGTTGAAGCGCGAATAGACGAGACCGGCGCCGACACCCGCCGGCGGCTCCTTCCGACCGGAAACGAAATCGAAGAAATCGCGGCCTTCTTCGGCTGAGCGGAAGACGAAGGTCGAGGTCAGGAACACCGGCGGCTTGACGGCGCCCTCGGACAGTTCCGGATCGTAGCCATAGTTCAGCATCTGCGTTTCGGGATGCAGCTTGTGGTTTCCGATGTGGGTCTTGGAGGGATGCGGTGCGGTCATGACTTGTCTCCTGAAGGGAAGCGGACTCGACTGACTGGCAAATTATATCAGATGCTTGGACCGATCCTTGCTATTTCCGGCTGGATGTCTTTGAGTTGCGCAAAGATTTGGCTGAGTTGGAAAGATATGGCGCAGAAAATTGCCGACGAGACGGATCGCAGGATTTTGAAGGAGCTGGTGGCGGACGCGCGCCTCACCAACAACGAGCTTGCCGAGCGCGTGGGGCTCTCGGCTTCGCCATGTCTCCGCCGCCTGCGGCGGCTGGAGGAGACCGGTGTGATCCGCGGCTATACGGCGCTGATCGATCCGTCGATCGACGGCTGGACGATGACCGCAATTGCCACCGTCAGGCTCAGCCGTCAGCATGAAGATGAGATCGTGATGTTCGAGGAGGCGGTGCGCGGCTGGGACGAAGTGCTTGAATGCCATCTGGTGACCGGCTCGCGCGACTATGTGCTGAAGGTGATGAGTGCCGGGCTCGAGCACTACGAGCGCTTTATCAAGGAAAAGATCGCGCGGCTCAAATGCGTCGCCTCGATCGAAACGAGCTTCGTCATGAACACGATCAAGGAGCGGCGGGTCTAGCGTCCATCCGGCAATAAGCTTTTGAAGATGCTAGCTTTATTCCGAGCCTGCCACGATTTGCAGGTGCGACGGATCTTGCGAGGCATCCGAATTCAAGGGGGATCGACGCACCGGCTTCGGGTGGCGGCATTGAAAGTGTCAAGGATGCCCTAGATTCAAAGGATTAGGGCGTCCCCCCCAAAAAAACGCTCGGTCGGACGCTTGGTTCTCTCGGAGAGAGACGATGGATTTCGCAGAAGCGTTCGACGCCGTCGCTTCCTCGTCGCGGACGGTCCTTTTGAACGAGTGGACGTATTATCAGATCGCCATCATCGTTGCCGGCTACCTGATCTGCGGCGCGCTGGCAAAGCGGATAGAGCCGCTGGTCGAAGCCCGCGCCCGCCTGATCAAGGGCAATCCGGACCTGCTGCGCGTCATCATCGCCTTCATGCGGCGGCTGCGCTGGCTCTTCCTGATCGTGTGGCTCTGGATCGCCGATGGGATGATATTGCGTTTCGGTTGGCCGTCGTATCGCTGGCTGGTGGTGACTGCGCTGACCCTGACGGCCGCCTGGTTCGTGATTTCCGTGCTCACCCGCATCATCCGCAACCAGACGCTGGCGCGCGTCACCGCCGTCGTGGGCTGGATCTATTTTGCGCTTTATGCGGTCGGGCTGGACCGGGTGATCCTGACGACCCTTGATGGCGTTGCCGTCAACCTCGGTGCCGTTCGTCTGTCGCTGCTGCTCGTCCTGAAGGCTGTCGTGCTTTCGTCCGCGCTGATCTGGCTTGCCGTGCTGTTGGGCAACGTCTCGGCGCACTGGATCCAGCGGTCGGCAGAACTCACGCCGTCCTTCAAGGTGCTGATAAGCAAATTGGTCAAGATCGTGCTGATCGGCTTTGCCGGTGCGATCGCGCTGTCCGCGACCGGTATCGACCTGACCGCGCTGACGGTCTTTTCCGGGGCGGTCGGCGTCGGCATCGGCTTTGGTTTGCAGAAGGTGGTCTCCAACTTCATTTCCGGCATCATCATCCTGCTCGACAAATCCATCAAACCGGGCGACACGATCACGCTTGGGGATACCTTCGGTTCCGTGCGCGACCTGCGTTCCCGCTTCGTCTCCGTCATCACCAGGGACGGCAAGGAATACCTCATTCCGAACGAGGACTTCATTTCGCAGCAGGTCGTGAACTGGTCGTTCTCCAGCGACTTCGTCCGCATCGAGGTCAGTTTCGGCACTTCCTATGACAGCGATCCGCACGAGGTGGCGCGCATTGCCATCGCGGCTGCCAAATCGATCCCACGGGTTGCGAGCGGCCACGCGGAGCCGGTCTGCTGGATGACCGGCTTCGGCGCATCGTCACTCGATTTCAAGCTCAGGTTCTGGATCTCCGATCCGAGCAACGGGCTGACCAACATTCGCGGCCAGGTGATGATGGCGCTGTGGGACGCCTTCAAGGTGGCCGGTATTTCGATCCCGTTCCCGCACCGCGAAATCATCATGAAGACACCGATCGAGGTGACCCGCGCGTGAGGCGTGCGACCGTCAAAGTCCAGCTTCCGTCCGTGCGTCTTCCGGTTGCGGCAATTGACTGGACACGTCGGGGAAGCGACATTGCCGCCGGCGGAACGGCCTATGGTCTTCCGGTGACAGTGTCAGCATGAGGGGGCCCGACGCCATGGAACATCTTCAACAGACGCCGCTGTCGAGGTTGCCGGTGCCGCGGTTTCTCTCGACGCTGCTCGCATCGTTTTCGACCACTGGGCTGATCGTCGGCGTCTTCTTCTTTGCCATGTCGCTGACGCCGAGCCTCATCCCGCGCCCCTATGTGGTCCAGGCGGTGATCTCGGGCCTGTCGCTTGGCGCCGGCTATGCGATCGGCGTGCTCCTGCGCTGGGTTTGGTCGCTGCTCGACCTGCCGGAGATCCGCGGGCGCACCGGGCTGATCGTGAAGGCTCTGGCGACGCTCGGCTGCACCGCCGTTGCACTCGCCTTCCTCTGGCGCACGGCCTATTGGCAGAACACGGTGCGTCAGATCATGGGACTTGATCCGGTCGAAAGCGCCGAGCCGTTCAAGCTCGGGCTGATCGCGGCCCTTGTCTTCGTCGCCATCGTGCTTTTGGCGCGGCTTTTCCGGCTGACCTTCCGGTTTCTCACCGGTCGTTTCGAACATGTGCTGACGCGGCCGCTGGCGAAGGTCGCCGGCGTGGTCGCGGCGCTGGCGCTGTTCTGGTCGGCCGCCGATGGCGTCATCTTTCGATATGCGCTGCATGCGGCCGACAGCTCGTTCCAGCGGCTCGACGCGTTGATCGACCCCGACTTAGCCCCACCCACCGATCCCTTGAAGACGGGCAGCAGGGCGTCGCTGATGACCTGGGACGAGCTCGGCCGCCAGGGACGCCAGTTCATCGCCTCCGGACCGGCGGCAAAGGACATCGGCGCCTTCTTCGGCGGCGAGGCGAAGGAGCCCTTGCGCGTCTATGCCGGCCTCAATTCGGCTGAAACCGCCAAGGAACGTGCGAAGCTGGCGCTGGAGGAACTGAAACGCGTCGGCGGTTTCGAACGCGCCAATCTTCTGATCGTGGTGCCGACCGGCACCGGCTGGATCGACCCGCCCGGTCTCGATTCGCTCGAATATCTCCTGAAGGGCGATGTCGCCAGCGTCGCGGTGCAGTACTCCTACCTCACGAGCTGGCTGTCGCTGCTGGTCGAGCCGGAATACGGTGCCGAAACGGCCGATGCGCTGTTCGATGCGGTATATGGCTCTGGACGACGCTGCCGAAGGACAAGCGGCCGAAGCTCTATCTCTATGGCCTCAGCCTCGGTTCGATGAACTCGCAGGGCTCGGTCGATCCCTTCGACATCATCAGCGATCCGTTCCAGGGGGCGCTCTGGGTCGGCTCGCCGTTCCCGACCAAGACCTGGCTGCAGATCACGCGAAATCGCAATCCGGGCTCGCCCGAATGGCGGCCGCTCTATCGCGATGGTTCGGTGATCCGCTTCACCAACCAGGAAAACGCGCTTGATATTCCGGGGGCTCGCTGGGGCAATGTGCGCATCGTCTACCTGCAATATGCCAGCGACCCGATCACCTTCTTCGATCCCCATTCCTTCTACCGCGAACCGGACTGGATGAAGGCGCCGCGCGGTGCGGACGTCTCGCCGGCGCTCCGGTGGTTCCCGGTCGTCACCATGTTCCAGCTGCTCGCCGACATGGCGCTCGCAACAACTTCGCCGATCGGCTACGGCCATGTCTACGCACCCGAACACTATATCGACGCCTGGATGCAGGTGGTGGCGCCGCCCGGTGTCACCGAGGCGGATGCCGAGCGGCTGAAGGGGCAACTCAAGGGCCGCTACTAGGTCTTTGAAACGACGCACTTCCGGTCGGAAAACCGCTTCACACTTCTCCTGGAATTGCTTTAAAGCCCGCTGGGAACAGGCAACGTCGATAACAGCGCACCCATGGCGCCGATGATCTTGCGGTGCTGGTGCGCGTGGCGTGTTCGAAGGCTTGTTGCGGCATAGACGGTCTGGGCGATGGCCGGCGCATCCTGCACCCGATCGGCAAATCCGTCCGCGGCGAGCCGCTCCGCCGTTGCCGCCGTCACATAGGCCGCGCCACCGAGGGCGGCGAGCAGCCGGGTGATCGCCATGTTCTGGCCGGCCGAAAGCAGGGCTGCGGAAAGGTGCGGCAGGGCGAGCCGGTGGGCACGGTCGAAGGTCGGCGAATAGCTTGCGCGGATATAGTTCTCGGAGCGGACCTCGGCCAGTTCGCGCGCCTCGGTGCTGACCAGCACGTAATGCAGATCTCCGATCCTTTCGTAATAGAGATCGGGCAGGTAATGGGGCGTGTAGAGGATCGCAAGATCGAGGTCGCCGGCGCCGAGGTCACGGTTCATCTGGTTGGAATAATCGGCCTCCATATAGACCTCGGTTGCGGGCAGGTCCTGCCGAATTGCGGCCATCCATTCGCCGGCGAAGGCCTCGGCAAGGTCGTGCTGGATACCGAGGCGCATGGAGCGCTCCAACGCACCGGCGCTGGTGACCGCGCGTGTTGCCTCATGCCACTGGTTTTGCAGGGCTTTTGCATAGTCGAGGAAGCGCAGGCCGGCGGCGGTCGGCACTGTTCCGCCCTTGTTGCGGGTAAAGAGCTTGCGGTTGAACTGGGCTTCGAGTGCCTTCACCCGGTGAGAGACGGTCGACTGGGTGATGTTCAGCCGCTCGGCGGTGCGGTTGAAGGAGCGGCTTTCCATCAGGTCGAGAAAGGTTTCGATCAGTTCCACCTGCATGCCATGCGCTCCCTTTGCAATCGCTACAATCTAATCGAATTTGTCGATCAATAAAGCCTGTTTCCGTCGCTTGATGGCGCACAGCTTCCCCGGCAAGAATTCCGCCAAAACGAGGGAACTATTGATGTCGAATTTGCCGTCGCACGCACGGGTCGTGATCATCGGGGGGGGAGCGATCGGTGCTTCCTCGCTCTACCATCTTGCCAAGGCCGGCTGGACCGATTGCGTGCTTCTGGAAAAGAACGAGCTGACGGCGGGCTCGACCTGGCATGCGGCCGGCAACGTGCCGACCTTCTCATCTTCGTGGTCGATCATGAACATGCAGCGCTACTCGGCATCGCTCTATCGCGATCTCGGCGCGCTCGTCGATTATCCCATGAACTATCATGTCACTGGCTCAATCCGGCTCGGCCACTCCAAGGAGCGCCTCCAGGAGTTCAAGCGCGTCGTCGGCATGGGTCGCTACCAGGGCATGGATCTCGATATCCTGTCGCCCGACGAGATGCGCAGCCGCTACCCTTTCCTCGAAACGCACGAGCTGACCGGCGCGCTCTACGATCCCTATGACGGTGACATCGACCCGGCGCAGCTGACGCAGGCGCTCGCCAAGGGCGCGCGCGACATGGGCGCAAAAATCATCCGCTTCTGTCCCGTCACGGCGGCGCGCCGAGAGAACGACGAATGGGTGATCACCACACCGCAGGGCGAAATCCGCTGCGAATACGTCGTCAACGCCGCCGGCTACTATGCCCGCGAGGTCGGCAAGATGTTCGGCCGCGACGTGCCGATGATGGTGATGAGCCATCAGTATATCCTGTTCGACGAGATCCCGGAGCTTGCCGCCTGGTCGAAGGAGGCGGGCCACAAGCTGCCGCTTCTTCGCGACGTCGACAGCTCCTACTATCTCCGCCAGGAGAAGAACGGCATGAACCTCGGGCCCTACGAGCGCAACTGCCGCGCCCATTGGGTAACGCCTGACGATCCGATGCCGGAGGATTTTTCGTTCCAGCTCTTCCCGGACGATCTCGACCGGTTGGAATGGTACCTGAACGATGCCGTCGAGCGCGTGCCGATCCTCGGCACGGCCGGCCTTTCGCGCATCATCAATGGCCCGATCCCCTATGCGCCCGACGGCAACCCGCTGATCGGACCGATGCCCGGCGTGCCCAACGCGTTTGAGGCTTGCGTCTTTACCTTCGGCATCTGTCAGGCCGGCGGCGCCGGCAAGGTACTGGCCGAATGGATCACCGAGGGCCAGACGGAGTGGGACATGTGGTCCTGCGACCCACGCCGTTACACCGACTATACCGACCAGGACTATTGTATCGCCAAGGGCATGGAGATCTACGGCCACGAGTACGCGATGCATTTCCCGAAACACTATTGGGCGGCGGGCCGCGGCAAGAAGTTGTCACCGATCCACGACCGGATCCAGGCACTCGGTGCGCAGTTCAAGCCCTATAACGGCTGGGAGCGCGCCATGTGGTACGCCAAACCCGGCGACGACACCTCTGAAGGTGCGACGCAGACCTGGGGTCGCGCGGGGCCGTGGGCGAAGCGCATCGAGGAGGAGTGTCTGGCCGTGCGCGATGCCGCCGGCATTCTCGATTTGCCGGGCTTCTCGCGCTTCCGGGTGAAGGGCGAGGGGGCGACCGCGTGGCTTTCGGGCCTCATCACCGGGCGCGTGCCGAAGCCGGGTCGTATCGGCCTTGCCTATTTCGCGGACGACAAGGGCCGGATCGTCACCGAAATGTCGGTCATGATGATTGACGAGGACTTCTTCTTCCTGATCACCGCCGCAACGGCGCAGTGGCACGATTTCGAGTGGCTGACGAAGCACCGGCCGGCCAATGCCGCCTTCACCATCGACGATGTCACCAAGTCCTTCTCCTGCCAGATCCTGACCGGGCCGAAGTCGCGCGCGATCCTCGCCGAGGTCAGCGAGGCCGATCTCGTCAAGGGCTGGCTCACGCACCAGACGGCGCAAATCGCCGGCCGCTATTGCCAGCTCGTGCGCGTCTCCTTTGCCGGCGAGCTCGGCTGGGAAATCCACACCAAGGTCGAGGATACGGCTGTCATCTTCGACGCCGTCTGGGCCGCGGGCCAGAAACACGGCCTGAAGCCATTCGGCATGGAGGCGCTCGATAGCCTGCGCATCGAGAAGGGCTACCGCGCCTGGAAGGGCGATCTTTCGACCGATTACACCATCCTTCAGGGCGGGCTGGAGCGCTTCGTCGACTGGGCCAAGCCCGGTTTCAAGGGCAAGGCGGCGCTGGAACGGGAGAAGCAGCAGGGCGTCAGCAAGCGCTTCGTCACCCTGACGGTCGCCGCCGACGGCTGCGACGCGCCATATATGTCGACGCTCTGGTCCGACGGCCAGGTGGTCGGCGAGACGACCTCGGGCAACTGGGGCTACCGCGTTGGCAAGTCGATTGCGCTCGGCATGCTGCGCGCCGATCTCGCCGTGCCCGGCAAGGAAATCGAGGTCGAGATCTTCGGCGACCGCTTCAAGGCGACAGTCGAGGCGGACCAGCCGCTCTGGGATCCCTCCAATGAAAGACTGCGCGCATGAGCAAGCCCATTCCCTCGAAAGCCCGTGCAGTCATCATCGGCGGCGGCGTTTCCGGCTGTTCGGTCGCCTATCATTTGGCCAAGCTCGGCTGGACCGACGTGGTGCTCTTGGAGCGCAAGCAACTGACCTCGGGCACCACGTGGCATGCGGCCGGCCTGATCGGCCAGCTGCGTGCCTCGCAGAACATGACGCGGCTCGCGAAATACTCGGCCGACCTCTACGTCAAGCTCGAGGCCGAAACCGGCATTTCCACCGGCATGCGCCAGAACGGCTCGATCACCGTGGCGCTGACCGAGGAGCGCAAGGAAGAGATCTATCGCCAGGCCTCGCTCGCCCGAGCGTTCAACGTCGACGTCCGAGAGATCACGCCTGATGAGGTGAAGGCGATGTATCCGCACCTCAACACCTCTGACGTGAAGGCGGCGGTGCATCTGCCGCTCGACGGCCAGTGCGATCCGGCCAACATCGCCATGGCGCTCGCCAAGGGCGCGCGGCAGAACGGCGCGACGATCATCGAGGGCGTCAAGGTCACGGCCGTGCTGAAGAAGGATGGTCGGGTGACCGGCGTCACCTGCGAGCAGAACGGCGAGACATATACGATCGAGACGGATCATGTCGTCAACTGTGCGGGCATGTGGGGCCGGGAGTTCGCCCGCCAGGCCGGCGTCACCGTGCCGCTGCATGCCTGCGAGCACTTCTACATCGTCACCGAGGCAATCCCGGAGCTCAAGCGCCTGCCGGTGCTGCGCGTGCCCGACGAGTGCACCTACTACAAGGAAGACGCCGGCAAGATGCTGATCGGCGCCTTCGAGCTCAAGGCCAAGCCCTGGGGCATGGACGGCATCCGCGAGGATTTCTGCTTCGACCAGCTGCCTGACGATTTCGACCACTTCGCGCCGATCCTGGAGATGGCGGTCAACCGCATGCCGATGCTGGAAACGGCGGGCATCCATACGTTCTTCAACGGCCCCGAAAGCTTCACGCCCGACGACCGCTACTATCTCGGCGAAGCGCCCGAAGTGAAGGGCTATTGGGTGGCGGCCGGCTACAATTCGATCGGCATCGTTTCCTCCGGCGGCGCCGGCATGGCGCTCGCCCAATGGATGAACGACGGCGAGCCGCCCTTCGATCTCTGGGAAGTGGATATCCGCCGGGCGCAGCCGTTCCAGAAGAACCGCGCCTATCTCAAAGATCGCGTCTCCGAGACGCTCGGTCTGCTCTATGCCGATCACTTCCCCTATCGCCAGATGGCAACGGCCCGCGGCGTGCGCCGCTCGCCGCTGCATGAGCATCTGAAGGCCCGCGGCGCCGTCTTCGGCGAAGTCGCGGGATGGGAGCGTGCCAACTGGTTCGCCAAGGAAGGCCAGGAGCGCGAGTACCGCTATTCCTGGAAGCGGCAGAACTGGTTCGAAAACCAGAAGGCCGAGCATCTGGCCGTGCGCAACGGCGTCGGCCTGTTCGACATGACCTCCTTCGGCAAGATCCGGGTGGAGGGGCGCGATGCGCTTTCCTTCCTGCAGCGGCTCTGCGCCAACGAGATGAATGTCGAGCCCGGCCGCATCGTTTACACCCAGATGCTCAACGCCCGCGGCGGCATCGAGAGCGATCTGACGGTGACGCGTCTGTCGGAGACCGCCTTCCTGCTGGTCGTGCCCGGCGCCACGCTGCAGCGCGATCTTGCCTGGCTGCGCAAGCATCTTGCCGACGAATTCGTCGTCATCACCGATGTCGGCGCCGGCGAAAGCGTGCTTTGCGTCATGGGGCCGAAGGCGCGGGAGCTGATGCAGAAGGTAAGCCCGAACGATTTCTCCAACGCAGCCCATCCCTTCGGGACGGCACGTGAGATCGAGGTCGGCATGGGGCTCGCCCGTGCGCATCGCGTCACCTATGTCGGCGAACTCGGCTGGGAGCTCTATGTCTCGACCGACCAGACGGCGCATGTGTTCGAGGCGCTGGAGGTAGCGGGGCAGGATCTGGGCCTTAAGCTTTGCGGCATCCATACGCTCGACAGCTGCCGCATCGAAAAGGCCTTCCGCCATTTCGGCCACGACATCACCGACGAGGACCATGTGCTCGAAGCCGGGCTCGGCTTCGCAGTCAAAGCCGACAAGGGCGATTTCATCGGCCGCGAGGCGGTGCTGGCCAAGCACAATCGCGGGCTCTCGCGCCGGCTGGTGCAATTCCGTCTCGCCGATCCGGAGCCGCTGCTCTTCCACAACGAGGCGATCGTCCGTGACGGCAAGATCGTCGGCACGATCACCTCTGGCAATTACGGCCACCACCTCGGCGGCGCGATCGGCCTCGGCTACGTGCCTTCGGAAGGCGAGAGCGACAAGGACGTGCTCGGCTCGCATTTCGAGATCGAGATCGCCGGGACGCGGGTTGCTGCGGAGGCGTCGTTGAAGCCGATGTACGATCCGCGCTCCAAGCGGGTGCGGATGTAGGTCAGGCGTTTGGGACTGGCGTCGGGCATCGTGTTCGGGCTTGAGGATTGCCCGTCATCCGCCTGCCGGCACCTTCTCCCCGTTCTGACGGGGAGAAGGGACGCGTGGCACCGGGCTCGTTCCTCTCTACGCAGGCGGGGAAAGGGGCAGGGGACGGACGAGGCGGGCGCAGAAGACAGATAATCCTCTTCCTCATGAACGGTGAGGAGGGGAACGAGCGGAAGCAGCAAGTCCCTTCTCCCCGTCAAAACGGGGAGAAGGTGCCGGCAGGCGGATGAGGGGCTTTAACCTCACCGCGCGAATGAGGGGGCGAGGACACACCCGCCCATTGGGAGATGATGATGGCTAACGATTGCGCAGTTGCGGCTTCGAGACGGTCCGGCGGGCGGGCGGCGCGGGTGGCGCTGCGTTCGGCGCCGCTGGCCGAAAACATCCGGCCGGTGCGTCCCGGTCTTTCCGGCGGGCAATACAAGCCGCTGACCGACGCTAATGTGAAGCGGATCCACGAGGCGGCGCTCGATGCGTTGGAACAGATCGGTCTTGCCAACGCGCCGAAATCGGGCATCGAGATCATGACCGCCGCAGGCGCCATTCTCGGCGACGATGGGCGCATCCGCTTCCCGCGTGCCCTGGTCGAGGACATGCTGGCGATCGCCGCGCGCGACATCACGCTTCATGCCCGCGATCCGAAGCAGGATCTCGAACTCAGCGGCACCCGCGTCTATTACGGCACGGCCGGTGCTGCGGTGCATATCGTCGACGTCGAGAAACGCGAATATCGCGAGTCCACCACCAAGGACCTATTGAACGCCGCCCAGCTCGTCCATCACCTCGACAACGTGCACTTCTTCCAGCGCGCCATGGTCTGTCGCGATGTAGCCGACAACTTCCTGATGGACGTCAACACGCTCTATGCCTGCTGCGCCGGCACGACGAAGCATGTCGGCACGAGCTTCTCCGATCCCTCGCATGTCGATGGCTGCTTCGATCTCATCCACATGATCGCCGGCGGCGAGGACAAGTGGCGGGCGCGGCCCTTCGTTTCCAACTCGAACTGCTTCGTCGTGCCGCCGATGAAGTTTGCCGAGGAAAGCTGCATCACCATGGAAAAGTGCATCCGCGCCGGGATGCCGATCCTCTTACTTTCGGCCGGCCAGGCGGGTGCGACCGCACCGGCGCCGCTGGCAACCGCGATTGTCCAGGCGGTCGCCGAATGCCTGGCGGGCGTCGTCTATGTCAACGCCATGTCGCCCGGCCATCCCGCAGTCTTCGGCACCTGGCCGTTCGTCTCGGATCTACGCACCGGGGCGATGTCCGGCGGCTCCGGCGAGCAGGCGCTGCTGACGGCCGGCTGCGCGAAGATGCACCAGTTCTACCGCCTGCCCGGTGGGGCCGCTGCCGGCATTGCCGACGCCAAGCTACCGGATATGCAGGCCGGCTGGGAGCAGGCGATCTCCAATGTCATGGCCGGGCTTTCCGGCCTCAACATGGTCTATGAGGCCGTCGGCATGCATGCCTCGCTGCTCGGCTTCTGCCTGGAGTCGCTGGTGCTCGGCGACGATCTGCTCGGCCAGGTGCAGCGCTGCATCCGCGGCATCGACGTGACGGAGGATTCGGTCTCGCTCGAGACCATGCGCTCGGTCTGCCTCGATGGCCCCGGTCACTATCTCGGCCATCCGCAGACGCTTGGGCTGATGCAGACGGAATACATCTATCCGGCGGTCGCCGATCGCACGAGCCCGAAGGAATGGGTCGAGATCGGCCGCCCCGATCTGGTGGCGCGGGCGATCGAGAGGAAAAACCGCATTCTGGCCGAAGCAGCCCCTTCGGTGATCGCGCCGGATATCGATCGGGCGATCAGGGAGAGGTTCCAGATCTTCTGCTGAGTTTAGCTCTCCGCCCCGGTCGCGGGGCGGGGGCAGCGGGGGCCAGGTCTGGCCGATCCGTCATCTACAGATTGCAAGGACTACGTCGAGCTGAGGTATCGCCGAAGTTCGCGAGCGATGGCGTTTGCATTGGGGACGGAGGCGTAGGTGCTTGAAGCTGCCCCTCGTTCGCGTGGTGGGGGAAGGCGCCCCTCATCCGGCCTGCCGGCCACCTTCTCCCCGTTCTGACGGGGAGAAGGAGACGCCTGGCCAGCCCCAAGCCTCAGGCGGCGAGGCGAGAGGAGGCGGCGCCTTTCGACGTCGCGCTCCAAGAGAGCAGACGAGGGAAGGGAAACGCGCCGCGATGCTGGCGCGGACCTGGGCGGGGCGGATCTCGCGCCAACGGCAGAGGGCGCGCCATCCGGTGCCCGATGAAATTTACACGCGCGCCGGAACGCGGTCCTTCCGGTCCAATTGTTGGAGTTCAACCCCATGCTCGTTTCGGAGCTCAAGACTACGACTGTCACCGGCGACCGCATCGATCAGCTGGTTGCTGCCCATCGTCCCGGCCATGGGTTGGCGCGCGCCTTCTATCTCGACCCGGAAATCTATGAACGTGATCTGGAGCGCGTTTTCCGCCGCCACTGGCACTGCGTGGCGCATGAGAGCGCTATCCCGAACGCCAATGACTTCGAGGTGTTCCGCATGGCCTCCGAGCAGGTGATCGTCACCCGCACGGCCAGTGGCGAGATCCACGCGATGCTCAATGTCTGCCGCCATCGCGGCGCCGAGGTCTGCGCCAAGAACAAGGGCAATGCCCGCGCCTTCGTCTGCCCTTACCATGCCTGGACCTATGGCAATGACGGCGCGCTGAAGGCGGCGCGGTTGATGCCGAAGGATTTCCGGCGCGAAGACCATGGGCTGAAGAAGCTCCATGTGCGTGTCATCGAAGGGCTGATCTTCATCTCATTCGCCGACCAGCTGCTCGATTTCAGCGATGTCGAGCATCTCCTGCACGCGACCTGCGGGCAATATGGCTGGGGGTCGGCCAAGATCGCCCATCGCCAGACCTATCCGGTCGATGCCAACTGGAAGCTCGCGGTCGAGAACTATGTCGAGTGCTATCACTGCGGTCCGGCGCATCCGGAATATTCCGAAACGCATGCGCTGGAACAGCCGCTGCATATGATCGAGGAACTGAACGCCCGGATGGAGGCGCGCACCTGCGAACTCGGCATCGAGGTCGGCTCCGGCAACCATTGGCAGACATCTGTCACGGGGAAGGAGGCGGTGCACGCCTTCCGCTATCCGCTCTATGACGGCGCCAAGACCGGCAGCAAGGACGGCCAGGCGCTGAGCCGGCTCATGGGGCGTTTCACCGATTTCGACGGCGGCGTCACCTCGATCCATTTGGGCGGCACCACTTTCCTCGTCTGCTACCCCGATCACGGCATGATCTACCGTTTCATCCCGAAGACGGCGGAGACCTCGGAGATGGAGCTGATCTGGCTGGTCGACGGCGAGGCCGAGGCGGGGCGGGACTACGATCTGGAAAAGTTGACGTGGCTGTGGAAGGTGACGACCGAGGAAGACAAGGCGATCATCGAGCACACGTCGCGCGGCGTGCGCTCGCACTATTTCGTGCCGGGTCCGATCGCGCCGATGGAGCATAACGAGCTTCGCTACATCAACTGGTATCTCGACGAGATCAGCCGACCGGTCTGATCCATATCATCAACCGAGTGGGACGGCCGAGGCCGTCCCACCTAATCTCTGCGATCGAAATGGGTCCGGAGCGCCACATGCGTCTGCACAGTGGCGATACCCGGGATCAGGGAAATCTGCCGGCGGATCGTGTCGAGGTCGCCGTTCGTAGCGCATTCGACGAGCACCATCAGATCGGTGGAGCCGGCGAGCGACCAGCATGTGACGACCGGCGACATGGCGGAAAGGTGCGGCACGATGTGGTCGCAATTCTTGCTGGACTGGAACGTGATGGCGACCAAGGCCCTGACCGTCGGGTTCTTGTCCTCGACGCCGAGACGGATCGTGTAGCCGGCGACGACGCCCTTGGCTTCGAGGCGCCGCAGACGCTCGTGCACGCCGCTGCGCGAGAGGCCGGCATGTCGGGCGAGCGCCACCAGGCTCTGGCGTGAATCCTGGCGAAGCGCTGCCAGTAGCAGCCGATCCTTGTCGTCGAGTTCCGTCAAATTGTATCTCCTTTTGCGCTAATTCCGGACGTTTGTCCGGTTTGGCGCCATCTTGTCCAGTGAAACCGGACGGTAGGACAGGTAGCTTCCTTCTCGCAACGAAGGAGCTTTGCCATGAAAATACCAGTCGTGCCCGACAATGCCGTGCTGCTGCCGATCGACATGCAGCAGGCTTTCGACAGCGCCCCCTGGCCGCGCCGATGGAATGCCGATATCGACCGGAACGGTCTCACCCTGCTTGCCGCCTGGCGCGCGGCCGGCCGGCCGGTGATCCATGTCCGCCATGACAGCGTCATGCCGGGCTCGACGCTTGGAGCCGGTGCACCCGGCAACGCCTTCCGGCCCGGCTTCGAGCCGCAGGCCGGCGAACCACTCGTCACCAAGAGCGTCAACGCGGCCTTCATCGGTACCGATCTCGACCTCAGGCTTCGGCGTCTTGGCGTCGATACAGTCGTTACCTTCGGCATCTCGACCGACATGTGTGTCTCCACCTCGGTGCGCGTTGGCGCCAATCTCGGCTACCGCATGATCCTCGTCGAGGATGCGTGCGATTGCTTCGACCAGCCGGATGGAGATGGAACGGTAATCGCGGCCCGGGATGTCCACCGGGCCCATGTCGCGACCTTGCGCGCCGAGTTCGCCGAGGTGACGACGACGGTTGCCTTCGTCGAAGCCCTACGCCGTCCGGACGCCGCCTAGAGTGTCCCACTCTCCTGTCGAATCGCTGAGCGCGCGCTGTTTACAAGCGATTCCTGATAAACTTTGAAGCGGGTTTCCGCCGGAATTGTGTCGCATTCCGGGCATTGCACCCGCTGTTCACCGGTTTGTGCCGCGGACCTCGACGATGTCGGTCGTCCATTTCGGCGCCGTCAGGCTCTGGCCTTCGCGGTTCGGAAAGGTGAGGAAGGTCTCGAACGGCCGGCTCTGGCCGGCCGGCACCCGGGCGAGAATGAGGGCCGCGTCGTCGCCGATCGTCTGGCAGACATCGTCCGGGCAATCTTCCAGCGTAACGGACAGGCGGAAGTATTCGAGCAGCGTCTGGCCCTTGTTCGTCACTGTGCCACGCAGGCGGAAGCTTCGTCCCGGTTGGCTTTGCTCGAAGGTCAGGCCATCAAGCGCAATGTCGGCGGCGGTCAGGCCCGCGGGCTGCGTCGTCTGGACCGGTTCAGGTGCTGCGGGCTTGCGACCGTCGCGATCGCTGAACCAGATGATGAAGGCGACGAGCAGGCCGACCGCTACGGCAACTGAGAGGATCGGTTCCGCCCATTGGCGAAAACGGCTGAAGCGCGCTGCCATGTACACAACGACAAGACCCAGCGGTAACGCAATCAACCAAAGCATCCGGATCCTCCTCACCGCATCATTCCTTGAATCGGATTCGATGCAAGGGGGAAACCATGCAGCCGATCAAAGCTTTAGACGGTCCTTGCCCTCAAGAGGCATGGCCGTGACCGCACTTATATAGGGTGCTCGGCGGCTGACAACACGCGACCATAAGCAGTAGCCGATGGTTCTCGGCCAAGGACGGACTCTATTGCTGGTGAGGACAAAGCGGATGCTAGTCCGCCGGTTTCAGGTCCACCCAGTAGGTGCCTTCGAACGGGACCGCGGCGAAGCGGGTGTTGATCTCGGCAAGGCTCTTCTTCGGGTCGAGATCGGAAAAGAGATCCGGCCGGATCCAGGCGGCGAAGGCCTCTGCCGCGACGATGTTGAGCGGGATGGCGTTGAAGAAGTTCCAAAGCCCATGGACGCGCTTTTCCTGTACGGCGCGGATGCTCGAAAGGGCGGGCGCCTCGATCGTGCGGGCGAGCGTCTGTTGCGCTTCGTCTTCGCTGATACCCGGGCCGATCGAGAGCGTGCCGTACTTGCCGCCGGGCGAGGAGGTAGCGATGTAGATGTCGGGATTGGCGGCCATGACCGCCTCGGCGTTGACCGTGCCGCCCGGCCGCGGCAGCGTGCCTTCGGCGATGTTGCGGCCGCCGGCAATCGTCAGGAACTCGCCGAGGCCGCCGGTGCCATAGGCCCAGCAGCAGCGGTCGGCCTGGGGGAAGGCGTCCATCAGCACCAGAGGGCGTGGCTCCGGCCTGGCGGCGAGGCGCGCCCGGATCAAGGCCAGCTTGTCCTCGTAGAACTGAGCGAAGGCGTCTGCCTGTTCGTCCCGTTCGAGGATCTTGCCGAGCAGGCGCATCATGCGCGGCGTGCTCGTCAGCGGATCATTGTTGAAGTCGACGACGATGACAGGAACGCCGATGCCGGTCAGATAGTCGATGGCGCGCTTGCCGGGTTCGGTGTCGGCCTGCCAATTGGCGAGGATGGCAAGGTCGGCCTTCAGCGTCAGCAGCGTCTCGAAGGAAAGGCCCGGGCCGGTTCCGTCGTCGATCTGCGGGACGTCTGCGATCGCGGGAAACTTCCGCCGGAAGCTCTCGTAGATCTCCGGATTGTCGCCCTTCATGTCGCCGGACCAGCCGGCAAGCAGGCTGACGGGATCGGGATGGATCAGCGACAGCGCGACGAGATTGAAGCCGCTCCCGAGAAGGATCGCCTTGGGCTTTGCCGGGATCGTCACCACACGGCCGACCGCATCGGTGACGGTCATCGGCCATTGGCCTTCCGCATGGGCGGCGGTTGCGAGCGTCAGAGCAGCAAGGATGACGAGGAAGAACCGCCGGGCGGTCTGGAAAATGCAGCGATGAAGCAAGCCTATTGGTTCCTTTGGCTGGGAAGGGCGCAGAGGCTGCCGCAGCTCGGCACGCCGGGCAGCAGATAGCGCAGGCAGCAGATCTTGCGGCGGCAGACGCGGGCGCCGTCTTCTTCCTCGTGGCGCAGGCAATCGAAGAAGGGGTTGGGCGTGCCGTCCGGCAGGGTTTTGCTGCCGATCAGCGCATCGGCCTGGGCGTTTAGCGGCTCGATGCCGGAGGCCCGCAGCGCATAGTCGATGTAGACGAGCGCATTGTTCCAGGCGAGTTTCGGGGCGATGCCGCCGACGGACTTGAGGTAACCGACGACCTCACGCAGATGCCCTTGCATCAGGGGTGCGAGCGTCGCGAAAACGTCGGTGTCATCGGCCTCCTGCCAATCGCCCGACGTCGCGACGCCGAAGGTTCGGGGCAGGCCGTCTTCGGCAAGCGCAACTTTCATCTGATCGAAGGTGACGGGGAGCACCTGATGGTCGAGCACGCGCGCCACCAGATAGGGGATGGTGAGGCTCGAAAAATAATAGAGCGACCACATGGAAGCGACGGCGCGCCGATCGCTGGCTCCGGATTTTTCGGTGTAGATATCGAGCGCTTTGTCGAAGGCGCCGGAAGCGAAGAAGTCCGGCAGCGCCATGCCGTCGGAGAGTTCGTCCGAGAGCACCATCTTCTCGTTGCACCAGGCGTGCGTTCCGGCAAAGGCGGCCGACAGCGCCTTGGGACCACCTGTCGCGATGACCGGTTCAGAAACGGCAGCCGTCATGGCGTCACCCGCGCGCGGGTACGCCCGATCGGAAACTCAGCCGTAAAAGAACGCCGTCCTGCAAGCATGCGACACCTTCTGAGCGCGGTCAGAAACTCATAAGGTGATCGTGTTACTCAAGATTATTTGCGACGCAAGTTATTTATGAGTTTTGCAATCATGATTTGTGGGCAAAAGAAGCGAGTAGCCGCAAGCCGGAGCCTGCGGCTGCCAATGTGCAAGGCCAGTTACATCAAGCCGAGCTGCTTGTAGAAGCCGAGGGCGTCGTAATAGTCGTTCTGGGAGGCGATCTTGCCGTCCTTGATGGTGAAGACCGAAGCGCCGGTGAACTTGAAGCTCTTGTTGGTCGCGGCCGTGCCATCGGCCCAGGCGCCCGAATTGGTGCCGGAGAACTCCCATTCGAAGGAGACCTTGTCGCCGGCAGCGATCGGGTCGCCTTTCATGGTCCAGACCGCATCGGGAACGGCGTTCAGGAAGTTGTCGATGACGCCGGTCTTGGCGGCATCTTTCCCTGTTACCGGCTTGCCGACGGACGCGTCGTAATAGGTCACGTCGTCGGCGAAGTAGGATGCGGCCTTGGCCGAGTCATGGGCGTTCCAGGCTGCGACATAGGCCGCGACCACATCCGGCGCCGCGTCGGCGGCGAAGGCCGCCGGCGAGAGCACCAGGGCGCTGAGGCTCAGAGCGCCTGCAGCAACAAGCAATTGACGGCGGTACATGGCAAACTTCTCCCGTTTGTTTTCGTTTGCATGCGATATGCGAGCCGAGCTCAGGCGCGTGTGCGCCTCAGCCGTGGTTGATCATGATGTGGCGAACGGCGGTGTAGTCCTCGAGCGCATAGGCCGACATGTCCTTGCCGTAGCCCGATTGCTTGACGCCGCCATGCGGCATCTCGTTGGTCAGCATGAAATGGGTGTTGATCCAGGTGCAGCCGTATTGCAGCCGCGAGGCTGCCTTCATCGCCCGGGAGATGTCCTTGGTCCAGACGGAGGAGGCGAGGCCGTAGTCGCTGTCATTGGCCCAGGCGATCGCATCGTCCTTGCCGGTGAAGCGGGTGACCGAGACAACCGGGCCGAAGACTTCGCGGCGGACGATCTCGTCCTCCTGGGTGGCACCGGCGACCACGGTCGGCTGGAAGAAGAAGCCATCGCTGCTGCCGGCGCTGCCGCCGGTGGTGATCTCGATGTGCTTCTGGTCGGCGGCACGCTCGACGAAGCTTGCAACGCGATCGCGCTGGCGGCGCGAAATCAGCGGGCCGATCTCGTTTTCGGTGTCGTCGGCATGATTGTAGCGGATGGTCGAGACGGCGGAGGTGAGGTCGGCGACCAGCTTTTCGTAGATGCCGGCCTCGGCATAGATGCGGCAGGCGGCGGTGCAGTCCTGGCCGGCATTGTAGTAGCCGAAGGTGCGGATGCCATTGACCACCGCTTCGAGATCGGCGTCGTCATAGACGATGACCGGGGCCTTGCCGCCGAGTTCGAGATGCGTGCGCTTGACGGTCTTGGCGGCGGCCGCCAGCACCTTCTTGCCGGTGGCGATATCGCCGGTGATCGAGACCATCGAGATCTTCGGGTGGTTGATCAGCGCATTGCCGACGGTTTCGCCACGGCCGGAAATGACGTTGACGACGCCTTCCGGCAGGATGTCGGCGAGCACGCGGGCAAGCTTCAGCGCCGTCAACGGCGTCTGTTCGGAGGGCTTGAAGACGACGGTATTGCCGCCGGCGATTGCCGGCGCCAGCTTCCAGGCCATCATCATCAGCGGATAGTTCCAGGGGGCGATCGAGCCGACGATGCCGATCGGGTCGCGGCGGATCATCGAGGTGTGGCCGGGCAGGTATTCGCCAGCTGTCGGCGCATGCAGGTTGCGCACGGCGCCGGCGAAGAAGCGCCAGCAGTCGACGATGGCCGGCAGTTCGTCGTTCTTCACCGCGTTGATCGGCTTGCCGCAGTTCAGCGCTTCGAGGGCTGCAAAGCCGTCGGCATCCTTCTCGATCGCGTCGGCGATCTTGAGCAGATAATTGGAGCGTTCGGCGGGTGTGGTCTGCGACCAGGTGGTGAAGGCCTGCTCGGCGGCGTCCACGGCCGCCTCGACCTGGGTATGCGAGGCTTCCGGCAGGTCGACGATCTTGCCGCCCGTCCGCGGGTTCAGGATGTGTTCGTCGGCCTCGGTGCCGGCCTCGAAGCGCGATCCGATCAGCAGTTGGGTGTCCATGTCTGTTCTCCCTTGATAGTCGAGTTATTTGCCGGCGCCGGCGATCTGGTCGCCGTCGCGGGTGAGGTAGTAGGCGCCGAGGATCGGCAGGAAGGTGACGAGCACCACGACCATGGCGACGACGTTGGTCACCGGCCGCTGGCGCGGGCGGATCAGCTCTTCGAGCATCCAGATCGGCAGGGTGGATTGCTGGCCGGCGGTAAAGGTGGTGACGATCACCTCGTCGAAGGACAGCGCGAAGGCGAGCATGCCGCCGGCGAGCAACGCCGTGCCGATGTTCGGCAGGATGATGTGGCGGAAGGTCTGGAAGCCGTCGGCGCCGAGATCCATCGAGGCTTCGATCAGCGAGCCTGATATCCGCCGGAAGCGGGCGACCGCATTGTTGTAGACGACGACGATGCAGAAGGTCGCGTGGCCGAGAACGATGGTCCAGAAGGAAAAGGGGATATCGGCCATCGAGAAGGCGGAGCGCAGCGCAATGCCGGTGATGATGCCGGGAAGCGCGATCGGCAGGATGACAAGCAACGAGATCGTCTCGCGGCCGAAGAAGCGCGTCTGGCTGACGGCGGCGGCGCAGAGGGTGCCGAGCACCAGCGCCACCGACGTGGCGATCGCGGCGACCTTGACCGAGAGCGTCAGCGCCGCCCAGACGTCGGGCCGGTTCCAGGCAACGGCGAACCATTGCGCGGTCAGCCCCGGCGGCGGGAACTGGTAGCTCTTTTCCTCCGTCGTGAAGGCGTAGAGGAAGATCAAGAGGATCGGCAGGTGCAGGAAGGCAAGGCCGGCGGCGGCCGCCATCTTCAAGCCCATCGGCGAGCGGTTCAAGCGATCAGAGCGCATCGAAAGCCCCCATGCGTTTGGCCACAAACAGGTAGGCGCCCATGATGACGATCGGCACCACCGTGAAGGCGGCGGCGAGCGGGATGTTGCCGGCGGTGCCCTGCTGAGCATAGACCGCCTGGCCGATGAACAGCCTTGAGGAGCCGACGATCTGCGGGATGATGTAGTCGCCGAGCGTCAGCGAGAAGGTGAAGATCGAGCCGGCGACGATGCCCGGCAGCGCTAAGGGAAAGAGCACGTGACGGAAGGTCTGCGCCGGCGTGCCGCCGAGATCCGAGGAAGCCTCGATCAGGTTGCCAGGCACGCGCTCGAGCGCTGCCTGGATCGGCAGGATCATGAAGGGCAGCCAGACATAGACGAAGACGATGAAGGTGCCGGTATAGCTGACCGAGAGCGAGTTGCCGCCGACGACGGGAAGCGACAGCCAACCGTCGAGCAGCCAGAGCAGGTGCAGCTTTTCGAAGATCCAGGTGAGGATGCCTTCCTTGGCGAGGATCAGCTTCCAGGCGTAGATCTTGACCAGATAGCTCGACCAGAGCGGCAGCATGACGCCGAGATAGAAGAGCACCTTCCATTTTCCCTGCGCGTAGCGCGCCGCGTAATAGGCGATCGGGAAGGCGATGACGGCGGAAGCGAGCGTGACGGTTGCCGCCATCGTCACCGTGCGCAGGATGATGTCGAGATTGGTTTCGCTCAAAAGCTGGCGATAGGTCGCCAGCGTGAACTCGTAATTGATCAGGCCGGAGAAATCGTCGATCGAGAAGAAGCTCTGCAGCAACAGCGCAAAGAGCGAGCCCAGATAGACGACGCCGAGCCAGAGCAGCGGCGGCGCAAGCATCACCGTCAGCAGCAGATGCGGGTGCTTCCAGAAAAAGTCCGACAGGCGGCCGGCGGGGCCGCGGCGCTCGGGCAGAACGAGGGGTTCGGCAAAGGCGGTCATGCGTCCTCCATCGGGTGCAGCTCGTCGGCGGCGAAGCTGATGGTGACGGGGCTGCCGACCGCAGGCACGGTGAGCGCTGCGGGGCTGGCGACGGCGACACGGGCCCCATCGACATCGACGACGACGCGGTTGACGGCGCCGAGGAAACTATGGGCCGAGACGGTGCCCGAAAGGCTGAGCGCGCCGGTCCACGGGGTGGAGATGGAGATCGCCTCCGGGCGCAGGCTGGCGGAGGGTGCCTTCAAACCGAGCCGCTGGCAGAGTTTCGCCGGCAGCACGTTGGACGAACCGACGAAATCGGCAACGAACCGCGTCTTCGGCTGCTTGTAGACGTCTTCGGGGCTGCCGAGCTGCTGGATGCGGCCATCGTTGAAGACGGCGATGCGGTCGGCCATCGACAGCGCCTCGCCCTGGTCGTGGGTGACGAAGACGAAGGTGATGCCGAGCGATTTCTGCAGGCTCTTCAGCTCCTCCTGCATCTGCTCGCGCAGCTTCAGATCAAGCGCGCCGAGCGGTTCGTCGAGCAAAAGCACCTTGGGCTTGTTGACGAGCGCCCGGGCGAGCGCCACGCGCTGACGCTGGCCGCCGGAGAGCTGGCCGGGGCGGCGAGTGCCGTAGCCCGGCAACTTGACCATGGCGAGCGCGTCCTCGGCTGCCTTGCGGCGTTCCTCGCGGCCGACGCCCTTGACCATCAGCCCGTATGCGACGTTGTCGAGGATCGAGAGATGCGGGAAGAGGGCGTAGTCCTGAAACACCGTGTTGACGCTACGCCGATAGGGCGGCACGCCTTCGGCCGTCTCGCCGAAGATCTCGATATGGCCGCCGGTCGGCTGCTCGAAGCCGGCCATCAGGCGGAGACACGTGGTCTTGCCCGAGCCGGAGGGACCGAGCATGGCGAAGAATTCGCCCTCGGCGATTTCGAGGTTCACGCCATCGACGGCGCGCACGGCGCCGAAGTGGCGGGAAACATTGTCGAAGAGAACGGCGGTGGTCATTGAAGTACTCCGGAAAGTGTGGCCCCTCATCCCCGCGGTGAGGGGAAGCGCCCCTCATCCGCCCTGCCGGGCACCTTCTCCCCGCAGGCGGGGCGAAGGGGACTCGTGGCGGGCGTCTTGCCTCAAAGGTCACGCCCGAGGCTTGGCCGGGGGCGTTCCCTCTCCCCGCGTGCGGGGAGAGGGCTAGGGTGAGGGGCGATGCTTGCGATGTGGTCGCGACGGCTCAGCGACCGCCGATCACGCCGATGTAGTCGGAGACCCAGCGGTGATAGGGCACGCATTCGCCCTGGCTTTCGCACTTCGTAACCGGCGTCTTCCAGAACTTGACCTTGTCGAAGTCCTCATAGCCATTGGTCTTGCAGCCGGCGTCGGTCAAAAGGTCGTTGCCCTTGCAGGCGGCACCGACGGACGGGTTTGCGCCGAACCAGGCGGAGACGTCGCCCTGCACCTTCGGCGACAGCGAGTGCTCCATCCACATATAAGCGCAGTTCGGATGGGCGCTTTCGGCATGCAGCATGGTCGTATCCGCCCATCCGGTGACGCCTTCTTCCGGAATGGTCGAAGAGATCGGCAGCTTTTCGGCTTCCATCAGGTTGACCTGGAACGGCCAGGAGCCGGAGGCGACGACGCCTTCGTTCTTGAAGTCGTCGATCTGGATCATCGCGTCGTGCCAGTAGCGGCCGACCAGCTTGCGCTGGCCGCGAAGCAGATCGAGGGCCGCCTTGTACTGGTCTTCGTTGAGTTCGTAGGGATTCTTGATGCCGAGCTCGGGCTTGTGGGCCATCAGGTAGTTGGCGGCGTCGGCCACATGGATCGGGCCGTCATAGGCCTGGACGCGGCCCTTGTTGGACTTGCCGTCGGGCAGGTTCATTTCCTCGAAGACGACATTCCAGCTCTTCGGCGCTTCGCCCTTGAAGGCATCCTTGTTGTACATCAGCACGTTCGGGCCCCAGACATAGGGTACGCCGTAATGAACGCCGTTGACCGTGAACCACGGCGCGTTCTGCATGCGCTCGTCGATCGTCTTCCAGCTCGGGATCAGGTCGGTGTTAACAGGCTGGACGCGCTTGCCGGCAACGAGGCGCAGCGAGGCGTCGCCGGAGGCGGTGACGAGGTCGAAGCCGCCTTCGTTCATCAGCGCGACCATTTCGTCCGAGGTCGCCGCCGTCTTGACCGAGACCTTGCATCCGGTCTGCTTTTCGAAATCCGTGACCCAGTCGTAGTTCTTGTCGGTGTCGCCGCGCTCGATGTAGCCGGCCCAGGCGACGATGGAGAGTTCGCCTTCACCCTTGCCGAGTTCCTTCAGCGGCTCCTGCGCGAATGCCGGGGCAACAAGGCCAAGCGACAGGGTCAATGCCGTGCAGGATTTAAGCATCTGCTTCATCTGAATTCTCCCAGTTTTGAGCCGCATTTTACGGCTTCGTTCCCAGAATGAAGCGTGCCTTGATTTCTCCGCATTCGCAAATTCATTAAACAGAATGTCGCTTTCGGTTTTTCCGATATCAACGCTCAGAAGCGGCCTGAAAGCAAACAAATCCAGTGGGTTAACGCGGGCGGGCGCTTCGAAGCGCCTCGGCGATGCCGACGAAATCGCGCGCCGATTGCGGCAGGCCGGAGCCCTTGCGCCAGACCATGCCGACCTGCACGACGGGGAGCGCGCCGGAGACGTCGCGGCTCTCGATGCGGTCGCCTTCAAGCGACCAGGGGCGGTAGACGAGATCGGGCAAAAGCGCGATGCCGGCGCCGGTCGCGACCAGGCTGCGCACCGCTTCCACCGAGCGGGTGCGGAAGGCGACGTGCGGGCGGGCGCCGAGTGCCGACAGCAATTTGCCGGTGTTCTCCTCGATTTCATCCACCGTCAGCATGATCAGCGGTTCCTTGGCGATATCGCTGACGGAGATGATGTCGGCGCTGACCAGAGGGTGGCCGATCGGCAGCCAGAGACGATAGGGCGACGTCTCGAGGATTTCGGCCTGCAGCGCCATGCGATCGCGCAGGTTGGAAATGACCATGACGGCGACATCGAGCTCGCCGCCGATCAACAGATGTTCGAGATAGGAGCCGTTGTCCTCGATGGCGCTGACCTCGACGCCGGGGCAGGCGCGGCGATAGCGGGCCAAGAGATCGGAGAGCACGTAGCCGGCAACAAGCGAGGTGACCCCAAGATTGAGCTTGCCGCCGGTTTCCTCGCGGCTGTCGGAAAAGCTGCGTCGGGCGTCGGAGACATTGGAGAGGATCTTGGTGGCGTGGCGCAGGAACTGGTGGCCGTTATGGGTGATCGACAGGCCGCGCGGATGGCGGTCGAAGAGCTCGACGCCGAGATCGCCTTCGAGCTCCTTGATCGCCTCGGTGATCGAGGATTGCGAGATCGAAAGGTTCTGCGCCGCACGGGTGATCGAACCCTGCTCGGCGACGGCGACGAAATACTGCAACTGTCGAAATGTGAAGGCCATGGCGCGAGTTAATAGGTGCGGGGCAGGGCTGGCAAGCGCCGAAACGCAAGCGGATCGGTCGGTGATTTTTTCCTGTCATGTCGGTTTTCGAACAGGGAGCGGGCGTGCCGATGCTAAGCTGGCGGGAAAGCGGGATGAGAGGAGGACGATGTGGACCAGATGACGAAGCGGCCGATGCCGACGGAGGAGGGCATCCTCGCCTTCCATCGCCGCTGCGAAGACTTCTATCCCGCCGATGCTGTTGATGCCTCGATCGAGCAGCAGCGAAAATGGTACGACGCGCTTTGCGCCGAATTCGATGCGCCGAGCCCGGCCAGTCTCACCCGCGAGGATAGGTTCGTCGATGGCCGCATTCCGATCCGGCGCTACCGGCCCGCAACGGTTTCGACGAAGACCCGCATCTACTACATCCATGGCGGCGGCTTCGTCGTCGGTTCGCTTAACAGCCATGATGCGATCTGCGCCGAACTGGCGGATTTTGCTGGGGCAGAGCTGGTATCGGTCGATTATCGCCTGGCGCCCGAGCATGTCTGGCCAGCGGCCTTCGAGGATTGTTATGCGGTGCTGCAGGAGTTGCTCGCCGATGGTCGCCCGGTCGTCGTTGCCGGCGACAGCGCCGGCGGCAACCTCACGGCCGGCATCGTGCTCAAGGCGCGAGCGGAGGGGCTCACTGGCGTTGTCGGCCAGGTGCTGATCTATCCGGGTCTCGGTGGCGACCTCGTGTCCGGCTCCTATGTGGAGATGGCCGAGGCGCCAGGGCTGACGACCGCCGATACCAGTTATTATCGCAAGATCCTGCAGGCGCCTGCCGACAATTCCTTCGCAGCGCCCTTGGCGGAAAAGGATCTCTCGGGCTTGCCGCCGACCTATATCACCGGCGCCTTCTTCGATCCCCTGCGCGATGACGCGCGCTTCTATGCCGCGCGCCTTGCCACGGTCGGCGTCAACGTCACCTTCCGCGAAGAGCCGCAGATGATCCACGCCTGGCTGCGGGCGCGGCACATGAGCGACGGCGCGCGGGAAGGGTTTCGGCGGCTGGCCGAGGGCGTGGCGGTACTTGTAGGAACCCGCTGACAATTGGTGCGTTGCCGTTCCGGGCGGAAAGCTGCGTCACGCTATTTCTATCAGTGCTAGCTCTTCGCCTTGAACACCAGCACGGGGTTTGCCCGGAAGGCCTGCGGGAAGAGCGCCCGCAAGTTCTCGATCTTCGGCATGTCGTTGTAGACGATATAGGGGTGCGTCGGATTTCGCGTCAGGAAATCCTGATGATAGTCCTCGGCGGCGTAGAATCCCCTAAAGGGTGAGACTTCCGTAACGATCGCCGCGGGGAAGGCGCGTGAGTTGCCGAGTTCGGCGATATAGGCGTCGGCGATGCGCTTCTGCTCATCCGTGACGGCAAAGAGCGCCGACCGGTATTGGGTGCCATGGTCAGGGCCCTGGTAATTGAGCTGTGTCGGGTTGTGGGCGACGGAGAAGAAGACCTGCAACAGTCCTCCATAGGTCACCTCGCGCGGATCGTAGATGACCTCCACTGATTCCGCGTGGCCGGTCTTGCCGCCGCTGACCGTCTCGTAGTCGGCGGTCGCGGCGCTGCCGCCGGAATAGCCCGAAACGGCTTTTTTCACGCCTTTGACATGCTGGAAAACGCCCTGAACGCCCCAGAAGCAGCCGCCGGCAAAGACGGCGATCTCCGTCGTGCCGGACACTTTCTCGTCGAGCGAGGGCGGTGGGATGACGACGGCCGGTTCCTGGGCGGCGGCGAGCGGTACCGCCGCCAGCAGCGCGGCGAAGGTGGCCGTCAGCATTCCGAGGGGGGTGTAAGAGGCATGTGCCGACTTGCTGCTCAACGCCATCATTTCCTCCACCGCCCGGTTTCCACTCCGGGCGCTTGATGACCTCATGTTTTCACGGGAATGACAATGGTCAAATCGCGTTCGCGTGCTTCACGCCAACGTGACGATCCGCTACCACTTCAGCCGATCAGATGCGCAAACGGGGAAGATGTCATGGCTGGCGAAACGGATCTCGCAAAACTCCTGGCGACGATGAACCCGGTGCTGTTTCCGCAGACCTATGTCTACTGCACCGTCGCCTACCGCGATCAGGCGCGCTACCAGGCGCTGGAGCCGCTCGCCACTTATCGCGAGGATGAGGGGCTCACGCTGGTCCTTGCCCGCAGTGCTGCGGACGAGGCGGGGCTCGATTACGGTCCGCTGCTTCGGCGCATCACGCTCAATGTGCATTCGGCGCTGGAAGCCGTTGGTCTGACTGCGGCTGTCTCGGCGGCGCTGACGCGCGAGGGCATCAGCGCCAATGTGATCGCGGCCTATTATCACGACCACATCTTCGTGCCGGAAGCGGATGCCGAACGGGCGCTGGACGCGCTGCGGGCCTTGACCGTCGCCTGACGCGGTACAACTCCCGGCGGAGACCGCGCCTCACATGAAGCGCGTGTCTTCTGGCGGGTTGAAATGGTCGTCAGCGCGGCCGTTCTCGTAGATGATGGGCGCTTCGGCGAGTTCCGCGTCGCTGACGCCATCGAGGCAGGCGACGTTGACCGCGTAGAAGTGGCCAAGAAAATCCTTGTGGTAACCGCGCGAGAAGGGGCGGACGCCGCAGCGGCTGCAGAAATAGTGATCGACATCGCCGACGATCCAGCTCGAATTGTCGGCGCGGTAGCTCGTGAGCCTGTCCTTGCCGGCGGTGATTTCGAATTCTTCTCGAAGCGCAAAGGCCTTCTGCATCCGGGTCTTGGCGCAGAAGGAACAATTGCAGCGGCGGATGCCGTCTGCGAGATCGAGCTGGCATTCGAAGGTGACGGCACCGCAATGGCAGCTGCCGCGATAAAGCTTCTTCATCGGTTCCCTCCCTAAATTCGAGCGCACGTCACCGTTCGCCGGCTGGATGGCCAGCGTCGGTGGGCGCAATGTGGGTCGCGTTCTGATGCCGCGGCGACTTGCGCCGCGGGTGTTATCCGACGTTGCCCGACGGCGCCGCTTTGTCGACCAGTGTCGGGTCGCCGCCGGTATCGCCATCGCTTGCCTTGCGCAGAAGCAGGAAGGCCATGAGCGCGGTGGCGAGCGAGAGGAACACGCAGATCGAGGCGGTGAAGGCGAAGGACTGGGTGAAGACGCCGCGCGCCGCTGTCAGCAGCCGTTCGGCGTCCACCGGCGGCAGGTTGGAGGCGACCGCGACGGCACCGCCAAGCGTCTGTCGTGCCGCCGCGATTGTTTCTTCCGGCAGTCCGGTCACCACCAGTTCGTCCATCCGGCCGCGATAGGCCGAGGTCAGCAGGCTGCCGAGCACGGCGATGCCGAGCGCGCCGCCGAATTCAAAGCTGGTTTCCGAGATCGCCGAGGCCGCACCCGCACGTTCCGGCGGTGCCGAGCCGACGATCATGTCTGTCGTCAAGGTTCCGATCGAGGCGAAGCCGAGGCAGAGCGCGACAAGACCCGTCGTGACGAGCAGTGGGCTGCTCGATGTGCCGACCTGGGTGCAGATCGCGAAACCGACGGCCGCCAGCACGAAACCGGAGGCGATCAGATTGGAGGCGGCAAAGCGCGTTGCGAGCACCGGCACCCCCATCGAGGCGACGATCATCGCGACGCCTGTCGGCACCGACCAGAGGCCGGCAACGAAAGGCGAAAGCCCGAGAACCAGCTGCAGATATTGCGCAACGAACAGGAACGCGCCGAAGCCGACGAACATGCCGAGGATGTTGACGCCCAGTGCGGCGCTGAAGGTGAGCGTCCTGAACAGCGCCAGATCGATCAGCGGATCGGCAAGCCGGAGCTGGCGGCGTGCAAACAGGATCGCGACGGCGATGCCGAGCAGAATGAAGAAGGTCGCTGTCGTGTCGAGTCCGGCCTCGGCGATGTGCTTCACGCCGTAGATCACCGAAAGCACGGCAACGAGCGACTGGCCGGCGCTGGTGAGGTCGATCCGACCGGCCTCGGGATCACGGAACTCCGGCAGCAGGATCGGTCCGAGAACCACGATCAGCACCATGACGGGAACGGCGAGAAGGAAGACCGAGCCCCACCAGAATTGCGACAGCATGAGGCCGCCGACAACGGGCCCGATGGCACCGCCGGCCGAGAAGCTGGCAAGCCAGACGCCGATTGCGAAAGTGCGCTGCCTGTCGTCCAGGAACATGTTGCGGATCAAGGAGAGGGTGGAGGGTGCAAGCGTCGCCGCCGCGACGCCGAGCACGGCACGTGCGAGGATCAAGGTTTCGGCGTTCCAGGCAAATGCGGCGAAGATCGAGGCGAGGCCGAAGGCGATCGAGCCGATCATCAGGATGCGCCGGCGGCCGATGCGGTCGCCGAGCGTTCCCATAGTTATCAGGGAGCCCGCGACCATGAAGCCGTAGATGTCGATGATCCAGAGAAGCTGGGCGGCGGAGGGCTTCAGCTCCTCGGTCAGTTGCGGGACCGCAAGGTTCAGTACGGTCAGGTCCATGGAATAGAGCATGCAGGGCAGGGCCAGCACGGCGAGCCCGATCCATTCGCGCCGGGTCGCCCTAGGGCCGGGCGTCACGGGGCTTTGCAGGGTTGCGATCTCAGACATGCTCGACGTAATCCTTGAGCCGCTCGAGGCACTCGCCCCAGCCTTCCTGGTGCGAGTCGCGCTCTTCGACAGTCTCGAATGGTGTTTGCTGGAAGGTCAGCCGGGTCTTGCCGCCGATATCGGCAAAGGAAACGGTGACCAGCGTGTCGTTGCCGGGCTCGCCGTCTTCATCCCAGGCGAAGGTGAAGACGAGCTTTTCGGGCTCGCTCACTTCACGATAGACGCCGCTCATCCAATAGTCCTGGCCTTCGGGCGAGCGGATGCAGGCGCGCCAAGCGCCGCCCGGACGGAAATCCATGTTCAGCGAATGCGGCGTGAAATCACGCGGTCCCCACCAGCGCAGCATGTGCTCGGGCGTCGACCAGACCTTGAAGACGAGGCTCACCGGCGCTTCGAAGTCGCGCACGATTTCCAGGCTGATATCCTTGCGCGCTGCGTTCGCGGTCGTCGCTGTCATGAAGCCTCCTCGCTCGGCGCCCCAATGCGCCCAGTCTTTAACCGTAGAGTTATTTAACTTGTCGGTTAATATCTGCGCGCGGAGGCGCTTGTCAAGGCAGGCTCAAGCGGTGATCTGATTTTTGTCAATTTGGCGGGGAGGGCAGACACCGCGTCTTCAGCCGGGCGAGCACCCGGCCGAAGGCGCCGGGATCGTCAAGGCTGCGGGCGAGGACCAACGCCCCCTGAATACCGCCGACGATTTCCTCGGCGAGCGCGTTGCATTCCGCCTTTGGCGTGCCGGCGCGTTCAAGCGTCGCAGCGAGATCGGCGCGCCAGTCGGAGAAGTAACCGTTGAGTTCGCGGGCGAAACGGTCGTGCGCGCCGCTTGCGGCGATCACGCCCATCAGGCAGAGCCTGCGGCCCTGGCGGAAATAGTCGTCCACGCCCGCAAACATTGCCTCCAGCGCTTGCGCCGAATCTTCGGCGTGGCGCAGTGCTTCGAAGATGTGGGTGCGGAACCACGCGGCGATATCGCCGAGCACGGCCTCGGCCATCTCCTCCTTACCGCCGGGGAAGAAATGGTAGAGGCTGCCTTTACCAAGGCCGGTCTTTTCCGTGATCAGGCTGAGGCTGGTGCCGTCATAGCCATGCTCGCGGAAGATTTCCGCCAGCGTGGCGATGACGTCCTGACGTTCGGCGACGATGCGGCTCATGCCGGTTTCCTCACAAGCGGATACTCGACCCGGGCGAAGCGGTGGAATAGCGCGCCGACGGCGACGAGGATAAGCGAACCGGTCAGCACCGGGAAGAGCAGGAACTCGAAACCGGGATCGGCGGCAAAGACGACGAGCGGATTGGCGCCCGCCGGCGGATGGGTGATGCGCAGCGCCGCCATCAGCGCGATCGCTGCACCGACGGCGATCGCCACCGCCCACCATTCGTTGGGGAAAAAGGCTCTCAGGATCAGGCCGACGAGCGTGGCGACGACATGGCCGCCGACGACATTGGCCGGCTGCGACAATGGGCTTGATGCGACCGAGAAGATCAGCACGCAGCTGGCGCCGAAGGGCGCCATCAGCATGGGATGGCCGACAAGATTGGTGAGCGCGCCTACGGCATCAATGGCGACAAGGCCTGGCGATGAGGCCGCGGTTGATATGAACGGGAGGCTGGTGACGCGAAAAGAAGCGGCGCATTTGTGTACCAATTGGTAAAGTGTTTACCGATTGGTACAATGGCTTGTCGATGAAGTCAAGAGAGCGCTGTCGGACCGGGCGCGGCGACGGCCAACGGCCCGCCCGTTCCGGAAGCGCACCTCACATGAAATCGCGAGGGATGCGCTTCTTGAAGTGCTTCTCGAAGATCTGCCTGTCACCCTCATAGGCGACGACTTCAGCCTCGGTGATCCACTCGCTTTCGGTGCAGTGGAGCGTCGAGGTCGAGACGGTGCGCACCGACCAGCCGTCGCGCTTGGCGACACAGGTCCAGGTCGAGGTTCCGATCATCGAGAGCGGATCGTCGGGCGCGATCGACCAGGTTTCGTCGCGGATGTCCTGGGTGGCAAGGCCGGTCTCAGGATGGTCGGAGAGGCCGGTGTCCTCGTAGATCCGGTAGTGGGTCATGCCGTGGGTCATGTCGCGCTCGACGGTGCGGCTCGATGTACCGCGTGTCAGTTCGCGGTATTTCGGCAGCGGATCGGGGTTTTCCGGCTCGGGCACGGCGATTTCGCGGTGAGCGCCAAGCAGCGGAAGCGCCAGCGACAGGCTTGATGTATCGATCGTGAGGCCCGGCTCCGTGGGCGATGGCAGGATCAGCGGCCAGTAGGAGGTGGAGAGCGACACGCGAATGCGGTTGCCCGCGCGGAAGCGATAGCCACAGGCGTCGAGCACGAGTGTCACCCGCGTCTTGCGACCCGGTTCCATTGGCCGCGGCTGGGCGTTGCCGTCGCGATGCGCAAGGTTCAGGACGCCGAAGGCGACGCGGGTCGCGGTGCCATCCGGATGCACGTCGACGAGGCGGACGGCGAGATTGGCCGTTGCCGCCTGGCAGCTGACATCGACGGTCAGCGTCGGCTGGCCGAGATAGTCGGCGGCGGCGAGCAGTGGCGCCGTCTCGAACACAAGCGAGCCTGCATCGTCGATGCGCTGATCACCGGCCATTTCGGCGTCGGGCTTCAGGGTGAAATACTCGCCGGCTGCCGTTCCGGTATCGAGCGGCGATTTCAAGTAGATCTCGCCGATGCCGGTGCCGCCGGCCGAAGGCGTCAGCCGCGCGTCATGGGAAACGCCGAAAAGCTGCATCTCCGGCGATGCCCACGCGTCCTTCGCCACCCAGCGGCCGGGATCGCTGTCGCGCCGGAGCGACGGGCGCGGGCCATCGAGAATGTAGGCGCGCACCTGCGGCCCGTCTTCGGCGCCGTTCTTCTCGTCGCGCAGCCAGCGGTTCCACCAGCGGATCGCCTCGCCATGAAAATCGGCGCGCGGCTTCGGGAAGGCGAAATGCGGGTACTTGTGCACCCAGGGGCCGATCAGGGCCTTCGCCTTGTCGCCGAGACCTTCGACGGCCTTCAAGGGCGTGTTGCGGTAACCGTCGGCCCAGCCGGCGATGACGAGTGCCGGCACCTCGACGCTTCCGAAATCCTCCGCGATCGAGCCGTGCTGCCAGAAGGCGTCGCGGCGCTGGTGCTTCAGCCATTCCTCCATGAAATAGGGCTCGTTCTCCAGCCGCTCGATCCACATTTCCTTCCAGCGGTCGCCGACGATTGCGGGGTCGGGCGAGCGCGACTGGTAGCCGAGCATGGTCGCCGCCCAGGAAAGCTGGGCGGAAAGGTGGCAGCCATTCTTGTAGTGGATGTCGTCGTTGTAGCGGTCGACTGTCGAGGCGATGGAGATGACGGCTTTCAGCGCCGGCGGCTTCAGGGCTGCGACCTGCAGGCAGTTGAAGCCGCCCCAGGAGATGCCCATCATGCCGACCTTGCCGTTGGACCAGGGCTGCGCCGCGATCCATTCGATGATTTCGCACCCGTCCGAAAGTTCGCGCGGCGTGTACTCACCATCGATGACGCCATCGCTTTCGCCGGAGCCTCTGATGTCAACGCGCACGCCGGCAATGCCGGCGGCGGCAAAGACGGGATAGGTGGATTCGTCACGCAGGCTCGTACCGCCCTGCTTGCGGTAGGGCAGGTATTCGAGCACGGCCGGAACCGGCGCGGCTCCCGCGCCGGTGGGCATCCAGATGCGGGCGGCAAGCCGGGTACCGTCCTTCAGCCGGATCCATTCGTTTTCGATCACAGTGAATTCACGTTCTGACATGTCGTTCTAACTATCTCTTTGTTCTCTCGGGCAATTCGGGACGCGAAACAGTGTCCCGCTTTCGCTGGAATTGCTCCATCGCTTTTCGCAATTCCGGACGCGAAGCCGCGTTGCACTTTCGCTGGAATTGCTTAGCTGTCGAACCAGACACGGCTTGCGACATAGCCGTTGGAAAGGTCGTTGCCGATGTCGTCGACGAAGCCCTTGAGCGAGGCCGAAGCGGCGTTCACGTAGTCGTTGAAGACCGGCAGGATCAGGCCGCCTTCGTCGCGCACCGTCAACGCCATGCTGTGGTACATCTCCTTGCGCTTGGCATCGTCAAGCTCGGAGCGGGCCTGGAGCAGCAGCTTGTCGAAATCCTCGCGCTTGAAGCGCGTGTCGTTCCATTCGGCGGTCGAAAGGTAGGAGGTCGAGTAGCGCGAATCCTGCGTCGGCCGACCGCCCCAGTAGGAAGCGCAGAAGGGCTGCACGTTCCAGACATTGGTCCAGTAGCCATCCTCCGGCTCGCGCCGCACTTCCAGCTCGATGCCGGCCTTCCTGGCGCTTTCCTGGAAGAGCACGGCAGCGTCCGCCGCACCCGGGAAGGCGGCGTCGGAGGTGCGCAAGAGGATCGGCCGGTCGTGGCCGGACTTCTTGAAGTGGAAGGCGGCCTTGTCCGGATCATAGGCCCGCTGCTCGATGCCCTCAGGCGCCAGCGCGTAGTTGCCGTTGACGGGATAGTCGTTGCCGAGCGTGCCGAAACCGCCGAGCACCCGGTCGAGGATCGCCTGGCGGTCGACCGCATATTTCAGCGCCAGCCGGAGGTCGTTGTTGTCGAAGGGCGCGGTGTCGCAATGCATCAGGAAGCTGTAGAAGCCCTTGCCGGCGGTCCGGAGGATCTCGACGCGCGGCGCGCGCTTCAAAAGCGGCACGGTCTTCGGGTCGATGTTGTTGATGAAGTGGACCTGGCCGGACGAGAGTGCTGCGATCCGCGCCGTCGTGTCGTTCATCACGATGATCTCGACCGAGTCGACGAAACCGCGGTCGGAGCGCCAGTCAGCGGCGTTCTTCTCGAAAGTGGCGCGCAGGCCCGCCTCGTAGCTTGCAAGCTTGTAGGGGCCGGTGCCGATGGGCGAGGCCGGGTTGTCGACACCGCCGCGCGGCTGGATGATCAGGTGATAATCGGTCAGAAGCAGCGGCAGGTCGGCATTGCCTTCGGTCAAGGTCAGCACCAGCGCGCCGCCCTTTTCCTCGATCGTTTTGATCGACCGCATCAGCCCGAGCGCGCCGGACTTGGAGCCTTCGTCGGCATGGCGCGTCAAGGTTGCAACGACGTCGGCAACCGTCAGCTTGCTGCCGTCATGGAAACTCACGTCGCTGCGGATCTTGAACGTCCACTGCGAGGCATCGGCCGAAGGCTCCCAGGATTCGGCAAGGGCCGCCAGCGGCGCGCCGGTCTTCGGGTCGGATTCGACCAGCGTGTCGCCCCAGAGGTGACCGATGACGAAGGAAACGGAACCGCTATAGGCGGCGGGGTCGAGCGAATCGGTGGTGGCACCGCCCTTGAGACCGAGCTTCAGATGGCCGCCGCGCTTCGGCTCCTGGGCCTGCGCGGCCTTGGCCGTCAGCGTGCCGCCAAGGCCGGCCGCGAGTCCGAGCGCTGCGGTACCCGCCAGGAAACCGCGCCGGCTGATGCCGGCGGGGACGAGAAGGCCGTCGGGTCGCTTCGTGAAGTCGGTCATTTCCAGGTTCCCTTTGGTGAGATGTTTATCGGGAAAACCTAACGGCTGCAGGAACGTGCACAATTTCGCGACTTGACGCTTTTTTGCGTGCTTTTACGCTATCCTTTCGCCGCCGGCCTCTACCAAGGCAGCTGGCGCCAAGGTGAGGGCGGGTAGCGCAGTGCAGGACATCGACATCTTCTCGGCCAATCTGCGGTTTGCCTGCGCGACGCGGCGGTCGATCTCGCAGATCTGCCGCGAGATCGGCATCAACCGGCAGCAGTTCAATCGCTACATCGGTGGCGAAGCGCGGCCGTCACCGCACAATGTCGCGCGCATCGCCCGCTTCTTCGGACTGGCGGCCGAGGACTTCGCGCTGCCGGCAAAACAGTTCGAGGCGCGCATGACGCGACCGGACCGCGATCGCTCGGATGCCAGCCTGCTGCTCGAAGGCTTTCCCGGCGACATCGCGGGCTTGAGGCGCCATATCGGCTACTATCAGACTTACCATGTTTCGCTCTCCTGGCCGGGGCTGGTTGTGTGCTCCTGCGCCCGGATCTACGAGGAGGCGGGCTCGATCCGGGTGAAATCGATCGAGCGCATCCGCGACCCGAAAAACGAGATCCAGCAGTTCTCGAAATATGTCGGTCTCGTCACCTTCTGGCGAAACCGCATCTTCGTCGCCGAGCGCAGCATCGGGCGCGAGCCGATGCTGGCGCAGACGATCCTTCTACCCTTCGAAGTGCACCAGCGCGTCTATCTGCGCGGTACCACCATGGGGGTCTCCTGGCGCAAGGAGAACCTGCCTTATGCGTCTCGGATGATCTGGCGATCTCTTGGGGCTCAGCCGGATCTGCGCCAGATGCTCTCGCGCTGTGGCGTGCTTTCCTTCGGTTCGCGACACATGCCTCAGACGGTCCGCGCCTTCCTTGATGCGCCCGAAGCCGAGCCTTTGACCGTGCCGACCGAATATTGAGGCGGGGGCGCGGCCGTGTCATAGCTTGCACCGGCAAGGGGACAATTGGAGGAGAGATCATGAAAGCTGTAGCGGCCGTCACCGCCTGCCTTTGGTTCGCCGTGCCGGCTCCGTCTGCAATGGCCGAGGAGGCGCGGGCGCCGATCCCGTCCTGCGCGCTTTCGGGCGCCTCCAGCGTGATGATCGGCGGCCAGCCGGCGCTCAGGCTCTCCGACGTCGCCAATTGCCCGCCGGAACTCTACGAGGTGGTGCCGAGCATCATGATCGAGGGTCAGCCGGTCGTGCATTTCCGCGCGGGTGCTGGCGCCAAGGGCGATTGCGCCGCGAAGGCAGAACCGTCTGTGACGTTTGAAGGCGAAGCCGCCCAGCGCGTGGGCGACGTCGATTGCCGGCAGAAGTGAGATTGCGCCGTCAGTCGAGCATCGCCAGCCGGGCTCCTTCCTGAACGGCTTTGAGCGCCGGCGGGTTGGTGACCGGGTAACCGGCGATGAAGCGCTCGACGGAGAAGTCCGGGAACTCGGTGCGTAACCGTGATGCGGCGCTTGCCGCTTCTTCGGTCTCTCCGATACGGGCGTGTCCCATGGCCTGAAACATCAGCGTATTGGGCGATTCCTGTGAACTGCGTCCCAGCGCCGAAAGGCTCTCCGCATGACGGCCGATGACGAAGAGGACGCGACCGAGCATGCCGTAGTACCAGGGCGGTGCCAAGGGATTGAGGGACAACGCTTTCTCGATTAGCGGCATCGCTTCGGCCGGATTTCCGGCCACCAGAGCCTTGCTACCGGCCAAGAGCGCCAGGGTATCGGCATTGTGCTTGCCGTGCTCGAACGCGTGCGCCTGGGCGTCGGCGGCACCTTTGAGGTCGCCGAGGCACGCCTTGAGATCGCCAAGGCAGGTATGGGCGAACGGGTTTGCCGGATCGAGGCGCAAGGCCTCCTCGATAGCCGATCGCCAGTTCCCGATGGTCGTATCAAAGTCGATGCCATAGCCGTTGCACGCCTGGACGGAGTAGGCATAGGCCAGTTCGGTCCAGGCCCTCACGCGTGCGGGGTCCAATTCGAGCGACCGCGTGAGGAGGTGGATTGCCGCAGCGTTTCCTTCCGCGCTGAACCGGTTGAGCTCTTCGACGCCGAGAAGATAGTAATCGTAGGAATGCAGGTTCGAGGGGGCCTTCTTGCGACTGGCATTGCGCCTGAGGGCGGCCAGCTTGCCGAAGCAGCCTGCCAGCGCGTTGACGACGCTCTCCGTCAAATCGTCCTGAAGCGCGAGTATGTCTCCGATCGGCCGGTCGTAGCGTTCGCTCCATAGCGTCATGCCGGAGCGCGTTTCCGAGAGCTGGATCGTCAGCCGCACCTGCCGGTCGTCGGCGCGAACTTGGCCGGTCACCGCATAGGTCGCGCCGATGGCCTGGACATGGTCGTCGTAGCTGTCCGCACGATTGCCGAGCAGTTTCATGGTGTGAAAGGCGACAACGGGCAGATCCGCGTAGCGCGCGAGATCGACGCAGATATCCGACGAAAGGCCGTCGGCAAACCGGCGCCAGCGCTGCTCTTCGTTCAGGCTTTCGATTGGGAACAGGGCGAGGACCGGTGGCCCTTGCTCTGCCGGTGCCGCGGTCGTTAACTCCCTTGGTCCGGCTATCTCTGACGCCAGCGCGATCTTGTTGCGAACGCCAAGCTTGCCATAGATCGTCGCGAGATGGCTGCGCACGGTCGATGGCGCGATGCAGAGCGCTTCGCCGATCTGGCGGTAGGTCAGGCCGGCAGCAAAGCGTTCGGCGACTGCACGCTCGCGATCCGACAGGATCGCAGGCACAAAGCGACGCCTCAGGATGCGGGTCATACCTGCCTCCTTGTCGTTTCACCGGTTCGGTTCTGCTGCGGCTCCAGCAAAATACTACAAATGCTGGAAGCAAAACACTGCACATGTGCGATTGCCGCATAGTCCTATGAGGCTAGAGTTTGCGCTGAACATCACGCGGGAGGACGACCATGAGCAAGCTTCTGTCAGGCATGTCCGACTTCTACCACTCCGTATCCGAGGACGTAGAGCAGACGTCCGAGCCCGGCGATGGCCGCATCACCAAGTGGTTTCACCCGAAGCGTCTCTTTGCCATGTGGGACGATCGTCAGCACTACCGCGATCAGCTTGCCCATATGGCGGCCGATTCGCCGGAGTTGATCGATGATATCGGCCTGACCGAAAAGCAGGTCGACAGCGAGGTCAAGAAGCATTTCTGGGAGCATTGACGCGAGCTCACGCGAAGCGTGACTGCGCCGTCGCGTCGTGACACGGCGGATCCCGGAAACCGAGTATTGGGGGCAGGGAAGCCGATCGCCTATGTGCAGCCGGCTTCCCTTCAGATTGCGTGCCACAACAGGCAACGCGCATTTTCCGCGATGGCCCTAGAGCAATTCACTGTTTCATTGAAACAGCGAATCGCTCCAACTATTTGAAATTGCGCAATTCCGGACGGAAAACCGTTTCACACTTTTCCTGGAATTGATCTAGTTTCCGGCGCTTTCCATCCTTCGCGTCTTCAGCACGCGTTCCAGCCAGCCGATTTCCATTTCCGGAACCGACTTCAACAGCAGGTCGGTATAGTCGTCGAAGGGTGGCGACAGCACCTTCGACTTCGGCCCGAAGCGCACGAGGCGGCCGCGATGCATGACCGCAACGCTGTCGGCGATCGCCCGGACGATGGCGATGTCGTGGGTGATAAAGACATAGGAAACAGCGGTTTCCTCCTGAAGCTTCAAAAGCAGATTCAGGATGCCTTCGGCCACCAGCGGGTCGAGCGCCGAGGTCGGCTCGTCGCAGAGGATCAGTTCCGGCTTGGCGGCCAGCGCCCGGGCGATCGCCACGCGCTGTTTCTGCCCGCCGGACAGCTCGGCCGGATACCGATCGAGGAAGCGGCTGCCCATCTCGATCTGGTCCAACAGTTCCTTGACCCGCTCCGACTTCTTCTGGCCGTGCATGCCGAAATAGAAGGAGAGCGGCCGGCCGACGATGTCGCGCACCGTCTGGCGTGGGTTCATCGCCGTGTCGGCCATCTGGTAGATCATCTGGATGCGGCGAAGCTCGTCATTGCTGCGGCCCTTCAAGGCCCGCGGCAGTTCCTTGCCCTCGAAGCTGATGCGGCCCTCGGTCGGCGGCAGGAGGCCTGTGATGACGCGGGCGAGTGTCGATTTGCCCGAGCCGCTTTCGCCGACGATCGCCAGCGTCTGGCCCTTCGGCAGATGCATCGAGACGTCGTGCAGCACCTTGAAGCCGTTGGCGTAGCCGGCGCTGACGTGCTCGATCTTCAACTGCGCCCCGGCCTGGTCGGCCGCCTCGTCGCGCTTGGTCTGGCGGACGCTGACGAGTGCGCGGGTGTAATCCTCCCGCGGTGCCTCGATCACCTGCTTGGTGGTGCCGTATTCCACCGTCTTGCCGTGGCGCAACACCATGATGTCGTCGGAGATCTGGGCGACCACCGCGAGGTCGTGAGTGATGTAGAGCGCTGCCGTATGCGTCTCCTCGATCGCGTGCTTGATCGCGGCAAGCACGTCGATCTGGGTCGTCACGTCGAGCGCAGTGGTCGGCTCGTCGAAGACGATCAACTCCGGATTGGGGCAAAGCGCCATGGCGGTCATGGCGCGCTGGAGCTGGCCGCCGGAGACCTGGTGCGGATAGCGGTCGCCAAAGGTTTCCGGATTGGGGAGGCCCAGCACCCGGAACAGATAGAGCGCCCGCTTCTTCGCCTCCTCACGGTTCATGATGCCGTGGCGGAGCGACGCCTCGATTACCTGGTCACCAAGCCGGTGGGCCGGGTTGAAAGCGGCGGCCGCGGATTGCGCGACGTAGCAGACCCGGGCGCCGCGGATCGAGCGGATACCGTTCTTGTCGAGCGTCAGGATGTCCTTGCCATCGAGCAGGACCTGGCCGCCGGTGATGCGCACGCCGCCGCGGCCATAGGCGAGCGCCGAAAGCCCGATGGTCGACTTGCCGGCGCCAGATTCGCCGATGAGGCCGAGCACCTTGCCCTTCTCAACGTCGAAGGAGACGCCCTCGACGAGGGTCAGGACCTTGGGCGGTTCGCCCGGCGGATAGCTGGTCGCTTCGATCTTGAGGTTCTTGACGGAAAGCATCTCAGGCATCGCCGCGTCCTCCCTTGAGGCTCGAGGTTCTTTTCATCAGCCAGTCGACCACGAGGTTGACGCAGATCGCCAGCGTGGCGATTGCCGCGCCCGGGATCAGGGCCGCCGAAATGCCGAAGATGATGCCATCCTTGTTGTCCTTGACCATGCCGCCCCAGTCGGCGGCCGGCGGCTGGATGCCGAGGCCGAGGAAGGAGAGGGTGGAGAGGAACAGGATCGAGAAGGCGAAGCGCAGGCCGAATTCGGCGAGCAGCGGCGACAGCGTGTTCGGCAGGATTTCGCGGAAGATGATCCAGAGCGAGCCTTCGCCGCGCAGCCTTGCGGCTTCGACGAATTCCATGACCGCGACATCGAGTGCCACGGCGCGGCCGATGCGGAAGACGCGGGTGGAATCGAGCACTGCCATGACCAGGATCAGGATCCACAGATGCTGCGGCAAGACGGCGAGAACGACGAGGGCGAAGATCAGCGTCGGGATCGCCATCATCAGGTCGTTGAAGCGGGAGAAGAACTGGTCGGTGAAGCCGCCGACGACGGCCGCCGTGAAGCTTAAGAACATGCCCAGCGAGAAGGAGAGCACGGTTGCCGCCAGCGCCACGAAGATGGTGGTGCGGGCGCCATAGACCAGACGCGACAGCAGATCGCGGCCGAGATTGTCGGTGCCGAGCAGGAAGTCGCCGCCGGCCGGAAGCCAGATGTCGCCGACGACGTCGCGTTCGCCGAAGGGGGCGATGACGGGCGCGAAGACGGCACAGAAGATCGCAAGGGTGATGCCGGCGATGCCGACCCAGGCGCTGAAGGGAATGGATCTCAGGTTCATCGCGGATGCCTCAGTCTCGGGTTGGCGATGATTGCGAGAATGTCGGCCGCCATGTTGAGGAAGATGTAGAAGGCGGCAAAGATCAGGCCACAGGCCTGGACGACCGGCATGTCGCGCACGGTCACCGCATCCACCATGTATTGCCCCATGCCGGGATAGACGAAGACCACCTCGACCACGACGACGCCGACGACGAGATAGGCGAGGTTGAGGGCGATGACGTTGATGACGGGTGCCACCGCATTGGGAGCCGCATGGCGCGCGATGATGCGGAACATGCTGAGGCCCTTCAGCTCCGCTGTCTCGACATAGGCCGAAGACATCACGTTGAGGATGGCCGCACGGGTCATGCGCATCATATGGGCGAGCACGACGAGAACCAGCGTCGCGACCGGAAGTGCTATCGCCGAGAGACGTTCAGTGAAGCTCATGCTGTCATAGACGGTCGCGGGGAAGGTCGCGATGCCATATTTGACGGCGAAGAACATGATCAGGAGATAGCCGACGAAGAACTCGGGCAGCGAGATGGCTGCGAGCGACACGACGTTGATGATCTTGTCCGGCAGCCTGTTGCGGAACTGGACCGCCAGCATGCCGAGGCCGACGGCGAGCGGCACGGAAACGAGCGCTGCGAAGAAGGCGAGAAACAGCGAATTGCCGAGGCGCTTGCCGATCTGCTCGCCGACCGAATTCTTGCTGGCCCAGGAGGTGCCGAAATCGCCTTTGACGGCACCGCCGAGCCAGGACAGGTAGCGTTCGGTCCAGGGCTTGTCGAGGCCGAGATCCTTGCGGATGTTTTCAACCGCCTGCGGCGTTGCGGACTGGCCGAGATAGGTGGTGGCGAAGTCGCCGGGAAGCGCCTCGATGCCGCCTGATATCATCAGCGACACGGCAAAGAGCAGGCCGACACTCAGGCCCAGGCGCTGCAGGATCAGCGCCGCGAGCGGGCGGCGGAAGGTGAAGCGGCGCCAGAAGGTGCCGCCGATTTCACCATCCGCAGGGTTGGGTTTTGCTGGTACTCCGGAAAGTTCGGCAGGGCGCGGATGGGTTCCATCCGCGCTCCCGTCCGTCGGAACCGGACCAGTGAGCGGTCCGCTTTCCATCATCATGCGTCCAGCCACACCCGGGTTGCGACATAGCCGTTCGACATGTCGTTGCCGATGTCATGCACGTAGCCCTTCACCTGCTTGCCGGCGGCATTCACGAAGTCGTTGAACATCGGCAGGATCAGGCCGCCTTCGTCACGCACCATCATCGCCATGGTCCGGTACATCTCCTTACGCTTCGCTTCGTCCAGCTCGGAGCGGGCCTCGAGCAGGATCTTGTCGAAATCGGCGCGCTGGAAGCGGGTATCGTTCCAGTCGGCGTTCGAGAGATAGGCGGTGGAATACATCTGGTCCTGGGTCGGGCGGCCGCCCCAGTAGGACGTCGAGAAGGGCTGGACGTTCCAGACGTTTGTCCAGTAGCCGTCGCCCGGTTCGCGCTTGACCTCGATTTCGATGCCGGCCTTCTTGGCGCTTTCCTGGTAGAGCACCGCCGCGTCGACCGCGCCTGGGAAGGCGACGTCGGAGGTGCGCAGCAGCACCGAGCCGCTATGGCCGGACTTCTTGTAGTGGAAGGCCGCCTTGTCCGGGTCATAGGCGCGCTGCTCGATGCCCTCAGGGAAGAGGGCATAGGTGTCGTTGATCGGGAAGTCGTTGCCGACCTTGCCATAGCCGCCGAGGATGCGCTCGACCATGGTTTCGCGATCCATCGCGTATTTCAGCGCCAGCCGCAGGTCGTTGTTGTCGAACGGCGCCGTGTTGCAATGCATGATGAACACGTAGTGGCCGCGGCCCGACGTGTTCAGGATCTCGACAGTGGGCGCCCTCTTCAACAGGTTGACCGTCTTCGGATCGACTCGGTTGATGAAGTGCACCTGGCCGGAGGAGAGGGCGGCGATGCGGGCCGTCGCATCGTTCATGGCGATCAGTTCGACGGAATCGACATAGCCACGATCCGTGCGCCAGTCGTCGGCATTCTTTTCGAAGGTGGCGCGAACGCCGGGTTCGAAGCTCGTCACCTTGTAGGGGCCGGTGCCGATCATCGCGTCGGGACTGTCGAGACCGCCGTTCGGCTGGATGATAAGGTGGTAGTCGGACAGCAGCAGCGGCAGGTCGGCATTGCCTTCCGTGAGTGTCAGCACGAGCTTGCCGCCGTCGGCCTTGATTTCCTTGATCGACTTCATCACGCCGAGTGCGCCCGATTCCGACTTGTCATCGGTGTGGCGCTGCAACGTCTTGATGACGTCGTCGAGCGTCAACTCCTTGCCGTCGTGGAACTTCACGCCCTTGCGGATGTTGAAGGTCCAGGTCGATGCGTCGGCCGAGGGCTCCCAGGATTCGGCAAGTGCCGGCACCGGTGCGCCTGTCGTCGGATGGCTTTCGACCAGCATGTCGCCCCAGTTGCGTCCGACGACGAACATGAATTGCGAAAGCGCCTTGGCCGGGTCCTTCGAGTCGGTGGCGGCGGCACCTTCGAGGCCGAGCTTCAGATGGCCGCCGCGCTTCGGCTCCTGCGCCGCCGCGCTGGTCGCAAACAGCGTGCCGGCCGTCGAGGCGAGAATGCCGGCAGCGGCTGCGCGGCCGAGAAACTCGCGCCGGTTCATCTTGCCGAGCATGACCTGTTGTGTGAGGTAATCCTTGTAATCGCTCATTCCCCTGTTCCCTTCTTTGTCGGCATTCGCCGTTCGTTGTGGTTGTTAGAGATTGCTGCGTACAGCCATTGTATCGATGGCATTTCGGATCGGCCCGGGCGGCCGCTTCTTGTTTCGTCGGGTTTCGTTCTCCTTTCGTCGACCGGGCGCATTAGCTTCAGATCGATAAGCGTAATCGCTGGAACCGTTCTTGTAACGCCCTAAATTACAATTTATTTCCATAAGCTTGGCTTATGGATGCGTGGTTTATGGCGCGCGGCTTTGCCCGCGCGTCTCGTCACGTCCCGATGCCGGTCGTCCGGCTCTGTTCCCTGCGCCGCCAAGAATGGCGGGGGTCTTTCAGCGGCCCTTCCAGACGGGGTCGCGCTTCTCGGCGAAGGCGCGAGCGCCCTCCAGCTGGTCTTCGCTCGAATAGAGAATGTCGACCGTCTTGAACTGCCGTTGGGTGATCTTGTTCATGGTCGTCTGGAAGGCTTCGCCTTCGGCGGCGCGCACCACTTCCTTGATCGCGGCATAGACCAGCGGCGGTCCGCTTTCGAGCAGGCGGGCGAGCTCCCAGGCGCGCTCCATCAGCCTGTTTGCCGGCAGGATCTCGTTGACGAAGCCCCAGCGGTGGGCTTCCGCCACGTCGAGCCACCGACCGGTCAGGAGCATGTCCATGGCGATGTGATAGGGGATGCGCTTCGGCAGCTTGATCGAGGCGGCGTCCGCAACTGTGCCGGAGCGGATTTCAGGCAGCGCGAAGGTCGCGTGTTCGGCGGCAAGGATCAGATCGGTCGACAGCGCGATTTCGAGACCGCCACCGCAGCAGATGCCGTTGATCGCCGCGATGATCGGCTTGTTGAGGTCGCGCAGCTCCTGCATGCCGCCGAAACCGCCGACGCCATAGTCGCCGTCGACCGCGTCGCCATCGGCGGCCGCCTTCAGGTCCCATCCCGGACAGAAGAATTTTTCACCGGCGCCGGTGATGATCGCGACGCGTAAGCTGTCGTCGTCGCGGAAATCACGGAAGATCTCGCCCATCACCCGGCTGGTCTTCAGGTCGATGGCATTGGCCTTCGGCCGGTCGATCGTGACTTCGAGAATGCCGCCTTCGCGGCGCGTGAGGATCGGTCCGGTCATCAGGGTCAGTTCCTTCGGCGGATGAGGGCGTCGGCGGCAACGGCACCCTGGCCGTTCGGCAACACCATCAAAGGATTGATATCGAGTTCTTCGAGCTTCGAGGCGTTTGAAACGACATAGGATGCCGCTGCGGCGACAGCCTCGACCAATGCCGCGAAATCGCCTGCCGGGCCGCCGCGATAGCCATCGATGAGCTTACGGATCTTCAGGCCGGCGATTGCCTCGTTTATCGCTTCCGGTGTCGTCGGCAGCGTCAGGATGGCGGAATCGTCGAGCAGTTCCACCAGGATGCCGCCGGCGCCGATCGTCAGTACCGGACCTGCCACGGGGTCGCGCATGGCGCCGATGATCAGTTCGGCGACGGGTTTTGCCACCATCTTCTCGACCAGGTAACCCGAGGCGACGGCGGCCATTGCCTTTGCTGCCGCATAAACGTCATCGCGGTTTGCAAGGTTGAGCTTCACGGCGCCCGCTTCGGTCTTGTGGGCGACGCCCAGACCCTTGAGCACGACGGGGAAACCGAGGGCCTCGGCAGCGTTTGCGGCCTCTTCGGCGGTCGCCGCCGTTCTGCCTTCAGGCACCTTGAGGCCCGAAGCGGCAAGCTCCACCTTCGCCTCATGTTCGCTGAGCGTGATCGCCTCGCCAGCGGCGCTGCCGCTGCCGTCGAGCAGGCGGGGCGGGACCGGTTTCATCCAGGCGGCGCCGATGTCGGCGGCCGTCTCGATCGCGGCCAGCGCCTCCTCGATGCCGAAGAAGGGGACGACACCCGCCTTCATCAGGAAGAGCGCCGTCGCCTCCGGCATGTTCTCGCCAAGGCTCGCGACGATGCCGGCGCGGGCGCCGGTCGCCCGTGCCGCGTCGATCACCGCGTGGCAGGTCGTCTCCCAGTCGGTCGCGTCGCAGCGGTCAAGCCGCGGGAAATCGAGCACGAGGAGATTGATCGCATAGCCGCCCTTCATCATAGCGGTAAACGCGGTGGTCTGCTTCTCGCGGTTGCCCCAGACGAAGGTGTGGTAGTCGAGCGGGTTGGCGATCGTCACCATCTCGCCGAGCGCATCCTTGAGCGGCTTCTTCTGCTCTTCACGCAGTGCCCGGTAGTTCACCCGGTAGCGCTCGCCGGCGTCCGCCATCAGCGAGGCCTCGCCGCCGGAACAGCTCATCGAGGAGATGTCGTTGCTGTCGAGCGGGCCGGCCACATGCAGGAGCTTCAGCGTTTCGAGAAGCGCTGGCAGCGTATCGACGCGGCCGATGCCAAGGCGGGCAAGAAGCGCGGAGGAGACGCGGTCGTTGCCGGCAAGTGAAGCGGTGTGCGAGACGGTCGCAAGCTGCGCGGCCTCCGACTTGCCGACCTTGAGCGTCACGACCGGCTTGCCGAGTTCGCGCGCTCGCGTTGCCAGCCGTTCGAGGGCTGCCACGCTGTCGAAGCCTTCGATATGCAGGCCGACGGCAGTGACGCGCGGATCTTCGAGCACGGCGCAGGCGATGTCGGAAAGCCCCGTCTGCGCCTGGTTGCCGGCGGTCATGATATAGGCGAGCGGCAGGCCGCGCGTCTGCATCGAGATGTTGCAGGCGATGTTGGAGGACTGCGTCAGGATCGCAACGCCCTTTTCGACGCGCTGCATGCCGTGCTGGTCCGGCCAGAGCAGGGCGCCGTCGAGCATGTTGATGAAGCCGTAGCAATTCGGCCCGACGATCGGCATGGCGCCGGCAGCCGCGACCAGCGCCTCCTGCATGTCGTTGCCATCATCGAGTTCGCTAGCGGCCTCGCGAAAACCCGAGGCATAGCAGACGGCGCCGCCGGCCCCGCGCGCAGAGAGATCGCGGATGATGTCGATCGTCAGCTGCCGGTTGACGCCGACGAAGGAAGCATCCGGGGCGCCAGGCAGTTCCGCCACCGAGCGGTAGCACTTGCGGCCGAGGATTTCCGCCTCGCGCGGATGCACCGGCCAGATTTCGCCGGAAAAGCCCATCTTGTCGCATTGTTCGATGACGCGCCGGGCTTCCTTGCCGCCGAAGACGGCGATGGTGCGCGGGCGGATCAGGCGGTCGAGGGAGCGGGGGGCGGGGGTCATGCCGTCTTGCTCTCCCTCATTCCTGTGCTTGTCACAGGAATCCAGCCGGTTTGCGTCGGCAAGCCGATAGGAACTCTTTCCATCTCGAAGCGCATGCGCTTGTTGCTTTGGTCATGGGCGGCACGGACGTGCCGCTGCTGGATTCCTGTGACAAGCACAGGAATGAGGGAGGGAGAGAGGGTGGTCGTCATCCCGTCACGCTCCCAGCGGCCGGAGCAGGTCGCGGCTGATGATGTGGCGCTGGATTTCAGACGTGCCGTCCCAGATGCGTTCGACGCGGGCGTCGCGCCAGAAGCGGGCGAGCGGCAGGTCGTCCATCAGGCCCATGCCGCCGAAGATCTGGATCGCCTCGTCGGTGACGCGGGCAAGCATCTCGGTGGCGAAGACCTTGGCGGATGCGATCTCGCGGTTCGACGGCAGGCCGTTGTCGAGCCGCCAGGCGGCAGACAGCGTCAGGAGGTCGGCAGCGTCGATCTCGGTGATCATGTCGGCGAGCTTGAAGGAGACGCCCTGGTTGGCACCGATCGGCTTGCCGAACTGCTTGCGGTCGGCTGCGTAGTTCAGCGCATAGTCGAAGGCGCGGCGCGCTCGGCCGACCGAGGTCGCCGCCACCGTCAGCCGGGTGGCAAACAGCCAGTCGTTGGCGACGTCGAAGCCCTTGTGCACTTCGCCGAGGATCTGGGCGGAGGGCAGGCGGCAATCGTCGAAGGTCAGGATGCAGTTGTTGTAGCCGCGATGGGAGACGGAGTTGTAGCCCTTGCGGATCTCGAAACCGGGCGTGCCGCGGTCGACGAGGAAACAGGTGATCTTCTTCTTCGGGCCGCGCGGCGTGTCCTCTTCGCCGGTGGCGATGAAGACGATGACGAAATCGGCGATGTCGGCATGGCTGATGAAGTGCTTGGTGCCGTTGACGATCCAGTCGTCGCCATCCTTGCGGGCAAAACACTTCATGCCGCGCACGTCGGAACCGGCGTCCGGCTCGGTCATGGCCAGCGCGTCGAACTTGTCGCCCTTGACCGCGGGCAGCAGGTATTTCTCACGCTGCTCGGCATTGCAGGCCATCAGGATACCCGAGGGGCGGCCGAAGAAGACGGTCAGGCCCATGGAGCCGCGGCCAAGCTCGCGCTCGACCAGCGTGAAGGAGGTGTGGTCGAGGCCGGCGCCGCCGACTTCTTCAGGGAAATTGCAGCCGAAGAAACCGATTTCCTTGCACTTGCGGGCGATCTCCTGGCCAAGCTCGCGCGGCACCACGCCGGTGCGCTCGACCTCGTCCTCATGCGGATAGATTTCCGTTTCGACGAAGCTCCTGACCGTATCGACGATCATCTGCTGTTCTTCGGTCAGTGCGAAATTCATTGTGTTGTTCCCCTCGTTTTCGCGCCGCTGACGTCCGTCCCGGAGCCTCGGCCCACCTCCTCAAGCGAGCCTTGGCTGCGGTTTGCGGCTCCGCCTGAGGGCGAAGTCGCCTGTTGATGTCCTGCCGCTGTTGCGGTCAGGCGCGCTTCTGGCCGACGAAGCGGCCCACACCTTCCGGTGCCGGCAGCTGCGCATGTGCTTCGGAAATGGCGGCAAGCTTGCTCAATACGTGTTCCGGTGCCGGCACGGACTTACCGGCCTTGCTGTCGACATGGAGTGCCATCTGCTCGGCGGTCGCGACCGCTTCGTTGGTCTCGGCGTTGTAGATCGTCGAGAAGATGTGCAGGCGCTTCTCGTCGGAGGACAGCACCTGGCAGGTCGAATAGAGCGCGTCGCCGAGCTTGGCCTCGCCGAGGTTCCGGATGTGGGTCTCGACCGTGTAGTAGCTGTGGCCGTCGCGCACATAGTCGAGATCGACGCCGATCAGGCGCAGCAGGCCGTCGGTGGTGTCGCCGAAGACCTGGAGATAGCGGTGCTCGGTCACGTGGCCGTTGTAGTCAACCCAGGCGGCGCTCACCTTGGTGTCGACGATGCGCAGCGGCTTGACGTCGCCGAGGTCGGCTTCCGGCTTCTTGGCATTGGCCCAGAGCTTGGCCTCGAAATCGGCAAGCAGCTTGCCCGCACCCCAGCCTTCGCCGCCGTTGCCGGATTTCAGCGCGTGCATGATGCCGACGAGGTTTTCGTCGCGGATGCGCTCCAGCTCGCGGATCGAGCGGCCGGCGGCCTGCGCGTCCGACTGGGCGCCGATCTTTTCGACGAGCGCATCGTCGAGATCGACGACGTCGGTGAACTTCGTCCAGGGCCATTTCAGGCAGGGACCGAACTGGGCGAGGAAGTGGCGCATGCCGGCTTCGCCGCCGGCGATGCGATAGGTCTCGAACAGGCCCATCTGCGCCCAGCGCATGCCGAAGGAATAGCGCATGACGTTGTCGAGCGTTTCGGTATCGCAGATGTCATCCTGGATCAGCCAGAGCGCCTCGCGCCAGAGCGCCTCGAGCAGGCGGTCGCCGACGAAAGCCTCGATCTCCTTGGCGATGACGACGCCCTTCATGCCGATCTGCTCGACGCCCTGCATGGCGCGCTCGATCGTCGCCTTCGACGTCTTCTTGCCGCCGACTAGTTCGACGAGCGGCAGCAGGTAGACCGGGTTATAGGGGTGCGCCACGAACATGCGCTCGGGATGGTGCATCTCGGCTTGTAGATCGGAGGGCAAAAGACCCGAGGTGGACGAGCCGATCAGCGCATCGGCCTTTGCGGCCGCATCGATCTTGGTGATAACGCCGCGCTTCAGTTCCAGCCGTTCCGGCACGCTTTCCTGAATCCAGTCAGCACCTTCGACCGCTTCCTCGATGCTCTTGCAGAAGGTGAGTTTCCCCTTCGGCGGCAGTGGCGCCATGGTCAGCATGGCGTAGGCGCGCTCAGCATTGGCCATGACTTCGCCAATGATGCGCTCGGCTTCCGGATGCGGGTCGAAGATCTTCACGTCGATGCCGGCAAGCGCGAAACGCGCAACCCAGGCGCCGCCGATAACGCCGCCGCCGACACAGGCTGCTTTGGTGATAAAGCTCATGGTGTTCTGCCCTTGCTCAGCGCTTCGTCAGCTTCAGTTTCTCGCGGACTTCCTTCGGCCCGATGATCTTGGCGCCCATGCCTTCGATGACGCCGACCGCCTTTTCGACGAGCTGGCCGTTGGTGGCGAGCTGGCCCTTGCCGATATAAAGGTTGTCTTCGAGGCCGACGCGGACGTTGCCGCCGGCAAGGACCGCCGCTGCCGGGTAGGCAAGCGCGTTGCGGCCGATGGAGAAAGCCGAGAAGGTCCAGTTATCAGGCACGTTGTTGACCATCGCCATGAAGGTGTTGAGGTCGTCAGGCGCACCCCACGGAATGCCCATGCAGAGCTGGATCAGCACCGGATCCTCGATCAGGCCTTCCTCGGCGAGTTGCTTGGCGAACCAGAGATGGCCGGTGTCGAAGGCCTCGATCTCGGGGCGGACGCCAAGTGCCGTCATCTGGCGCGCCATTTCCCGCAGCATCGATGGCGTGTTGGTCATGACATAATCGCCGAGCGAGAAGTTCATGGTGCCGCAGTCGAGCGTGCAGATTTCCGGCAGGCACTCGGCCACATGGGCGACACGCTCGGTGGCGCCGGCCATGTCGGTGCCCTTCTCGTTGACGGGCAAGGGGCTTTCGACATTGCCGAACACCAGGTCGCCGCCCATGCCGGCCGTCAGGTTCAACACGATATCGATATCGGCGGAGCGGATGCGGTCGGTCACTTCCCGGTAGAGATCGAGCCTGCGGGAGGGCGCGCCGGTTTCCGGATCGCGAACGTGGCAGTGGATCACGGCGGCCCCGGCCTTTGCTGCCTCGACCGCCGCTTCGGCGATCTGTTTCGGCGTGATCGGAACATGGCTGGACTTCGAAACGGTGTCTCCCGAGCCGGTGACGGCACAGGTGATGAATACCTCGCGGTTCATGCTGAGCGGCATTGCTGTCTCCCTTCTATTGACCCCATTACGAGCCAAGAAGGCGGCCGCTGCTTTTCATTATCGGCTTCATCCTATACATTATCGGCGACGAGGCGGAGAAGTTTGGGCATGGATCAGAGCGTATCGCAGGTGCAGCACGTCGATATCCTGGTGCTGCCGGAGACCAATCTGATACTCGTTGCCTCCGTCATCGAGCCGATGCGCGCGGCCAACCGCATCGCCGGGCGGCCGCTCTACGACTGGACGATCTACAGCCCGGACGGCGCGCCGATCGAGACGAAGAGCGGCATACCCATCCCCGTCTCGGGCATCTTCCGGCCGCAGCGTGAAACGTCGCCGCTCTTCATCCTGTCGAGCTACAACTGGCAGCGTAGCGCCACCTCGCAACTGAAGATGCTGCTTTCGCAGACCGCACGGCACCGCGAATTGATGGCCGGCATCGAATCCGGCTCCTGGCTGCTTGCCGAAACCAGCCTGCTCGACAATTTCAAGGCGACCACCCACTGGGAGGATTTCGAGGATTTCACCACCACCTATCCGCAGGTGATCATGGTTCGCGAGCGCTTCGTCATCGACGGCAAGCGCATCACGACCGGCGGCTCGCTGCCGACGCTCGATCTGATGCTGGAACTGATCCGCCGTGCGCACGGCTACTCGCTGGCGCTCGAAGTGTCGCGCCTCTTCATCTACGAGCAGGAGCGCACCCGCGGCGACCTCCTGCAGATGCCGGCGATCGGCAACATGCGCATCCTCGATCCGCGCGTCGGCGCCGCCGTCAAGCTGATGGAGGAAACCGTGGAAGCGCCGTTGACGCTGGCGCGGCTTGCCCGCCGCATCGGTGTCAGCACGCGCCACCTGCAGGATCTCTTTCGCGACACGATGGGCGTCGCGCCGCACGAGCATTACCTTGCGCTTCGCCTCAATGCGGCGCGGCGCAAGGTGATCGAGACACGTCTGGAATTTGCCGACATCGCGGCGATCTCCGGCTTCAACTCGTCGTCGTCCTTCTCGCGAAGCTACCGGGCGCATTATCGCGAGAGCCCGAGCGAGACCCGGCGACGACTGAAGCTCAAGACTTGAACACCCACTTCATGTGTTGATTCAGAAGGAAGTTTTCCGAGTCGTTTCAGGCGGTTGGCCGCAGGGGGTCAAAGTTTGATTCCGCCGGCGGCACCGTTGCCATCAGGCCCGTGGGCTCGCCTTCATCATCGAAATCATCAGTTCGCCGATCTCGCCGGCGAAAGCGCCGCGCGGCCAGACAAGCGTTAGGGATTGCCGGTAAGCAGGGCCAAGCCGGATCATCGCCGGAGGCCGGTGCATCCTTGCGAGAGAGGATTCCGGCAGCACCGAGAGGTAGCCGTGCTGAGCGACGAGGTTGATGATAACAGGAATGGAATCGACTTCGACGAGGGCGATGCGGCGACGCTCGGTCTCATCAAGCGTGTCGTCGAGGAAGCGGGCGGTCTCGCGGCGCAATCCGCTCCTGACGCTTGGCACTGCGATCGGGCAGGCGGCGAGCAGCCTTGGCAGGTCGCCTGCGAACGCGGAAAGGACGGAGGCGGGGCCTGCCAGCGCCAGTGGCATCTGCGACACCAGCCTGCCGTCGCAATCCAAGGGGATCTCGGCGACATCGAGAAGGGCGGCGTCGAACCGCCTGCTTCTAAGGCCAGCCAAAAGTTCATCCGCCGTGGTGCTGGATATGTATAGCGGCTGGCGCGGGCGGGTACGTTGCCAGTTCGCCGTCAGCGCTGCCAGCATGCGGGCGATCTCGCTTTCAGGACCGAGTGGCATGACGGCGCCCAGGCGCCAGGTGGCGGCGTCGCGGCGGAAGCGATCGGCGGATGCGTGTGTCAGCCGCGCCCAGATGTCGAGCAGGGCGTCGACAAATGGAATGATCCGCTCTGCGGTTGCCGTGCCGAGGACACCGCCATGAGAGCGCTCGAACAGGCGGCTGCCGAGATGGCGTTCAAGGTCGGCCATCTGTCGTGTCAGCTGCGGCTGGCCGAGGCCGAGCGCCTTGGCGGTGGCGCGGATGCTGCCGGAGCGGGCGATCCGGACGAAGCGGTCGAGCGCGACGAGGCCGATCGGCGGCGTGGGATCGATCGCCTCCTTGCCTGCCGCCTCCATGATGGCAGCAATCTTGGTCGTTGCCTCCCTGATTTCAGTTGTGCGGGCGCGCGCTTCGAGCGTCAGGACGAGTGCGGTTTCTTCTCGCCGGAACAGCGACATGGAGATCGCCTGTTCAAAGCGCTTGATGGCGGCGCTGACACTTGAGGGGGCGCGTCCGCTGAGCGTGGCGGCGCGGCGGATGCCGCCTTCGCGGAGCACCGCATCGACGATCACGATCGTTGCTAAGTCCATTCGGCGATCCTTCTGCCAGACGAGCGGCACCATGCGCCGATGGCATGTCCATGATTACGCATTGCCCGTTCCAGATTTGGGATATAGCACGAGCGGGCGATAAGCGCATAGCATGCACAAAGCAACCAAGGCCTTGCGAGCGGCGGTTGCGAGACATCAGAGCATCCGCGCACCGTTTCGAAACCGAAGCGGCTCCTGCGCGGGAAGGTATCCATCGGCATGCTGCATCAGGTCAAATCCATCGTTCTCTGCGGGAAACCGCTGGACTTCGCGACGCTCGAGGACATCGGGGCGGGAAGGGTTCGGCCGGTGGCCGATGACGGCGGCATGGAGCGGGTGGCCGCGGCCCACAAGGTGGTTGCCGAGCGTGTCGCGATGGGGCTTCCCGTCTATGGTTCCAACACCGGCGTCGGCTCGATGAAGGACCGTCTCTGGACGGCCGACGATCTGGCTGAATTCAACAATTCGCTGGTCAGAGCCCACCATTTCGGCACCGGCGAGTTCTTCGCGCCGGCGATCGTGCGCATGGCGATCGCCATCCGCGTCAACACCGCCATGCGCGGCCACACCGGCTGCAGCCCGGATCTGATCCGGGCGTTTCTGTCCCTTCTTGCGTCCGACATCATTCCGGCCGTGCGCCGGCACGGCTCGATGGGCTGCGCCGATATCGGCCTGATGGGGCAGATCGCCTCGGTGCTGACAGGCGTCGGCGAGGCCTACTATCAAGGGCGCCTCGTTTCGGCCGAGACGGCGCTTGCCGAAGCGGGCCTGAAGCCATTCGTCATGCAGCCGCGCGACGCGCTGGCGGCGCTCAGCGTCAATGCCATTTCCTTCGCCGCGGCGGCCAACGTGCTGCGCGAGGCGGCGGCCGCGATCCGCGTGCTGCTCGTCACCGGCGTTATGTCATCCTTAGCGCTTGGCGCGTCGGCCGATCCGTGGCGGGTGGCGGCAACGCTCTCGACCCGCGGCGAGGCGCTGGTCGGCTCCTGGCTCTACGGTCAATCCGGTGTTGCAGACTGGCCGGTGCCGACGGCCATCCACGATCCGCTCAGCCTGCGCATGACCGCCCAGGTGTTCGGCGCCGTCGTCGATACACTGATGGTTGCCGCCGGGCGGCTGGTGGAGGCGACCTATCTCTCCGACGACAACCCGGTGGTGCTCGGCGGCCAGGTGCATTCCTCCGGTGCGTCGCTGCCGTTGACGACGACGCTTTATATCGAAGCGGCACAGATCGCCTTTTCGCATGCGGCACGCAACGTGTTGAACCGCTGCATCCTTCTGTCGAACGGCGGACGTCGCAATCTCTCGGTCAATCTTGTCGCGCCGGGAGAGGTGGCGACCGGGCTCGGCCCGCTGATGAAGCTCGCCGTCGAACTTTACATGCGCGTGCAGTCGCTGGCCGTGCCGCTCTCGGCGCAATCGATCGTGGTTGCCGGCGGTCTCGAGGAAGAAGCGACCTTCCTGCCGCTGATCGTCGAGCGCATGGAGACCCAGGTGCGGGACCTGCGCCAGCTTGCCGCCATCGAGGCGATGCTGTCGTCGCAGGCGATCGATCTCGTCGGTGACCAGCCGCAGGGCGTCGTCAAGCGCGCCTACGACCAGACCCGTTCCGTCAGCCCCATGTATCTCAAGGACCGGCCGCTCTCGAAGGAGATCGAGGCGCTGCAGGATGCCTTCACCTGCCACGACCTGCTGCGCTCCTTCGTCGCCACCGCACCGATGCCCGAGTTCGACGACTTCTTCGCGCTCGGCAAGTGACACAACGAGGAGAACAGCATGTCCGATTTCGATCTCGTTCTGAAAGGCACCGTTGTTCTCCCGCACCGGATCGTCGAGGGCGGGCACGTGGCGGTGCGCGATGGCAAGGTGGTGCATGTCGGCCAGGGGGCGGCACCGGCCGCGCGTGAACGGCATGATCTCGGGAATGCGCTGATCCTGCCCGGCGCCGTCGATGCGCAGGTGCATTCGCTGTCGCAGAAGAACCAGGAGGATTTCATCTGGTCGACGCGATCGGCTGCGGCCGGCGGCGTCACCACCATCGTCGACATGCCCTATGACGAGGGCAATCTCGTCTGCTCGGCTGAAGCGCTACGCCGCAAGATCGACCATGCCGGTCCGCAGGCGCGCGTCGACTTCGCGCTTTATGGCACCGTCGACCCAAAGGAGGGGCCGGCGCGCATCGGCGAAATGGTGGAGGCGGGTGTCGCCGCCTTCAAGTTCTCGACCTTCGGCACCGATCCCAAGCGCTTTCCGCGCATTCCGGCAGCGCTCCTTGAAGACTGCTTCCGCGCGATCGCACTGAGCGGGCTCGCTGCCGGCGTGCACAACGAGGACGACGAGGCGGTGCGCGCCGCGATCGATAAGGTCAAGGCGGCGGGCATCACCGACTACCGCGCCCACGGGCTGTCGCGCCCGCCGCTGACGGAACTGCTTGCCACCAACCAGATTTATGAGACCGGCGCTGCCACGGGCTGCCCCGCGCATGTGGTGCATTGCTCGCTCGGCCGCGGCTACGAGATTGCCGCCGCTTACCGCGCGCAAGGCCATGCGGCGACGATCGAGTGCTGCATCCACTACCTGACGCTCGACGAGGAAAATGACGTCCGGCGCCTCGGCGGCAAGGCCAAGATCAATCCGCCGATCCGGCCGCGCGCCGAGGTCGAGAAGCTCTGGCGGCATGTGGCCGACGGTACGGTGACGATGGTCTCCACCGATCATGTGAGCTGGTCGGAGGACCGCAAGACCAATCCGGACATGCTGGCGAACGCTTCAGGCGTGCCCGGTCTCGAAGTCATGGTGCCGCTCTTCGTCAAGGGCGCGCTGGAGCGCGGAATTCCGCTGACTCGGGCAGCCGAACTGATGACGCTGAACGCGGCGCGGCATTTCCGCCTCGACCATCAGAAGGGCGCACTCGAAGCCGGCAAGGATGCCGATATCATCGTCATGACGCCCGAGCCCTATGTCTATGACGCGGCGGCAAGCGGTCACAACGTTGTCGGCTGGTCGCCCTATAACGATATCAGGCTGCCCTGGCGGGTATCTGCCACGTATCTGCGCGGCAGGCTCGCCTTCGATGGTCGCGAGGTGCTTGCCGAGCCCGGTGTTGGGCAATTCGTCCGGCCGCTGGCCACGTTGGCGCTGCAGGAGGCGTGATGAGCAAGACCGCCCACAACAAGGTCCCGGCCAATCTGCCTGTCAATGCCGGCCGGATCGCCGGCATCGTGAACGGTTTGGCCGGCATCACCGAGCTCGACCGGCCCTACACACGCCGCGCTTTCACGCCGCTGTTTCTCGAGGGCCGCGCCTTCCTCGACCGGCGCTTCCGTGCCGCCGGGCTCGAAACCCGGATCGACGCCGCCGGAAATCTGATCGGCCGGCGCAAGGGGCGCAAGTCGGCGCTCGGCACCATCATGCTCGGCTCCCATTCCGACACGGTGCCGGATGGCGGCCGCTTCGACGGTATCGCCGGCGTTGCGGCCGCGCTCGAAGTGGCGCGGGCCCTGGCCGACAACGGCATCGAGCTCGACCATGATCTGGAGATCGTCGATTTTCTCGCGGAGGAAGTGTCGATCTTCGGCGTTTCCTGCGTCGGCAGCCGCGGCATGGCGGGCGTGCTGCCTGATGGCTGGCTGAGCCGTACCCAGGGCCAACTCAGTCTGCGGCAGGGCATCGTCGAGGTCGGCGGCGATCCGTCGCGGCTTTCGGGCTCGAAGCGCTCGGATATCAAGGCCTTTCTGGAATTGCACATCGAGCAGGGGCCGGTGCTCCAAACCGGGCGGCTCGATGTTGGGGTCGTTACCGCCATCTCGGGCATCACTCGCATCGAGATCATCGTCGAGGGGCAGGCCGATCACGCCGGCACGACGCCGATGGGGCATCGGCGCGACGCTTTGGTCGCAGCCTCCCGGCTCGTGCTGGAGATCGAGCGGCTGGCGATGGAGTTTTCGCGGGGTGACGGACACTTTACCGCAACGGTCGGCGAATTTGCGATCGAGCCGAATGCGGCGAATGTGGTGCCTTCGCGCGTGCGGTTGTTGATCGACGCGCGTGCCGAGCTCAGGCCGCAGATGGAGCGATTTCTGGACGCACTCGGCCCTCTTTGCCAGAGCGTTGCCGAAGCGTCGGGCGTGACGATCGCGCCTGCCAATGTGATTTCCGACAACCACCCGACGCCCGGCGATGCGCTTCTGCTCTCAACGCTCGAAGAAAGCTGCGATGCGATCGGCGCCAAGCACCGGCGCATAGCATCGGGTGCTGGGCACGACACCGCCTGGATGGGCCGTATCACGCGCTCGGCGATGATCTTCATACCGTGCCTCGGTGGGCGCTCGCATGCGCCGGAGGAATGGGCTGAGAACGACGACATCGCGCTTGGCGCCGCCGTTCTCTTCGATGCGGTGAAGAGGCTCGACAGACGATTGCAGGAGAAGGTGTGAGATGGGCCGGATACTGAAGGAAAAGGACGTCGAGGCGGCGGTCAAGGGCGGCTCCGTCTATGCGGCGGGCGGTGGCGGCTGGGCCGACCACGGGCGCATGCTTGGCTATGCCGCGGTCTCGATCGGCAAGCCGGAGCTGGTGTCGATCGACGAGCTCGACGCCAACGACTGGGTGGCGACGGCAGCCGCGATCGGCGCGCCGGCCTCGACCACGCCCTGGGAAATGCGCGGCGTCGACTACGTCAAGGCCGTGCAACTGTTGCAGGAGGCGCTCGGCGAGAAGCTCTCCGGGCTCATCATCGGCCAGAACGGCAAGTCTTCGACGTTGAACGGTTGGCTGCCTTCGGCAATCCTCGGCACCAAGGTGGTCGACGCGGTCGGCGATATCCGCGCGCATCCGACCGGCGACATGGGCTCGATCGGCCTTGCCGGTTCGCCCGAACCGATGATCCAGACGGCGGTCGGCGGAAATCGCGACGAGAACCGCTATATCGAGCTGGTGGTGCGCGGCGCCACCGCCAAGGTCTCGCCGGTCCTGCGCACCGCGTCGGACATGTCGGGCGGCTTCATCGCGTCGTGCCGCAATCCGGTGCGCGCGTCCTATGTGAAAGCCAATGCGGCGCTCGGCGGCATTTCGCTGGCGCTGGCTCTGGGTGAGGCGATCATCGCGGCGGAGGCCAGGGGCGGCAGCGCCATCATCGACGCGATCGTCAAAGCAACCAATGGCGCGATCCTCGCCGAAGGTACGATTACCGACAAATCGGTCGTCTATACCAAGGAAGCCTTCGATATCGGCACGGTCACGCTGGGGAAGGGCGCTGACTCGACGGTACTGCACGTGATGAACGAGTATATGGCGGTTGACTCTGCGGAAGGTCGGCGGCTTGCGACCTTCCCCGACGTCATCACCACGCTGTCACCGGAGGGCGAGCCCTTGAGCGTAGGCCAGCTTCAGGTGGGCATGAGGATCTTCGTGCTGCATGTGGCAAAGACGGTGATCCCGCTTTCGTCCAGCGTGCTCGACCCGACGGTTTATCCGTCTGTCGAAAAGGCGATGGGCATCGAGCTTGCCCGCTACGCGCTTTCGGGTCGGAGCTGACGGGAGAGAGCCATGGCACGCGATGCCGGGTTGGAAGAGCTGATCCGCGAGGAGCTCGGCGATCGCGCCGGGCTCTCGGAGAAGGCGATGTTCGGTGGCTGGGCCTATCTGCTGCATGGCAACCTGCTCCTTGGCGCACGCGAGGGTTCGCTGCTGGTGCGGCTCGGCAAGGGCAATGACGGCTGGGCGCTTGCGCTGCCCGATATCGAGCTGATGGTGATGAACGGACGCGCGATGCATGGCTGGGTGCGCGTGGGTGCGGATGCCTATGGCGACGATGCCTTGCGCCGGCGGCTGCTCGATGGGGCGATTGCCTTCGTCGAGACGCTGCCGCCGAAGTGAAGGTTGGTGGTCTGCCCGCCAATAAGTGTTGGCGGGGTTGCCCCTCACCCTAACCCTCTCCCCGCAGGCGGGGAGAGGGGACGTGGCCGCCATTCTCCGCAGTGCGTGTGGCACGCGGTGCGCCATTCACCGGCCGATCGTGGAAGGGGAAACGGCCGCGGTTCGCATTCGGCAACCGAGGCAAACGCAACGCCATCCCCTCTCCCCGCAAGCGGGGAGAGGGCTAGGGTGAGGGGCAGCGACTCCCGCCGACGTAAATGGGGGCAGCGACCTTCTGCCGACATGAATGAGAGGGGCAATCACCCCGCCGAGACAACAATGAGGAACAGGACAATGCCCAAGGCCAACCCCCGTCACCCTGGTTTCCCGATCCCCGGCGGGCCGGAGCTGCGCGCCAAGGGCTGGCGGCAGGAGGCGCTGCTGCGGCTGCTCGAAAATGTGCTCTCCGTCGGCGAGGATCCGGACAATCTCGTCGTCTATGCCGCCCTCGGCAAGGCGGCGCGCAACTGGCCGGCGCATCGCGCCATCGTCAAGGCGCTCACCGAGATGGACGAAGACCAGACGCTCATCATCCAGTCGGGCAAGCCGGTGGGGCTGTTGAAGACCCATGCCAAGGCGCCGCTCGTCATCATGGCCAACTGCAACATCGTCGGCCAATGGGCGAAGGCCGAGGTGTTCTACGAATTGCAGCGCAAGGGGCTGATCTGCTGGGGCGGGCTGACGGCCGGCGCCTGGCAATATATCGGCAGCCAGGGGGTGATCCAGGGCACCTACGAGATTTTCATGCGCATCGCCGAGCGCCGATTCGGCGGCGATCTCTTCGGTCGTTTCGTGCTGACGGCGGGGCTCGGCGGCATGGGCGGGGCGCAGCCGCTAGCCGGCCGCATGGCGGGGGCTGCGATCCTCTGCGTTGACATTGATGCGGAGCGGGCGAAGAAGCGCCGGGAGATCGGCTATCTCCAGGAGATCGCGCCGGATCTCGATGCGGCGCTGGCGATGATCGACGCGGCCGTGAAGGAGAAGCGCGCGCTTTCCGTCGGCCTCGTCGGCAATGCGGCGGAAATCTACCCGGAAATCGCACGGCGCGGCATCGTGCCCGACGTGGTGACCGACCAGACCTCGGCGCATGATCTCGTCTACGGCTACGTGCCGAAGGGCATGAGCCTCGACCAGGTGAAGTCGCTGCGCGATGACGGCCAGGGGCAATTGATGGCGGCAAGCCGTGCCTCGATCGTCGAACACGTCAAGGCGATGCTCGACTTCCAGAAAAAGGGCTCAGAAGTCTTCGACAACGGCAACCTGATCCGCACCCAGGCCCGCGAGGGCGGCGTTGCCAATGCCTTCGACATTCCGATCTTCACCGAAGCCTATCTCAGGCCGCTTTTTGCCCGCGCCATCGGGCCGTTCCGCTGGATGGCGCTGTCAGGCGAGGAGAGCGACATCGCCCGCATCGACGACCTTTTGCTGGAGATGTTCCCGGACAACAAGATCATCACCAACTGGATCAAGCTCGCACGTCAGCATATCCCCTTCGAGGGCCTGCCGGCCCGCATCGCCTGGCTCGGCCATGGCGAGCGCACGGCACTGGCGCGGCGCGTCAACGAGCTGGTCGCATCCGGCGAACTCAAGGGACCGATCGCGTTCTCGCGCGACCATCTCGATGCCGGCGCCATGGCGCACCCGAACATCATGACCGAGCGGATGAAGGACGGATCGGACGCGATCGCCGACTGGCCCTTGCTCGACGCCATGCTGCTCTGCTCGTCGATGGCCGATCTCGTCGTCGTGCATTCCGGCGGCGGCGGCTATGCCGGCTATATGACCAGCTGCGGCGTGACCGTCGTTGCCGACGGCACGGCTGAGGCCGACGAGCGGCTCGACCATGCGCTCACCAATGATACCGCTCTCGGTGTCATCCGCTATGCCGATGCCGGCTACGACGAGAGTTTCGAGGAGATTGCTGCCAAGGGCATCGGGCATGTGAAGGTGTGAGACGAGGCGTGAGAGGTTTCCCGAGTGGAGCCTCAATAAATCCTTGATTCGAGCCGTTTTAATCTGTGCGCCTGGTGATTGCGAGTGCATGAAGCAAAAACATGAAATGTAGAAATAGTGCGGAAAAAGTAGATGTAGCGATATTTGAAACTGTCTTGTGAAGGTCGAGCATAGTAAACTGGCCTTTGTCAACAAGAATTCCGTCAGAGTCTGCAATAGATACCGCCAGCGATCCGGATCCAAAATAATATATATAGAAAACAAATGCTATAATAGAATTTACGAATATCATGTCTGAGATCATCAATGATCTAAAAAGAGTATAATTAGATATTGAATCAGAGATGTTGTTAATAAGTTCAACTATGGCAAATATTATCGATAGCCAAGCGGTGAGAAGTGCGGACCTCAAGAATATTCCAAATATAATTGGCATTGCCATGTGTTGAGAAAAATAAACAATACCAGCGTCAATGATAAATGCCATAAATAGTACAAATATTATGCATAGAAATCTGATGAATAAGATAGTTGAGGTGCGCTGCATATTCCATCCAGGTGGAAACTACGCTCATAATGCGAGTTTTTTCACTTTATTTCAGGGGTGCCCGAGCCTCAGAAATACCGCCTGCCATTCGCCAGTCACCATCTGCAGAAGTACAGTCGTGTCCGACTTAAATGATTATCGCGAGAATGGAGACGGCTCCAATTATCAGAAAGGACGTTAAGAGGCGCTTATTTCCCCTTTTCTTGATGTTCCTAATGAGCACTTCAAAATTAGTTCCGTCAATGGTCTGGCTGACGGATTTATGGCGAGACGCGTTGAGCCCCGCACTAAACGGCCATCTCGCCTCCATCCATCATCAGGAACCGGACGGGCACGTACTATCTACGCCTTGGTGCAAGGCGTGGCGCGCGGTACAATGCGCTCCCTTCGGCTCTTGGGGGGCACCGATGACATCGAGCTTCAATGTGCAGAGTGCGACCGGCTATGAACAGTTGATGGGGCGGTGGAGCCGGCAGCTGGCGCCGCCCTTCATCGATTTTGCCGGCATTGCCGACGGCGAACGGGTGCTGGACGTCGGCTGCGGCACCGGGAGCCTGACCTTTGCGCTGCCGCACGCGGCCGATCTCAGCGAGATTACCGCGATCGATTTTTCCCCCGTCTTCGTCGAAGCGGCGATTAAGGCCAACACCGATCCGAGGATCAAGATTCAGCAGGCCGATGCCTGCGCGCTTCCCTTTGCCGATGCTTCTTTCGACCGGGCGCTGGCGCTGCTGGTGCTGCATTTCGTTCCAGAGGCGGGAAAGGCGGTTGCCGAGATGCGCCGGGTCACGCGGCCGGGCGGCGTGGTCGCCGCCGTGGTCTGGGATCACCTTGGCGGCATGCCGGGCATGCGCATGGTGCTCGATACGGCGGCGATGCTCGATGAGAATGCGGAACAAATACGCAGCCGATATTGCTTCCAGCCGATGATGCGGCCGGGTGAGATGATGCAGAGCTTTGCCGCGCATGGCCTTGAAAAGGTCGAGCAGACGTCGCTGATGATCCGCATGGACTATCAGTCGTTCGAGGATTTCTGGCAGCCGATCGCGGCGGGCGAGGGACCCTTGGGCAAATATGTTGGCTCGCTGGATCAGGGACTGCGGGCAAAGGTCGACGCGGCAGTACGCGCGGCCTATGAGGCCGGCCAGCCTGACGGCCCACGGTCCTTTGCGGCGGTGGCTTGGGCATGCCGGGGGACGGTTCCGGAGGCTTGATAAGGTCGCCAACCTCATCCCTGTGCTCGTCACAGGGATCCAGCAGCGGCGCGTCGGTGGCGCGAAAGGCACCTTCGATCCGGCGTTCTCAAAAGTCATTCACGGCGCGGACGCGCCGTGGCTGGATTTCTGTGACAAGCACAGAAATGAGGGAGGATAGGAGACGCGCCTAACCAGCCCAGTTGTCCGTGGCTTTGTTGCGCCAGAAATGAAGGAAGTGCGGTGTCGCCGCCGCACTTCGAAACCTAAAGGGGACGCGACGTCAACGTCCGGTCTTCACACCACCGTCTCGCCGCCATCCACCACCAGGATCTGGCCGGTCATGTAGGAGGAGCGGTCGGAGACGAGGAAGAGGATCGACTCGGCGATCTCGTCGACACTTGCCCAGCGGCCGAGCGGCACCTTTTCGCGGATATAGGATTCGATCGCGCCGCGCCCGCCCATCTGGGCGATGAAGGGCTCGTTGAAGGGCGTGTCGACCCAGCCGGGGCAGAGCGCGTTGACCCGGATGCCGTGGCGTGCGTAGTCGCCGGCCATCTGCTTGGTCATGGCGATGACGGCGTGTTTGGTGGTGGTGTAGGCGATCATCTCGCGATCATAGAGCACGCCTGAGGAGGACGAGGTATTGACGATGACGCCGCGGCCGGCCGCCCTCATCGACGGCATGACGAGGCGTGCGGCCATGAAATGGGCGCGGACGTTGAGGTTCCAAGAACGGTCGAAGCCCGAAATCTCGACTTCTTCGAGATCGCCCGCCACTTGAGCGCCGGCATGGTTGTGCAGGATGTCGATGCGGCCGTGGCGATAGAGGATATCGGCGATGCCATCGCTGAGCGCGGCGTCGTCGGTGACGTCGATCGCCAGCGCCTCGGCGCTGCCGCCCTTGCTGGCGATCGCCTCGACGGCGGTGCTGGCTGCCACAAGGCTGCGATCGACGACGACGACATGGGCGCCCTCGCGCGCCATGATGGCCGCACCCGCCTGACCGATCCCGGAGCCGGCTCCGGTCACGATCGCGACCCGGTCTTTCAGGATCATGGTTTCACTCCCCGGATTTTGTTTTCTTCTCTCGCATCAGGATGCGGGCGGTCAGGATCAGAAGCAGCGAGGCGACAAGCACCAGCGTCGCGATCGCGTTGATCTCGGGCGTCACGCCGCGGCGGATCGAGGCGAAGACGTAGATCGGTAGCGTGGTTTTCGAGCCCGCGACGAAGAAGGCGATGATGAAATCGTCGAAGGAGAAGGTGAAGGCCAGAAGAAAGCCGGCGAGGATCGACGGCAGGATCTGCGGCAGCACGATCAGCCGGAAGGTCGTGAGCGGTGTCGCGTAAAGGTCGCTTGAAGCCTCGACGATATCGCGGCCGAGGCTGGCGATGCGGGCCTTCACGATCATCGTCACCAGCGCCATCGAGAACAGGCCGTGGGCGGCGATGATCGAGCCGTAGCCGAGGCCGAGCTGCGGCGGCTGATCGCCCGGCCAGATGGTGGCGAGCGCCGGATTGATGAAGGAGAAGACGGCGACCAACGCCACCAGCGTCGCGATGCCGATGACGACGCCGGGCACGACGATTGCCGCTGCAAAGAGCGCATCGAAGATCGCCCGGTTGCGCGGCGCCAGCCGCTCCATGCCAAGGGCCGCCATGGTGCCGAAGATCGCCGCAAGCGTGGCGCTGGTGAAGGCGATTAGCAGGCTGTTCTGCAAGGCCGAGACCAGGAAGGTGTTGCCCAGCGCCTTGCCGTACCAGGCGGTCGAAAACCCGGTGAACTCGCTGGCGTTACGCCCGGCGTTGAAGGAGAACAAGACGACGAGCGCGATCGGCGCGTAGAGGAAGAGATAGACGGAAGAGATAAAGGCGCGCATCAGACGAGATCCACCTGTCTTGTGCCGGCAACGCGGAAGGCAATGCGCATCGCCACCATCAGGATCACCACGACAACGGCAACGAGGGTGACGGCGATCGCCGAGCCGAAGGGCCAGTTGCGCGATTGCAGGAAGAGATCGACCAGTGCATTGCCGATGAAGAACACTTTGCCGCCGCCCAAGAGCTGCGGGATCAGGTATTCGCCAAGAAGCAGGATGGTCACCAGCGCGACACCGGTCATCACCCCTGGTAGCGACAAAGGCAGGGTGACGCCGAAGAAGGTCGAGACCGGCTTGGCGCCGAGATCGGCGGAGGCTTCGAGCAGCCGGCGGTCGAGTTTTTCGAGGCTCACATAAATCGGCATGATCATTAGCGGCAGGTAGCCGTAGACGATGCCGAGCAGCACGGCCCCGGGCGTGTTGAGCATCCTCACGTCCTCGATGCCGATCATCGACAAAAGGTTCGGGATGCCGCGCGAGCCAAGGATGTACATCCAGGCATAGGTGCGCACGAGCAGGCTGGTCCAGAAGGGTACGACCACCAGCGATACGAGGATCAGCCGGTAGCGCGGGTTCGCCTTGACCGCGAGGTAGTAGGCGACCGGATAGGCGATCAGCAGGCAGGCGAGCGCGCCGATCGGCGCGAGAACGAGCGTGTTCCAGAAGGCCGCCGCACGTGTCGGCAGGTTGGCGAACTGGGCAAAGGTGAAGGCCGCCTGATAGCCGCCTTCCGGTGCGCGTTCGCCGAAAGCGAAGACCAGCATGGCGATGAATGGCAGCACGAGGAAGATCATCAGCCACGCCGCCGCCGGCGCCACCAGCGCCGCCGTCACCAGGTTTCTCTTCGTATTCGTTGCCGCGGGCATGTAAATCTATCCATCTGGTTTCATTAGCATTTCGGCCCGGCATCCGCGCGGTGAGGGAAGCCCCTCGTCCGGTCTGCCGGCCCCCTTCTCCCCGCAGGCGGGGCGAAGGGGGACTCGTGGCGCCCGCTCGGTCCCACGCATGAGAAGCGGGAGATAGGAGCGGGAAGGTTGCTGCCTGTCCCTTCTCCCCGTCAGAACGGGGAGAAGGGACAGGCAGGCGGATGAGGGGCAGTTCCCTCACCACGCATGCGTTTCCCTCACCGCATGGATGAGGGGCAGTCGCAGTTTCGATCAAGCCGACTTGAAGCGCGCCATCAGTTCGGCGCGGCCGGGGTCGGTCAGCGTCACGGCGGCGCCGAATTCGAGCGGGGTCAGCGATGCCTCGTCCGGATAGACGATCTTGTTGCCGGTCACGTCGGCCGGCAGCAGCTTCAGCACGCGGCTGTCGGTGGTTGGTGCGCCGTTGGCGATGTGCTCCTTCATGGCGTTTTCCGGCGCCATCAGATAGTTCAGCAGGGCATAGCCGGCGGCCTTGTTGGCGGCACTCTTCGGGATCGCGTAGAAATCCGACCAGATTTCACCACCGTCCTTGCCGAGCACGAACTGGATTTCCGGCATGTCGCGGTTGAGCTGGGCGCCGTCATTGGTCCAGCACATGGTCATCCAGGCATCGGTCGCGCGCATCGACGGCTGGTAGTCGCTGTTGATGGCGTAGAGATGCGGCTTCACCTTGATCAGCAGCTCCTCGGCCTTGGCTAGTTCGTCCGGCTTGATCGAGTTGAAGGAAAACCCAAGCGATACCAGCGCATTGCCGATGGTGGTGAGCTGGTAGTCGTGGACCATGGCGCGGCCGTCGGCCTCGGTCATGGCGATCTCGAAGAAGTCCTTCCAGCTGGTCACCGGCGTCTTGATCTTTCCGGAGTTGAGCGCGATGCCGGTTGTGCCCCAGTTCTTCGGCACGGCATAGGTCTTGCCGTCGACGACGCCTTCGTTTGTGAAGCGCGCCGTCTCGGTCGAGGCGTCGTAATTCGGCAGCTTCGACAGATCGAGCTCGTCGATGAGGCCGAGCTTCACATAGGTGGAGATCGTGTAGTTGGTGGGAACGAAGAGGTCCCAACCGGTGCCGCCGGCCTGGAGCTTCGCCAGCATTTCCTCGTTGGAGCCGAAGACATTGACCTCGACGGCAACGCCGGTTGCCGCCTGGAAGGCCTCGAACGTCGCGGGGTCATGGTAGTTCGGCCAGGTGGCGATCGACATCTGCGTGCCGAGATCGCCGGCGAAGGCGGTGGAATTGAAGAGGCCCGGCTGGCGCGCGAGAACTGCGGTCGCAAGCCCGAGGCCGGTGACGCCGAGGAAGTGGCGGCGCGTAACCGAGCCGCGCTTCAGGCGCATCAGTTCGTCCGAGAGCTGATCGGCGGTGATAGGGGCATTTTCTCTGTACCATTTGCTCATGACGCTGTTCCCTTTATCGTTTGACGTTCATGCGTAGGCGGCAGAACCGGCTTGGTGAGGCCGGGAGAGTTCAGGCTGGAAAGACGTGCAGCGCGTTCGGATCGAAGGCGAGGCCGACCTTTTCGCCGGGCTCCACCAGTTCGCTGTCGCCGAGCGTGCGACGGTCGGCCGTCACCAGGAAATCGCCGAGCCCGTCGACCGCGACGGAGTATTCGACGGCTGAGCCCAAAAAGATCCGGTGAGTGACGGTGCCGGCAAGCGCGTCTGCGCTGGCGGCGCCGTTGCGCGTCAGGCGGATCGCTTCGGGCCTGAGCGCCACCGTTGCCGCACCCTTCGTTCCATTGACGGCAGGGGTGGCGAAGCGGGCGCCGTTGGCAAGGACAAGCGACGAGGCGCCGTCGACGGTCGCATCGATGCGGTTGGTCTTGCCGACGAAATCGGCGACGAAGAGGCTTGCGGGACGATCGTAGATCTCCTGCGGCGGGCCGACCTGGACGATGCGGCCGGCATTCATGACGCAGACAAAATCGCTCATCGACAGCGCTTCTTCCTGATCGTGGGTGACGAGCACGAAGGTGATGCCGAGCTCGCGCTGCAGCGTCTGCAGCTCGATCTGCATGGCGGTGCGCAGCTTCTTGTCGAGGGCGGCGAGGGGCTCGTCGAGCAGCAGCACGTTCGGCTCGACCGCCATGGCGCGGGCGAGCGCCACGCGCTGCTGCTGGCCGCCGGACATTTCGTGGATGCGGCGCTTGCCGAAACCGCCGAGCCGTACCATCTCCAACGCCTCCTGGGCGCGGCGGGAAATCTCGGCGCTGGCGATGCGCGGCCGCATCTGCCTCAAGCCGTAGGAGACGTTCTGCTCGACATCGAGATGGGGAAACAGCGCATAGTGCTGGAACACCATGTTGACCGGGCGGCGGTAGGCGGCAACACCGTTCATCGGCTCGCCGCTGATGAAGACCGTGCCCTCGCTCGGCTGCTCGAAGCCGCCGATCATGCGCAGGCAGGTGGTCTTGCCGCAGCCGGAAGGCCCGAGAAGCGCCATGAAGGCGCCACGCGGCACCTCGAGATTAATGTCCGATACGGCCGTCACGGCGCCATAACGTTTGGCGACCGAACGGAATTCGATGTCGTTCGTCGAAGCGGATGTCACGTCTGTTCCCTGCGGTTGTTTTCGGATGCAGCCAGGAATCTCCGTCCTGGCACTCCACCGTCATTGATACGCAGCCTAGTCAGCGCGCACCCTGCCGGTATATACCCCGAGAGAGGTATTTCAACGTGGAATGCTCTGTGTGAGGAGTATACCCCGGAGCAGGAAATATCGGCCGGGAGGGCGGTTTGAGCGTCGATCTCGAGGGGCTTTTTCAGGTCATGGCATCGTTGGTGGCAGGTCCTGCGCTAGACGACGAGGCGGTCGGCACCGCCTATCGGCGGCTGATGTCGACGCTGATGACCTTCGACTATGTGGTCGTCTTTGCCTATCGCGGCAAGGAACGGCCGATCGATCTCTTCAGCACCTTCAACGCCAAGGATCATGTGCTTTTCGTCAGCCTCTACCAGGCGGGGCCCTATCTGCTTGACCCGTTCTACCATGCGGCGTCACAGGGCAAGCCGGGCATCTGGCGGATGCGGGAGCTTGCGCCCGATCGGTTCTTCTCCTCGGAATACTACCGCACCTACTATGTGCAGACCGGGCTTGCGGAGGAAGTCGGCTTCTTCGTGCCGGTCGACGAGCAGATCACCGTCGTGCTGTCGCTGATGCGGCGCGAGGCGACGGGGCCGTTCAGCCCGGCGGAGTTTGCGCTGTTGAAGAAGGTCGAGCCGCTGGTCTCGGCACTGGTGCGCCATCATTGGGCGGGTCTCGGCCGACGGTTCGATGCGGCGCTGGCGAAAACCGGCCGCAGCCGCCGCAAGGCGACGCATCCACCGGCCGATGGCGTCTGGCAGCATCTCAATCTGACGGAGCGGGAATCCTCGATCATCGAACTGGTTCTGCAGGGCCATTCGTCGGAATCGATCGGCCTCAGGCTCGGCATCTCCACCGGTACGGTCAAGGTTCACCGCCGGAACGTCTACCGCAAGCTCGGCATTTCCTCGCAGACGCAATTGCTGTCGCTGTATCTGAGAAACCTCGGGCAGTAAGCCGTGTAGGCGCCGCCCATCACTGCATGCCCGCCCGTAGCGGCGCCCCGACGGCGCGCCGCGCCGGTCGATGCCGGCTCTCCCAATCCCATTCCTCCACAAACGTGATCGATCGCGCGGCTGATCGCTATTGACATTTTTTGCACGACATGAAATTTCTTTCATCAACGGATAAAAATATCACGCTGTGCAAAAAATATCATGCAGCGCAATAAGGACCGGGTGGAGACAATGACGATTGGCGGGACAGGTATTCGTGACGACGAGACCAGCATGGCGACGCGGGCGGCCTGGCTGCACTATGCCGGCGGGCTGACCCAGGCCGAGGTCGCCAAGCGCCTGGGGCTTACCTCGCTCAAGGCCCATCGGCTGATCATGAAGGCCAACCAGGAAGGACTGGTGAAGGTCTATATCGACGGCGAAGTCTCGGAGTGTGTCGAGCTCGAGCAGGCGCTTTCGGCGCGCTTTGGCCTCGACTATTGCGAGGTGGTGCCGGACTTCGATTCCGACGATCTGCCCCTGAAGGCGCTCGGCATTTCCGGCGCGCAGTTCCTGAAGCGCGAGATCGAGCGCGGCGAGACGGCACTGGTCGGCGTCGGCCACGGCCGCACGCTTGCCGCGTGCGTCGAATACCTGCCGCGCATGGCAAGCGGCAACACCCGCTTCGTGTCGCTGCTCGGCGGGCTCACCCGCAAGTTCTCGGCCAACCCGCATGACGTGATCCACCGGCTCGCCGAGCGCACCGGTGCGGAGGCCTATGTCATGCCGGTGCCGTTCTTTGCCAACACGGTCGAGGATCGCGACGTGCTCTTCAGCCAGCGCGGCGTGCGTGAGGTCTTCGATCTCGCCAAGACCGCGGATCTCTTGATGGTCGGCATCGGCACCGTCGAGCGCGAGGCATCGCTGGTCTCGACCGGCATGATCGAGATGAGCGAGATCGAGGAAATCCAGAAGGGCGGGGCGATGGGCGAATTGCTCGGCCACTTCTTCGACAAGGACGGCGCACCAGTCGAAACAGCGTTGTCCGACCGGACCTTCACGCTCAGCCGCGAGGACCTGAAGAACCGCCGCACGGTTGCTGTGGCCGGCGGCAAGATCAAGGTACCGGCCATTCGCGCCGTGCTCGCAAGTGGACACTTAAGCGGCCTTATCACCGACGAGCGGACGGCACGGGCGCTTGCGGCCGAAAGCGCATGAGGCGCTGAGACATTCGAGGCCATGCGGAGGGCAGGGAGGATCTGCCGTTCGGGTCTCAAAGGGAGGAATACCGGTGGGGTAGCCGGCAGTCGCAATCATACCCGCAACGGAGGAGAAGACGGATGTACGAGAAGGAGAAGGACCTCATCAGCGCATTCCTGCGTGGGGAGGTGGACCGCCGCGGCATGCTCAAGGGATTGGGTGCGGCAGGCTTGACGGCCGGCACGGCCGGCACGTTGTTCAACATGATGTCGACCCAGGCGCTCGCCGCCGATTTCGACTGGAAGGCGCATTCCGGCAAGAAGCTGAAGCTGCTTTTGAACAAGCACCCTTACGCCGATGCGATGATCGCCAACCTGCAGGCCTTCAAGGATCTGACCGGCATCGAGGTCACCTATGACGTCTTTCCGGAAGACGTCTATTTCGACAAGGTGACGGCGGCGCTGTCGTCGGGCTCGGCCGAATACGACGCCTTCATGACCGGCGCCTACATGACCTGGACCTATGGCCCGGCCGGCTGGATCGCCGACCTCAACGAATGGATCAAGGATCCGGCTAAGACCAACCCCAACTACAACTGGGACGATTTCCTTGCCGGCGTGAAGAACTCCTGCGCCTGGAACGGCCAGCCGGGCGGAGCGCTTGGGTCGGAAGACGCCAAGCAATGGTGCATTCCGTGGGCGTTCGAACAGAACAACATCACCTATAACCGCGAGATGTTCGACAAGGCCGGCGTCGAATTACCGAAGAACCTCGACGACATGATCGCGGTCGCGGCCAAGCTGCAGAAGGACATCGGCGGCATTTACGGCATCGGTGTGCGTGGTTCGCGCTCCTGGGCGACGATCCACCCGGGCTTCCTGTCGGGATATGCCAACTTCAACCAGAAGGACCTGAACGTCGGCGCGGACGGCAAGCTGTCGGCAGCGATGAACACCGCGGAATCGAAGGCCTATCACGCCAAGTTCGTGCAGATGATCCAGGAAAGCGGCCCGAAGGACTGGTCGACCTATACCTGGTATCAGGTCGGCACCGACCTTGGCGCCGGCGCGTCGGCGATGATCTTCGACGCCGATTGCCTGGGCTACTTCATGAACGGCGGCGACAACAAGATGGCTGGCAAGCTCGGCTATGCCGCCTTTGCCGCAAACCCGGAAGCGACAGCCTCGACGCCGAACATCTGGATCTGGTCGCTCGCCATGTCCAACTTCTCCAAGGACAAGGACGCCACCTGGTACTTCCTGCAATGGGCCTCCGGTCCGGAGCATGCGCTGTTCGGCGCCACCAAGATGGACTTCGTCGATCCGGTTCGCCAGTCGATCTGGAAGGACGAGATCTTCCGCGAGAAGCTGAACGGCAAGTATCCGGGCTACGTCGAAATGTTCGACGCTTCGGCCGCCGGCGCCTCCATCAAGTTCACGCCGCAGCCGCTGTTCTTCGACGTCACCACCGAATGGGCGGCGACGCTGCAGAAGATGGTCGCCAAGCAGGTGCCTGTCGATGAAGGTCTCGACCAGCTTGCAGAAAGCATCAACCGCCAGCTCCAAGAGGCGGGTCTCGGCTGATAGGCCTCCCAAGCGATGCCCGGCGCTGACAAGCGCCGGGCATCCCGAGATGCCGGCTGAGCCGGCCTGTTGCGACCGGTTTGAGGTTGCACCGAAATCAACCCGAGATGCCGAGGGACTGGCGCGGCGCCTATAGGCTCCCGCGTGCCGCGTGCTCTTTAAAGACTTCAGGAACGGAGCTCGACATGGCTTCAACAGAAATCCTCCGCAGACCGGCCTCCGGTTTCAGGATCAGCAGGAAGATGCTTCCCTACGTGCTGAGCCTGCCGGCGTTGCTCGTGTGCATCGGCATCCTCATCCCGTTCTTCACGGCGGTAATCTATTCCTTCCAGCGCTATCGGCTGAGCCAGCCCTGGGCGCGCCAGTTCAACTGGGGCGAAAACTATCTCAACTTCGTCACCGACCCGGCCTTCTGGAACACGCTCAAGGTGTCGCTGCTCTATGCCGGGCTCACCGTGACGCTGGAACTCTTGCTCGGTCTCGGCATCGCGCTGCTTTTGCAGCGGCGCTCGACGGTCAACAACTTCATCTCGATCATGCTGCTTCTGCCGCTGATGATCGCGCCGGCGCTCGCCGCCTTGATGTGGAAGCTGATGACCAATCCGAGCTTCGGCATCCTCAGCTATCTCGCAAGCCTCATCGGCCTGCATGATTTCCGCTGGGCGTCCTCGCCGGACACCGCGCTTCTGACCGTCGTTCTCGTCGATATCTGGGTCTACACGCCCTTCATCATGATCCTGCTTCTGGCGGGTCTGCGCTCGCTGCCGACGCAGCCCTTCGAGGCGGCGGCCCTCGACGGCGTGCCGCGCAGCTTCGTCTTCTTCCGCATCACGCTGCCGATGCTGACGCCCTATATCCTGACGGCGACGCTCTTCCGGCTGCTCGACAGCATCCAGCAGTTCGACATCATCTATGCGATGACGCAAGGCGGACCCGGCAACACGCTCACCGTCTTCCAGGTCGAGGCCTATCTCAACTTCTTCCAGTCGACCAATGTCGGTCGTTCGGCAGCGCTTCTGATCATCCTGTGGGCGATCACCTACACGCTGTCCAACGTCTTCATCAAGAACTGGCTGCGGCTGCGCGAACGCGCTCGCGGCGAAGCTTAAGGGAGGGACCAATGGAAACCATGTCTCCGCTCGAACGGGTCTTGCGCGGTCTCGCCCTCACGCTCGTCGTCGTCTTCTTCATGTTCCCGATCTTCTGGATCTTCCTGATGTCGTTCCAGACGAACGAGACGATCCTCGCAATCCCACCGTCGATCGTGTTCTCGCCGACGCTCTCGAACTATGCGGCGCTGATCACCGGCAAGCTGCAGACGGCGGCCGGTACGCTCGACATCGCCTTCATGCGCAATCTCGGCAACTCGATCTTCCTGTCGGTCGCCTCCGTTGCCGTAGCGCTCGTGCTCGGCGTGCCCGCGGCCTATGCGTTTGCCCGCCACAAGTTCAAAGGTTCGGAGGACATCGCGTTTACGCTGCTGTCCTTCCGCTTCGCGCCGCCTCTCCTGGTGCTACTGCCGCTGACGCAGTATTTCCAGTGGCTCGGCCTCTCCAACACCTATTTCGGCCTGATCTGGGTCTACCAGCTCATCTGCCTGCCACTCATCCTCTGGATCGTGCGCGGCTACTTCGAGGATATCTCGGCCGACGTCGAATATGCCTATCGCATCGCCGGCCATTCCTGGTTCGCGACCTTCCGCAAGATCGCCCTGCCGCTCGCCGGACCCGGCATTGCCGCCGCCGGCCTGCTCGCCTTCATCTTCGCCTGGAACAACTTCGTCTTCGCGCTGGTGCTGGCGTCCGCCGACAAGCAGCCGGTGACGGTGGGCGCGCTCGCCTTCGTCACGTCCTCGGGCATCCAGTACGGGCAGATCGCCGCCGCCATCGTGCTCTCGGTCACGCCGACGCTCGCACTTGCACTCTACGCCCAGCGCTACCTCGTCGAAGGCCTGTCGCTCGGCGCGGTGAAAGGGTAACTCATGACCACGCTGCAACTGAAGAATATCGTCAAGCGCTACAAGAGCCAGACGGTTCTCGACGACCTGACGCTCGACGTCGCCGATGGCGAGCGGCTGGTGCTTTTCGGCCCTTCCGGTGCCGGCAAGACCGTGCTGCTGCGATTGGTCGCCGGCGTCATCGAGCCGGACGAGGGCCGGGTGCTGATCGGCGGCGAGGACATGACCGATGTCGATGCCGAGCATCGCGGTGTCGGCATGGCCTTCCAGAACTTTGCGCTCTTCCCGCACATGAGCGCCTTCGACAATATCGCAAGCCCGCTGACGGCGACGAAATCGTCGAAGGACAGGATCGCCGCCGGCGTGCAGAAGGTCGCGAAACTGCTGAAGATCGACCATGTGCTGAGCCATCACCCAAAGGCGCTTTCCAACGGCCAGAAGCAGCGGACCGCGCTTGCCCGCGCGCTCGTCGGCTCGCCGCCGCTTCTGCTGCTCGATGATCCCTTGCGCAACGTCGATGCAAAGCTCCGCTTCGAGATGCGGCTGGAACTGCCGCGGCTGCTCGCGGCGCAAGGCGCAACCGTCGTCTACGTCACCCAGGACTACAAGGAGACGATGGCGCTCGGTGACCGCATCGCCGTCATGGCCGCTGGCCGCATCCGCCAGGTCGGAACGCCGCAGGAAATCTACAATGCGCCGGCTGATATCGAGATCGCGCGGCTCTTCGGCGATCCCACCATCAACCTGCTCGATGTCGTGCCGCAGCGTGGCGGTGAAGGCGTCTTCGTCGAACTCTCGAATGTCCGGGTGCGACTGGCCGATTACGGCGCCGACGTCGTCGGCAGACAATGCGTGCTCGGTCTGCGCCCAGAGGCCTTGAGCTTCGTCGATGCCACCGCGCCCAGTGCGATCCCTGTGACGGTGGAGGCGGAAACGCCGCTCAACGAAAAGACCGTGACGCTGGCACTGACCGCGCGTGGCCGCGAAATCCTGGTGTCGCGTCCGGCTGGTACGCCTGGTCCGGTCGCAGGCCCGGCCCATATTGCCGTCAATGGCTCCCAGGCCTTCCTCTTCGACAAGACGAGCGGCGCCCTGCTGCCGCGCGCCGACCTCGCAGCCAAGCGCAATGGAGAAGCGGCATGACCGACACCGCTCTTTTGATCAAGGACGTCGACAAGTTCTACGGCCCTGTCGATTACGGCGTGCATGCCGTGAAGAAGCTGAACATGGATGTTCAGAAGGGCGAGATCATCGCGCTGCTGGGCTCGTCCGGCTGCGGCAAGACCTCGACATTGCGCATGATCGCCGGCTTCGAGGCGGTCTCGCGTGGCACGATCTCGCTTGCCGGCCGGCCGGTGCAGACCTTGCCGCCGGTGCGCCGCAACGTCGCCATGGCGTTTGAGGGCTATTCGCTCTACCCGCCGCTCACGGTGCGCGAGAACATCGCCTTCGCGCTGAAGGCGTCGAAGCTTTCGCAGGGCGTCGTCGACGAGAAGGTCGCTGGTATCGCCAAGCTCTTGGAAATCGAGGACATCCTCGGGCGCTACCCGAGCTCGATCTCCGGCGGCCAGCAGCAGCGCGCCTCGCTTGGGCGGGCTCTCATCCGCGATGCCAGCCTGCATCTGCTCGACGAGCCGATGGGACAACTGGAGCCGCAGCTTCGCGCGCTGCTTCGCGGCCGCATCAAGCACTACATCAAGGAGCGCGGGCTGACGGCGATCCTCGTCACCCACGACCAGACCGAGGCCAACGCGCTCGCCGACCGCATCGCCGTCATGGAAGGCGGGGTGCTGCAGCAGTTCGACACCCCGCAGAAGATCAAGGAGCGGCCGGCCAATCTCTTCACCGGCACCTTCGTCGGCGAGCCGCCGATGAACGTGTTCGAGGCGAGCGTTTCGGGGTCGGAGAGCAAGGTAGCCTTCGGCCTCAAGGATGGCGTGCGGCTCGAATATCCGGCCTCCGATTTTTCGCATGCGGTGCGCGACGCGCTGGTCAAGCGGCAGAAGGTGGTGCTCGGCATAAGGCCCTATTCGGTGCGCCGCAGCGCCGACGGCGTCACCGGCCGCGTCGCCGTCAACCAATGGCTCGGCGACCAAACCCATATCGCCGCGGATTTTGCCGGCGGCACCATGGTGCTGGTCGAGCACGACCGGACGGAGCTTGATGTCGGCCAGCCGATCGGCATCCATCTCGACCCGTCGAGCCTGCATGTCTTCGACGGCGAAAGCGGCCGGGCGATCAGCCATGGACAGGAGCTCGCCTGATGCGGGACATCCTCATCGGCATAGATGCGGGTACGTCGGTCATCAAATCGGTGGCCTTCGACCTGCGCGGTCGGCAGATCGCCATGGCGGCCCTGCCGAACGCCTATGAGGCCGTGGGCCGCGCCGGCAGCGTGCAAGATCTCGACCGCACCTGGGCCGATGCGGCAGCGACGCTCAAGCAGCTCTCCGACAAGATCGAAAACCTCCCTGGCCGTGTTGCCGCGATCGCGGTGACCGGTCAGGGGGACGGCACCTGGATGATCGACAGGGACGGCGCGCCTGTCGGCAAGGGCTGGCTCTGGCTCGATGCGCGCGCCGGCGAGACGGTGGAGCGGCTGCGCGCCGACAGCGGCGATATCGACCGCTTTCAAAGCACGGGCGTGGGGCTCGCCGCCTGCCAGCAGGGCCCGCAGCTTCGCTGGATGCGCGACCATGCGCCCGAGATGCTCAACGGTGTCGCAACGACGTTCCATTGCAAGGACTGGCTCTATTTCAAGCTGACCGGCAAGCGGGCGACCGACCCATCCGAGGCCAATTTCAGCTTCGGCAATTTCCGCACCCGCAGCTACGACGACGACGTCATCGCCTTCCTCGGCCTCGAAAAGCTGAAGCATGTGCTGCCCGAGATCGTCGATGGTGCCTCGACCCATCACCTGCATTCGGCCGAAGCCGCTCGCATCACGGGGCTCACCGAAGGCACGCCTGTTGTGCTCGGTTACGTCGATGTGGTCTGCACCGCGCTCGGTGCCGGCCTCTATGATCCCGGCACCGATACTGGCTGCTCGATCATCGGTTCGACCGGCATGCATATGCGACTGGCCAACGGTGCCGACGATGTGCGCCTCAACCGCGACTTGACCGGCTACACCATGTGCATGCCGATCCCGGGCACCTATGCGCAGATGCAGTCGAATATGGCAGCGACGCTCAACATCGACTGGATCCTGTCGGTGGCATCCGGGCTGCTCAAGGGCATGGGCGTCGAAAAATCGAAGGACGAACTGCTTTCCCATGTCGACGGCTGGCTTGCGGACGCCAAGGACACGCCGCTGATCTTCCAGCCCTATATCTCGGAGGCGGGCGAGCGCGGGCCTTTCGTCGACGCCTCGGCCCGCGCCTCCTTCGTCGGCCTCTCGATCACCCACGGTTTCGGCGACATGGTGAAGGCGGTCTTTGACGGGCTCGCCATGGCGGCGCGCGATTGCTACGCGGAAATGGGGCCGCTGCCGGCGCGCATCCAGCTGACGGGTGGTGCTGCCCGCAGCGCCTCGCTCCGCCGCATCCTCGGAGCGGCGCTCGGCGCCAGCGTCCAGACGAGCGAACGGGAAGAGGCGGGTGCTGCCGGTGCTGCCATGATCGCCGCCGCCTCGCTCGGCATCTATCCCTCGATGGCCGATTGCCTCGGCGATTGGGTCACCCCCTACCAACGACCGGCGGAAGCCGCCGATCCGGTGCTTAGCTGTCGCTTTGACGAACTCTTCCCCGCCTACCAGCAGTCGCGAACAGCGCTCAGACCCGTCTGGCACGCACTCTCCCAAAGTGCTGACGCCGGAAATCAACAGGAAACACCGAAATGAAGAAGATAGCCATTATCGGCGACCGGTTCATGCTGCCGGATGTGTTCCGCGACAAGATCGTCGAGGCGACCGGCAACGGCCATGACATCCGCACGCTCGAACTGCCCTGGCCCGATGTGCCGATGGAGCACGGCTATGCCGTCGAAGGCATGGACGGGCTGAAGGAATACCTCGGCAAGCCCGAGGACATCGTCGAATTCATCGGTGACGCGGAAATCCTGGTGACGCAGCTGGCGCCGTTGTCTCGGGGGATGCTCAAGGCGTTGCCCGGCCTGAGGCTCGTTGCGGTTTCACGCGGCGGACCTGTGAATATCGACATGGGTGCGGCGCGCGACGCAGGTGTGCGCGTCGTCAACACACCCGGCCGCAATGCAAGCGCCGTTGCCGAATTTACCCTCGGCGCGATCCTCGCCGAGACGCGGCTGATCCGCACCGGCCATGAGGCGCTGCGGAAGGGCGAATGGCGCGGCGATCTCTACCGCGCCGACCGCACCGGCCGCGAACTCTGCGAAATGACCGTTGGCGTCATCGGCTACGGCAATATCGGCACCAAGGTCGTGCGTCTGCTGCGCGCCTTCGGCACCAAAGTGCTGGTGCACGACCCCTATGTGCAGCTTTCGGCGGACGACCTCAATGCTGGCGTCGAGCAGGTCTCGCTCGACGATCTTCTGTCCCGCTCGGACCTCGTGACGCTGCATCCCCGCGTCACGGAGGAGACGCGCAACATGATGAACGCCGAGACCTTCGCCAAGATGAAGCCGGGCGCGATCTTCGTGAACACGGCGCGTGGCCCGCTCTGCGACTACGACGCGCTCTATGAAAACCTGCTGAGCGGCCATCTCTCGGCGGCGATGCTGGAGACCTTCGCCGTGGAGCCGGTACCGGAGGATTGGCCGCTGCTGCAACTCCCCAATGTGACGCTGACGCCGCATATCGCCGGCGCCTCGGTGCGCACCGTGACCTTTGCCGCCGAAATGGCGGCCGAGGAAGTCCGCCGCTACATCGCCGGCCTGCCGCCAGTTCATCCCTGCTGAGGTGACAGTTATGAGCGAACGCGAACTGCGCCAGTCGATCGTCGACCATTGCCGCCACATGAACGCCATCGGGCTCAACCAGGGCACGTCGGGCAATATCAGCCTGCGCCACGGCGAGACCATGCTGGTGACGCCCTCGGGCATTCCCTATGACGAGATGACGGCCGAGATGATCGTCGCCATGCCGATCGAGGGCGAATACGGAAGCTGGTCAGGGCCGAAGAAGCCGTCGGTCGAATGGCCGTTTCACCTGGATATCCTGCGCGCTCGGCCGGAGGTCGGTGCCGTCGTCCACACCCATGCGATGTATTCGACCATTCTGGCGATCGCCCGCAAGCCGATCCCGGCCTGCCACTACATGATCGCGGCCTTCGGCGGCAGTGATGTGCGCGTCGCGGACTACGAGCGCTATGGCACCAAGGCGCTCTCCGACAGCGTCTTGCGCGCCCTCGAAGGCCGCAGTGCCTGCCTGATGGCGAACCACGGCATGATCGCGACCGGCGCGAGCCTGGAGAAGGCGATGTGGGCGGCGGTCGAGCTCGAGACGATCGCCAAGCAGTACTACCACACGCTGCTGATCGGCGGCCCGGTGCTCCTGTCGGAGGCCGAGATATCAGGCGTGATCGAGGGCTTCTCCACCTATGGCCTGCAGGACAAGACGAAGGCGGCGTGAGGCATGGCGGCGATGGCGACAGGAGTAACGACGGTGGGTTCCGAGACCAGAGTGTATGATCTGTTTGTCATCGGCGGCGGCGTCAATGGCGCGGGCATTGCGCGCGACGCCGCCGGGCGAGGGCTTTCGGTTCTCTTGTGCGAGAAGGACGATCTGGCGCAGGGCACGAGCTCGCGTTCGGGCAAGCTGGTGCATGGCGGTCTGCGCTATCTCGAATATTACGAGTTTCGTCTGGTGCGCGAGGCGCTGATCGAACGCGAGGTGCTGCTTCAGTCCGCGCCGCACATCATCTGGCCGATGCGTTTCGTGCTGCCGCACAACCCGGAGGATCGGCCGGCCTGGCTCGTGCGGCTCGGGCTCTTCCTCTATGACCATCTCGGCGGACGCAAACGGCTGCCGGGGACGCGGAGCCTCAATCTTTCGACCGCGCCGGAGGGCGCGCCGATCAAGCGCGAATACCGCAAGGCGTTCGAGTATTCCGACTGTTGGGTGGATGACGCCCGCCTCGTCGTCCTGAACGCGCTCGATGCCCGCTCCCGTGGCGCCCGGGTCTTGACGCGCACCGCCTGCAGCGCGATCCGCCGGCGCGACGGGCTCTGGTTTATCGAGATGACCGATACGCGAACCGGCGCCAAGACCGAGGCGAGGGCACGGTGTGTGGTCAACACGGCCGGCCCCTGGGTCAACGACGTGATCGGCCGGATCGGCGGGCTGAACTCCAGCCGCAGCGTGCGCCTCGTCAAGGGTAGCCACATCGTCGTGCCGAAGTTCTGGGAGGGGCGGCAGGCCTATCTGGTCCAGAACCCGGACAAGCGGGTGATCTTCATCAACCCCTATCAGAACGATCTGGCGCTGATCGGCACGACGGACATCCCCTATGAAGGCCGGCCGGAGGACGTATCGGCCGACGGCAACGAGATTAGCTATCTGCTGAAGTCGGTAAACCGCTACTTCAAGCAACAACTGACCTCTGACGATATCGTCTATAGCTTCTCCGGCGTGCGCCCGCTCTATGACGACAACGCCGAGAACCCCTCCGCCGTCACCCGCGACTATATTTTCGAGGTCGATGCGGCCGATGGCCAGGCGCCTCTGCTCTCGGTCTTGGGCGGCAAGATCACCACGTTCCGCAAGCTTTCCGAACATGCATTGGAACGGCTGAAACCCTTCTTCCCCAAGATGGGACCGGCCTGGACGGCACGCGCCCATCTGCCGGGCGGCGACATGGCGGATGCCGATTTCGAGCAGTTCCTGGGAGATCTCAAGGCACGCTACCGCTTTCTGCCCGCCGATCTCGCCAAGCATTATGCGCGGCTCTATGGCACCAGGACGCATGCGCTGCTTGCCGGTGCCACCGCGGTCGAGGATCTCGGGCCGGCCTTCGGCTCGCTCCTTCGCGAGCGCGAGGCGCGCTTCCTCATCGACAACGAATGGGCGCTGACGGCGGACGACATTCTTGACCGTCGGACCAAACACGGCCTGCACATGACACTGGCCGAGCGGCAGGCCTTCACCCATTGGCTGGAACGTCAGCAGGCGGCGGCTTGAAGGAGACCGAGATGCGAAGTCTGGAATTCGAAGCGCTTCTCGATCTTTCGGCCCGTATCGGGTCGGATCCGCTGCTGGTGCAGGGGGCGGGCGGCAACACCTCGATCAAGGAGGGTGGGGCGCTCTGGATCAAGGCCTCGGGGCTCTGGCTGGCGCATGCCCGCCAGCGCGACGTCATGGTGCCAGTGGCGCTCGATCCGTTGCTCGATGCGCTGGAGCGCAATGATCCGGCGACGGAGAAGGCCCAGGACTTCGTGATTGCCGAGCGCAACCCCTCTGGCCTGCGCCCTTCGATCGAAACGACGGTGCATGCGCTGATGCCGCAGAGGGTGGTGGTGCATGTGCATTGCGTCGAGACGATCGCGACGGCGGTGCAGACGATCGGTGCCGCGATCGCCGCCGAGCGGCTCGCCGGTTTCCCGCATGTCTTTGTACCCTATGCCCGGCCGGGGTTGCCACTTGCCAGAGCTATAGCCGAACGGGTGCAGGACAACACCTCGGCGCTGGTTCTCGGCAACCATGGCCTTGTCGTCGCTGCCGAGAGCGTGGTCGATGCGACCATCCTGCTGACCGACATCACGCGCTGCCTGACCGGGCAGAGGCGGGAGGCGCCGACGGCGGATGTGGCGGCCCTTTCGCGGCTTGCCGTCGACAGCGACTACCGGCTGCCGGAGGATCCGTACCTGCACGCGGTGGCGGCCGACCTCGACAGCTGCCGGCTTGCCGCCGGCGGCAGCCTCTATCCCGACCACGTGATTTTCCTCGGCAAGGGCGTCGTAGTAGCCGCTCCCGGCGAGACCGCGCTTGCGATCGAGGCGAAGCGGCGTGCTGCCGGCGAGAGCCTGCCGCCGTTGCTGCTTTTCCCCGGCAAGGGCGTGCTGGTGCAGAAGGAGATGTCCGCCGGCGCCTTCGCCATGGCGCGGTGCCTTGCCGACGTGACGGCACGCATTCCGGCGGATGCTCGCCTGCGCTACCTGACGGAAGCGGAAAACGCGGAACTTCTCGGATGGGATGCTGAGAAATACCGCCAGGAGCTCAACCGCGCCGGACAGGTGCTGCAATGAGCGGTGACAAGCTGGTCCTCGGCATCGATATTGGCACCTCGGGCGCGCGGGCAGTGGCCATGGCCGCGGATGGCGTCGTCGTCGCATCGGGTGCGGCGAGACTCGCGTCCTTCTCCGGGGATCATCGCGATCCCATCGGCTGGTGGAAGGCGGTGCAGGCGGCGCTCGGCGAAACGCTCGGAAGTATCGACAGGCGACAGGTTACAGCGCTCGCGATCGACGGCACGTCCGGAACGATGCTGCCGGTCGATCAAAGCGGTGCGCCGCTGGCGACGCCGATGATGTACAACGATCCGGTTGCCGACCGGGCTCTTCTCGATGCGGTTTCCGCCCATGCGCCGCGGGAGAGTGCTGCCCATGGCGCCACATCCGGCCTTGCCAAGCTTCTCGCCTTCCAGTCGGTGCCGGATGTTTTCCGGGTGATCCATCAAGCCGATTGGCTCGCCGGGCACTTCACCGGGCTCTATGATGTCTCCGACGAAAACAATGCCCTCAAGACTGGCTACGACCCGGTATCACGCTCGTGGCCGGAGTGGATCGGAAGGACGGGGGCGCGTGTCGAGCTTTTGCCAGACGTGCTGCCAGCCGGCGCGCCGATCGCGACCATCGCGCCGGCGGCGGCCGAAGCCTTTGATCTACCGGCCGGCGTGGTGATCGTTGCCGGCACCACGGACGGGTGCGCCTCGTTCCTGGCAACGGGCGCCGATCAGCCGGGGGACGGCGTCAGCGCGCTTGGCACGACTTTGACGGTGAAGATGCTCTCCGAACGGCCGCTGTTTGCGCCGGAATATGGGCTCTACAGCCACCGCATCGGCGAGATGTGGCTTGCGGGTGGGGCATCCAATACCGGCGGGGTGGTGCTCGCCGAGCATTTCTCGCCGGAAAGGATCGCCGTGCTTTCTGAGGAGATCAACCCGGTCGTCGATACCGGGCTCGACTACTATCCGCTCGTCAAACCCGGCGAGCGTTTTCCGGTCGCCGATTCGGATTTTCTGCCGCGGATGAGCCCACGGCCGGCCGACGATGCGACCTTTCTGAAGGCAATCTTCGAAGGCATTGCCGGGGTCGAGAGCCTCGCCTACCAGCGGTTGGCCGCGCTCGGCGGGCCGACGCTTCGTTCGCTCCGCAGCGTTGGCGGCGGCGCGAAGAATGCGGCCTGGACCGCAATCCGCGCGCGCAAGTTCGGCGTGCCATTCCTGCCGGTTCTCTCGGAGGAGGCCGCCGTCGGCACGGCGCGGCTTGCGCTGGCCGGCGCCAGGAAGGCAGGTGTGCTGTGACGGTCGTGCAAACCATCGAGAGGCTGAGTGCGATTGCCGATCGCTACGATGCGTTCTTGATCGACCAGTTCGGCGTGCTGCGCGACGGGCGCGGATCCTACCCGGGGGCGGCCGAAACGTTGGTGCGGCTGAAGCAGGCCGGCAAGCGCATCGTCATCCTCTCTAATTCGGGCAAACGCTCCGCGGAAAACGACCGCCGTCTGGTCGATCTTGGTTTCGTTGCCGGCAGCTGGGACTGGTTCCTGACCTCGGGCGAGGTCGCCTGGCAGATCCTGAAACGGGAAGGTGAAGGCGTAAGCGGCGGGGCGCGCAAATGCCTGCTCATCAGCCGCGACGGCGACGTCTCGCCAATGACGGGCCTCGATCTCGAGCGCAGCGAAAACGGCGCGGATGCCGATATCGTGCTTCTTGCGGGGAGCGAAGGCGACGTCTATCCGCTCTCTCACTATGAGGCGTTGCTGGCGCCGGCGGCCGCGCGTGGCGTTCCGTGCCTCTGCACCAATCCCGACAAGGTGATGCTGACGAAGACCGGAAATGCCTTCGCCGCTGGGCGTATCGCCGAGCTTTACGAAGAGCTCGGCGGTAGCGTGCGCTGGATCGGCAAGCCCTTTGCCGACATCTACGCCTCTGCGCTCGATTTCCTTGGGCATCCCGACCCGACGCGGGTCGCAGCCATCGGCGACAGCATCGAGCACGACATTGCGGGGGCAGCGAGTGCGGGGCTTCATTCTGTCTTGGTCACAACGGGGATTCTGGAGCAGGCCTCCGACGAGGAACGCCGCCGGCTCTTTGCCGAACATGGCGCGTCCCCCGATTTCATCCTTCCGAAATTTCTCTGGTAGCCGGGAGTAAGGTCGTGGCCTTCACGCTGTCGCTCAACACCAATCCGCTAGTCAACCGTTTCGCCGAAGCCGACGACCTGATCGACACGATCGCCGAGAAGATCGGCATCGGCTACGTGCAGCTGACGCATGAATTCGTCAATCCGGGCTGGCCGGCGGCGACGATCGCCAAGACCGTCAGGCAGTTTCGCAAAGCGCTGGACCGCACCGGGGTGAAGATCACCTCGGGCATGACCGGCCCCTATGGCCGGCTCAACCATTTCGGCCATCCGGATCCGGATGTGAGGCGCTACTATGTCGACTGGTTCAAGACCTTTGCCGATATCTCCGCCGAACTCGGCGCGTCCGGCATGGGCACGCAGTTCGCGATCTTCACGCTGAAGGATTACGACGATCCGGCGCGGCGCGAGGAGATGATGCGGATCGCCATCGAATGCTGGCGCGAAGTGGCAGAGCACAGCAAGGCGGCGGGGCTCTCCTACGTCTTCTGGGAGCCGATGTCGGTCGGCCGCGAATTCGGCCACACGATCGAGGAATGCCGATCGCTCGACCGGCGGCTGGCCGAGGCCGATCTGCCGATTCCGATGAAGATGATGGTCGATATCGACCATGGCGACGTCACCTCGGACAATCCCGATGATATCGATCCCTATGCCTGGGCCGGGGCGTTTCCCGAGCGTTCGCCGATCATCCACATCAAGCAGTCATCAATGAACAAGGGCGGCCATTGGCCGTTTACCGCTGCCTACAACCGGGACGGCCGCATCACGCCGGAGAAGCTGATCGGCGCGGTCAAGGCTGGCGGCGGCACCGACAACGAGATCTGTCTCGAGCTTTCCTTCCGCGAGCGCGAGCCGACCGACCACACCGTCGTGGAGATGATCCGGGAGTCGGTGGAGTTCTGGGAACCCCACATCGATACCGGTTTCAATCGCCCACAGAAATCACATTGAAAGATCACAAAATCACACAATAGAAATTGAAATATCACAAATAGGTGTTATCTTCTCACGGTGAGCGCGGCCATGGCTGCGCGTGATCGGGACCGAGATGATGAAGCCGGAAGACAGGCGACAGGCGATCATGGATGTGCTGATGGAGGCCGGAGCGGCGTCCGTCGAAGACCTGTCCTTGCGCTTCGGCGTCAGCAAGATGACGGTGCATCGCGACCTCGACGACCTCGAACAGGCGGGCCTGCTGCGCAAGGTGCATGGTGGCGCCTCGATCCAGTCGAGCCCACAATTCGAAAGCGACTTCCGTTACCGTGAGAAGATCGCCACCGCCGAAAAGCGGCGGATCGCCGAATATGCGGCGGGGCTGATCGAGCCCGGGCAGAGCATCCTGATCGACGACAGCTCGACGACCGGCGCGATTGCCGAATGTATCCGCGACATTCGCCCGCTGACGGTCATCACCAACAATCTCGGCGTGATCACCAGCCTCTCGGGTGCGCCGGGCATCAATGTCATCGCGCTCGGTGGCCAGTACAGCAAGAAGTTCAATGGCTTCTTCGGCATCGTCACCGACGAGGCGCTGCGGTCGCTGCGCGTCGACATCGCCTTTCTCTCCAGCTCTGCGATCGAAGGGACGACGGCCTTCCACCAGGACCAGGAGGTGGTGCAGGCCAAGCGCCTGATGGTGAAGGCGGCCAAGCGCAAATACCTGCTGGTGGACCACGACAAATTTGGGCGCTCGGCGCTCCACTTCCTGACCGGGCTCGATGCCTTCGACGCGGTGCTGACCGGCGCCGAAGTGGCTGCCGAGCATGCAGCACCCCTCGAAGAGGCGGGCATCCGGCTGGTCAGGGTTGGCAATAGCAAGACATCGGAGAAAGCATGAACAAGTCCGGGCTCTGGGTCGGCACCAGCTGGAAGATGAACAAGACGCTCGCCGAGGCGATGGCCTTTGCCGAAGGCCTGGCTACGGCAGACGCAGCGCGCGACGAACGGATCCAGCGCTTCGTCATCCCGCCGTTCACGGCGGTGCGTGAGGTCAAGGCGCGGCTTGAAGGCGCCAGCGTCAAGGTCGGCGCGCAGAACATGCATTGGGACGATGCCGGCGCCTGGACCGGCGAGGTGTCGCCGCTGATGCTGAAGGATTGCAATCTCGACGTGGTCGAGTTGGGCCATAGCGAGCGGCGCGAACATTTCGGCGAGACGGATCGCACCGTCGGCCTGAAAACGGCGGCGGCCGTGCGCCATGGCCTGGTGCCGCTGATCTGCATCGGCGAGACGTTGGCCGAGCGTGAGGCGGGCGAAGCGGACGCGGTGCTGAAGCGTCAGGTCGAGGGCGCTCTGGCGCTGCTCGAAGGCGAGGCGAAGAACGCGACCATCCTGCTTGCCTACGAGCCGGTCTGGGCGATCGGCGTCAACGGCATTCCCGCGACATCAGACTATGCCAACGAGCGCCACAAGCGCATCGCTGACGTCGCCGAAGCGGCGCTCGGCCGGCGCGTGCCGGTGCTCTATGGCGGCAGCGTCAATCCCGGCAACTGCGAAGAATTGATCGCGCAGGTGCATATCGACGGCCTCTTCATCGGTCGCTCCGCCTGGGACGTCACTGGCTATCTCGACATTCTGCAGCGTGTCGTAAAGGCGATCTGAGCCTTCGGCCGCGGCAGTTCCTGAAGAATGGAAAGGAACAATCATGAAGATTGCAATCGGGGCAGATAGCGCCGGCAAGCCCCTGCTGGACGTCATTGCCGCCCATCTCGCGGGCCGGGCCGACGTCGAGGTCGTGGACCTCAGCCAGTCCGGCTATTACGCGGACCTCGCGCAAAAGTTGGCGCAGCAGGTCGTCGAGGGCAAGCACGACCGCGGCATCCTGTTCTGCGGCACCGGCATCGGCGTCTGCATCTCGGCCAACAAGGTGTCGGGCATTCGCGCAGCATTGACGCACGACACCTATTCGGCCGAGCGGGCAGCGAAGTCGAACAACGCCCAGATCATCACCATGGGCGCACGCGTCATCGGGCCGGAGCTGGCGAAATCGATCGTCGATACCTGGCTTGCGTCCGAATTCGATCCGCAGGGCGCTTCGGCCGGCAACGTCGATGCGATCGATCGCCTGGATTCCGTCAGAGCGGGGTGAGGAAAGTGTGTGCGGTTTTCCGCCCGCATTCCTCTCTTGCTAAGGCCTGAACCCAATATCGCGACGCCCGTTGATCCTCCCTCAGGCATCGTGACGAAGCGCCCGGCAGTAATGCCGGGCGCTTTACGTGCAGCGTTCTACCTGCCTTGACGACGCTTCCGCAAATATTTGAATATGCTTGCAGATCGTTGAAAAGGGCGTCACCGCATGAGCGAAACAACCTCGACCGAGCCGCATCCGAGCAGCCATCACCACGTGGCGCGCATGAGTGGACGTGATACGCACGAACATCACAGGACTGCGACGACACTCGAACTGCTGTTCGACCTCACTTTCGTCATCGCCTTCAGCCTGGCCGCCTCGCAGCTCGCGCATCTCTTCGCCGAGGGCCACTTCACCGCAGGGCTGATCGGCTTCGGCTTTGCCACCTTCGCCATCTGCTGGGCCTGGATCAACTTCAGCTGGTTCGCTTCGGCCTACGACACCGACGACTGGATCTTTCGCAGCGTCACCATGGTGCAGATGGTCGGCGTGCTGATCCTGGCGATCGGCCTGCCGCCGATGTTCGAATCGATCGACAAGGGCGAGCACCTCAACAACGGCGTCATGGTGCTCGGCTATGTCGTCATGCGCGTCGCGATGGTCTTCCAGTGGCTGCGCGCCAGCCGGCAGGATCCGGCGCGGCGGGAAGCCTGCATGGCCTATGTGAAGGCGATCAGCGTCGCCCAGCTTGGCTGGATCGTTTTGATCTTCTTCGACTTCTCGCTGGCGGTGACCTTTGCCCTGGTCGTCGCGCTGACGGCGATCGAGATGCTCGGCCCCTACATTGCCGAGATGCACTATGGCGGCACGCCCTGGCATGCGCATCACATCGCCGAGCGTTACGGGCTGCTGGCGATCATCGCGCTCGGGGAAGGGGTGGTCGGAACGGTCGCCTCGATCTCTGCCGTGGTCGAGGGCGAAGGCTGGAACCTCGACGTTGCGCTCGTCTGCCTCGCCGGCACCGGGCTCACTTTCGGCATGTGGTGGATCTATTTCCTTTTGCCGAGCGCCGAGGTGCTGCACCACCACCGCCTCAAGCGGTCCTTCGTCTGGGGTTATGGCCACATACCGATCTTCGCCGCGATAGTCGCCACCGGCGCCGGGCTGCACGTGGCGGCCTATTATATCGAGCACAAGGCCCATATCAGCTCGGTCGCAACTGTGCTGACAGTCGCGGTTCCAGTCGGACTCTACATCGGCCTGCTCTACGCGATGTACGCGTATCTGCTGCGGCAGACGAACCGGCTGCATCTCTGGCTGCTTTGCGGCACGGCGCTGGTGCTGATCGCGTCCGTCGTCGTGGCGATGCTTGGGCTCGATATGGCGATGTGCCTGATCATCCTGACGCTCGCGCCCGTCGTCACCATCGTCGGCTACGAGGCCGGCGGCCACCGCCACCGGATGGCGGCGCTGGAGCGCAGCCTGCAGGACGGCGAGGCGGCGCGGTAGGCGCGAATTTGAGAGTCGAGACAGGGGCTTATCGGCTGGGGCTGCCGGCTTGAATCAGGTGGCTCACAAGTGGATTCAACGGGAGTGCTTGTGGCGTTCCGGGGGGCTGCGAGTTCGGCATGATCTGAGAGCAATTCTGCCCCTCACCCTAACCCTCTCCCCGCAGGCGGGGAGAGGGGACGAGAGCTCTCGCTGGCGGGATGGCTCTGATTGACCTCAGGGGGGCCGGCCGTTCTCGAGAGAGGATGAGTTTGGGTGACAAGGAGCCACGCGTGTCCTTCTCCCCGCAAGCGGGGAGAAGGTGGCCGGCAGGCCGGATGAGGGGCAGCGCGCTTACGGCGCACCCGCCAGGCAGGCTCACTTCGGAGCCGCAGACGATCAGGCGTTGACCAGCGCCAGCTTGGCGCGGGCATCCAAAATCTGCGAGCAGGCGTTGGCGGCTTCCGTGCCCTTGGTGACGAAGTGTTCGCGGAAGAAGGCAATGAGCGGTTCGCTTTCCTGGAAATTGTGCGGCGTCAGTACGGCCGAAAGCACCGGCACATTGGTGTCGAGCTGGACGCGCATCATGCCGTCGAGCACGGTGCCGGCGACGAAGTCGTGGCGGTAGATGCCGCCGTCGACGACGAAGGCGGTGCCGAGGATCGCGGCGTAGCGGCCGGTCTTTGCCAGCGTCTGCGCATGCAGCGGGATTTCGAGCGCGCCCGGCACATCGAAGATCTCAACGTCGGCAGCCGAACCGCCGAGCTTCGTCCATTGCGCGACGAAGGCATCGACGCAGCGGTCGACGATATCGGCATGCCAGCGGGCACGGACGATCGCGATCTTGGCGGCGGGGTGGGAAAAAATGGTCATGGTCTCAAGCCTTTCAGGGTTTGGCGTTTCCAATGATCCCGTCGGGCGAACATGCATGCGCGCGAGGTCCCGTCGCTGGGCCCACGTTCCTGCTTGCTCTCTTCCATCCGGACTGTGACCGTCGGCTCCGGAATTCGACCGGATCTGCTGACCTCTGGAGCGTAAGCTCCAGAGCGCTCGCGGGCTTCGGCCTTTCGGCCGCTACCGCCGGTGGGGAATTTCGCCCCGCCCTGAGAACAACGCGACTATATAGTCCGCCTGCGAGCGATCAAACGCACGGCGCGACGAAAAGAGGGGAAATCACGACAGATTTTTGCATGTCCGGCCGGAGCGCGAGAAACTCTTTCTCGTTCCGGTATTTTCGCGCTGGCTGCGGCCGACTTTATCTGCAGGGCGATCAGCTGTCGGGGATCGATGCATCACCTGTGAAAAGTCGAATAACAAGCGCGAGATATCAACGGTTCCTCACCTGGGGACGAGAACCCAGAAACCACTTGCGCACCCAGGACGATTCATAGTTAGTGCGAAGCAGAAGCAGCCTTCATCAATTTTTCTTTTGGTGACAGAAAGGCGCTCCGATTGGCGAAACTCCCCACGAAACCCGACAGTGAGCACCTCAAGCTGAAGCTTTGGGTTCTTGAGGCATCCGCGATTGGGCGGTATCCCATCACGTGTGTCTTTGTCATCGCCTTGCTGTTTATGGGTGGCAAGGCGTTTGGGATTTGGTGAAGCGCTATCCGCGCAGTTCGTCGTCTTCGGCTGAAAGTGCCCTCCCGGCCCAATGGAGAAGGGCGTCGCGATCGTCGAGGCAGTCGACAGGCGCTTCGTAGAAGCGATGCACGACCACGGTCTTGCCGCCCTTCTCATAGGTGAACGGCTGGCAACCCTCTGTGATAAGCGCGTCTTTCAGCGCCTGATCAACCCTGAAATAGAGGCGGTCCTTGATGCTGACGGCAAAGCGCTTGTCTGCGACGACGTAGGCCCAGCCGCCGAAGAAGCGGTCAATCTGAACAGGCCCGAGATCGGAGAGTTCATCCTGGATATGCCTGACGAAGGCACTTGGTTCAGCCTTGGCCATGATTGCAACCTCGCGGGTCTCCGGCAATGGTGCAACGAACCGCTGCATACTCGCTGGCGCCCTGCGCGCCAGCGTTCATCGGTCTTCTGCAAGGCCTACTCGCGAATAACGAGCAGGTCCTTGGCGGCGAAGCGCAGGGTGACGTTGTCGCCCGAGACCGGCGGGGTTACGCCCGGATTGTTGAACATGTCGAAGGAGATGACATCGCCGCCGACGCGAAGCCGCGTGCGGATGACCGAGCCGAGGAAGCTCGTCGAGACGACCTCGCCGGCAAGCGCCGTATCGCCTTGCGCCCCTTCGGCAATCGAGCCCGCTTCAGGGCGCAACGCCAGCGAGATGCTGTCGCCACCCTTCATGCCGGCAATCGGGTCTTTCAGAGCCACCTGCTGGTTGCCGATCGTTACGGCGCCCGAGGCCGGATCCGCGACCTTGCCCTCGATGATGTTCAGCGTGCCGACGAAGGAAGCGACGAAGCGCGTTGACGGCGTGTTGTAGATCTCGAAGGGGGTGCCGATCTGGTCGGCACGTCCGGCATTCATGACGACGATACGATCGGAGATCGACAGCGCCTCTTCCTGGTCGTGGGTGACGAAGACCGTGGTGATGCCGAGCTGCTGCTGGATCTGCCGGATTTCTTCGCGCAGCGACACGCGGATCTTGGCGTCGAGCGCCGAAAGCGGCTCGTCGAGCAGCAGCACCTGCGGCTTGACCGCAATGGCGCGGGCAAGCGCCACGCGCTGCTGCTGGCCGCCGGAGAGCTGGTAGGGGAAGCGGTCCGCCAGGTGCTCGAGCTTGATCAGCCCGAGCATCTGCTTCACCCGTGCGTCGATCTCCGACTTGTCAGTGCCTGCGACCTTGAGGCCGAAGGCAACGTTGTCATGCACGTTCATGTTCGGAAACAGCGCATAGGCCTGAAACACCATGCCGATGTTGCGCTGGTTGGGTTTCAACGACCCTTGGTCCTTGCCGTTGATCACGATAGAGCCGGCGGAGGGTGTCTCGAAGCCGGCGATCATGCGCAGGACGGTCGTCTTGCCGCAGCCGGACGGACCCAGGAAGGAGACGAATTCGCCCTTCTCGATGTCCATGTCGAAATCGTGCACGACGTGAACAGGGCCGAAGGACTTCTTGATGCTGGTGAGTGACAGAAAACTCATGGGTGCGGTCCTCAGGCCTTGGGAGGCGCGCTTTTTTGGAAGCGCGAGACGAGCTGGATGAGGCCGAGGCAGCCCCAGGTGATGCCGAATGCGATAACGGCGAGTGCGGCAGGCTCATAGGCGCGGTTGGCGCCCAAGAGCTGCATGTACGGGCCGAAGGCCGGGCGGTTCAGAAGTGCCGCCATGGTGAACTCGCCGATGACGATGGCAAAGGTCAGGAAGGCGCCTGAAAGCACCGCGACGAGCACGTTCGGCAGAATGATCTTGGCGAGGATCGTGGCCCATCCGGCGCCGAGGCTCTGGGCGGCTTCGGTCAGGGTGGCGACGTCGATGGTGCGAAGGCCGGTGTCGACCGCGCGGTACATGTAGGGCAGAGCGAGCGTCGCGTAGCCGAACATCAGGAGGATGTTGGTCCCCGTCAGCGAGCCCGTCAGCGGCAGCCAGCTCGAGGTGTTGTAGAGCCGGATATAGCCGAAGACGATGACGATCGCCGGGATAACGAGCGGCAGAAGCGTGATGAACTCGATATAGGGGCGCAGCCGCGGCAGCTTCAGCCGGACCCAATAGGCGGTAGGTACGACGAGCAGCACGCCGAAGACGATGGTGAACAGCGCCTGCAGCACCGAATAGCTGAAGGTTTCCTGGAAGCGCGGATCGGCGAAAACCTTCTGATAGGCGTCGAAGGAATATTCGCCGCGGCGCATCTTCAAGGAGAAGTTGGTCATGCCGATGAGCGGCAGGGTGAAATAGAGGAGGCCGAAAACGAGGGCCCCCCAGGCCCAGATCTTCTTCATTTCAGCCACCTTTCGCTGCGGCCGCGCAGCCAGATGTAGATCGCGTTGGCAATGCCGGTGACGACGATCATGCCGAAGGCGAGCGCATAGCCGAGATGCGGATTGCCGAGCACGTCGCCGCGGATCTGGGCGAACAGCAGGATCGGCACGATCGACAGCGACGAGCCGGTGAGCGCGATCGCGGTCGCAACGGCGCCGAAGGCATTGGCGAAGAGCAGCGCCAGCGTGCCGAGCAGCGAGGGAAGCAGGATCGGGAAGGCGACCATGCGCCAGTACTGCAGGCCGGTGGCACCGAGGATTTCGGCGGCCTCGCGCCATTCGCGCTTCAGGCCGTCGAGCGCCGGCGTGATGATGAGGATCATCAGCGGGATCTGGAAAAAGAGGTAGGTGACTGTCAGCCCCCAGAAGGACAGGAGATTGAAGCCGAGCATTCTGAGGTCGAGACCGAAGTTCGAGCGCAGGAACACCGTAACGATGCCGACCGGGCCGAGGGTAGCGAGAAAGGCGAAGGCGAGCGGCACGCCGGCAAAGTTGGAGGCAACGCCGGAAAAGGTCAGAAGCGGCCCGCGGATGCCCTTCGGCAAGCCGCCGAAGACAATGGCCGAGGCCATGGCAAAGCCAATCAGGCAGCCGAGGAGCGCCGAGGCTATGCTGATCTTGATCGAGATCCAGTAGGCCGCAAGGATCGAGGGCGTGAACAGGCCACGGATGTTCTCGAACGTGAAGCTGCCATCCGGTGTCTGAAAGGCGCCGACCACGATCTTTGCCGTCGGCAATATCAGAAACAGCGTCACAAAGGCGGCAAAGGGCAGAATGCCCAGCCAGTGAAGCGGTAGGCGACGCGCCGGCGGGCTGGCGTCGGGTTTAGCAGATGACATTCCGTTCGCGCCCCTGAAACCGCGTTATCGACGCGGGCGTTATTGATACTTGCAAGTTAGAGCGGGGTGCGGGCTGAAACCCGCGCACATTTTTCCTCATTCCGCTCCAAAGACTTGAATTCCTTACGAATAACTTATGTCGCCCCGGCCGGAAAACCGGCCGAGGCGACATGTCTGTGGAAAGACTTACTGAACGTTCGCGCCGACGACGGAATCCCAGCCGCCGGTGACGGCAGCCTTGTTGGCATCGACTTCTTCGAGCGTCGGGAAGTAGGCCTTTTCATAAGACGCTGCCGGCGGCAGGGCGTCGATCAGTGCCTGCGGAACCTTGCCGGCCTTGACCATCGCGTTGAAGCGGGTCGGGTGGCAGAAGCCCTTGAGCCAGCCGAGCTGACCTTCGTCGGAATAGAGGTGCTCCATCCACAGCTTCGCTGCGTTCGGGTGCGGCGCGTAGGCCGAGATGCCCTGAACGTAGACGCCGGCGAGAACGCCGCTGGCCGGAACGACGACTTCGGTCGGCGGGTTGCCGTTGAGGGTCTTGGCCCAGCCGAGCGCGTTGTAGTCCCAGGCAACGATGATCGGGGTCGAGCCCTGGGCGAGCGTACCGGACTTGCCGATGACCGGAACGAAGTTGCCGGCCTTGTTGAGTTCGGCGAAGTAGCCGAGGCCAGCTTCACCGGCTTCCTTGCCCGACTTCGCACCCTTGGCGAGACCGGCGGCGAGAACGCCGAGGATCGCCTGGTTCGACGCGCGCGGATCGCCGGCGAGAGCGACCTGACCGGCATATTCCGGCTTCAGGAGATCAGCCCAGTCCTTCGGAGCGGTCTGGACAAGGTCCTTGTTCACGAGGAACGACATCACGCCGTAATAGTCGCCGTACCAGTAGCCTTCGGCGTCCTTGACGCTGTCCGGGATCTCGTCCCAGGTGGAAACCTTGTAGGGCTGCAGCAGGCCTTCGGCCTTCATCTGCGGGCCGAAGGCGAGACCGACGTCGACGACGTCAGGGGCCTGCGGACCCTTGTTGTCCTTGTTGGCCTTGACGGCTTCGACTTCGTCAGCCGAGCCCGCGTCCGGGTTCAGTTCGTTGACCTGGATTTCCGGATACTTGGCCTTGAAGGAGGCGATGACGTCGCCATAGCCGCACCAGTCGTGGGGCAGGGCGACGGTGGTCAGCATGCCTTCCTTCTTGGCGGCTTCGATGAGTTCGGCGCTCGGCTCGGCGGCGGCGATTGCGGTCGTCGCCAGGAAAACGGCGGTGGAAAGCGAAAGCAGGCGATGGGTTCTTGAAATCACTGGTGTTCTCCTTATGGGTTTAGTCAAATTCGTGGGGTATTCAGTCGATTTCGGCTAGGCTGTTAAAGAGATGCCATGAAAGTAATGTGACAGCGGTTTATCCGTTCGCGCCGCCTATGTCGTTGGAAGAACATTTCTTTTTCTGGCGGGGTGGCTCACTGTCGCACAACTGTATGAAATTCCGTGAACGGGTCGGCGAGCACTCCTAGACGGGTTTGCGAAAGATGCGGGTGGAATCGAAAAGGCCTTCGAGCGTTTTCATTCGATCCCGGGTTTCCTCCCAGTTCGAACTTTGCACCGCCTCGATCAGGGCCTCGATCAAGAACAGGATCACCACCGAGCTGTCCCAGGCCGACGGTACTTCGATCTGCGAGCGGAACACGCGGGAGGCGGATTTGGCGACCGGCGAAGTCCAGCGATCGGTGAAGAGGATGATCTCGACGCCACGCTCGCGGGCGGATGTGGCGAGCGTCGCCATCTCCTGCTCGTAGCGGCGAATGTCGAACAGAATCAAGACGTCGCCCTGGCGCATATCGAGCACGTAGTGCGGCCAGGCGCTGGCGTTGGAGGCGATCTCGGTGACACCCGGACGAATGACCTGAAGATGGGTGAAGAGATAGTCGGCAAGCGCATGGGTGATGCGGCCTCCGAGCAGATAGATGCTGCGCTTGCGGTCGGCGATGAGGGCGGCGGCCTCGTCGAATTCCCGTGGATCGATCTGGGTCAGCGTCTCGCGCAGATTGCTGGTGATCGCGTCGGCGAAGCGGTTGAGCGTGTGGGTTCCCGGCGCATTGGCGGCCCAGCGGTCGTGCTTGGTGATCGGATTGGAGATCGTCGCTTCCAGTTCCTGGTGCAGCCGCGCCTGGAAATCCGGAAAGCCGCGGAAGCCGAGCTTCTGCACCATGCGCGCGACGGTCGGAGTCGATACGCCGGCGTTCTCGGCGACCGTGGTGATCGAGCCGAGTCCCGATACGGGATAATTGTCGAGAAGTGTCTCCGCCAGTTGCTTCTCCGCGCGGGTCAGCGCGGTGAAGTGGGCATTGATCACATCCGACACCGTCGTCGATGTCGCCTTGCTGCTCAAAATGTCTCCCCTGAACCGATCTAGAGCCGGTTTGTGACAGATTAAACATCGCTGTCACAATTGGAGTCAATCGCAATTTTGAAGAGATCGTTTCAGATTTTGATTGACACTCGCCAATCTCTGAAGAATTCTTTTCATTAACGAACGTCTAACGGGCAAAAGGGGATGCCGGTGTTGACGCGACTTTTGACCGAAGCAGATGGCGATCCGGTTGCGATCGAAAACGCCACAGGGAAGGGCGATATCGTGCTCGTCTGCGAGCACGCCTCGCGTCGGGTTCCGGAGCGCCTCGGTACGCTCGGCCTTACCGAGCAGGCTCTCGAAAGCCACATCGCCTGGGACCCGGGCGCGCTGGCCGTCGCCAGGCTTCTTGCCGGCAAGCTCGATGCGGCGTTGATCTACCAGCGCTTCTCGCGGCTTGCCTATGATTGCAACCGTCCGCCCGAGGCGGAGGCGGCGATGCCGGTTCTGAGCGAAGTTTACGAGATCCCGGGAAACCGGACGATGACCGACGACGAGCGGCAGGCGCGGGTCGATGAGATCTATCGCCCGTTTCACGATTCGGTCGCGCGCTTCGTTTCCGCCCGCAAGGCCGCCGGCAGGCCGCCGATCCTGGTGACGATGCATAGCTTCACGCCCGTCTATTTCGGCAAGCCGCGGGCCGTCGAGGTCGGTATCCTGCACGATGCGGACAGCCGCCTTGCCGACCACATGCTGGCGGTGGCGACGAAGGGGCAGGTCGCCTACGACATCCGCCGCAACGAGCCCTATGGCCCGGCCGACGGCGTTACTCACAGTCTGATTGAATACGGCGTCCTCAACGGACTGCCGAATGTGATGATCGAGATCCGCAACGATCTCATTCGCAATGACATCGGCCAAAGGGTCATGGCCGACTATCTGGAAGGACTGCTGCGCAAAGGCGCGGCGGCACTTTCAGCACAATAAAAGACCCTGGGGAGCGGCTTGGCCGCGGTCCTGTGCCGGCTCGCCGGGACAGGTGGTTGATGGGACCCAGCCGCAATGGGGCGGCCTGGTCTGAAGAAATCAGGGGAAGAAAAATGTCAGACTACAGCGACTTGGACAAAAAGCAGGACATGAGTGTCTTGCACTCGATGGGCTACGCCCAGGAGCTCGAGCGGCGCATGAGCCAGTTCTCGAACTTCGCGGTGTCGTTCTCGATCATCTGCATTCTCTCCGGCGGCATCAATTCGCTCGCCCAGGCGACCGCCGGCGCAGGGGGCGCCGCGATCGGCATCGGCTGGCCGCTTGGCTGCTTCATTTCCTTGGTCTTTGCGGTCGCCATGGCGCAGATCAGCTCGGCCTATCCGACGGCCGGCGGCCTCTACCACTGGGGTTCGATTCTTGGTAACCGCTTTACCGGCTGGGTGACCGCCTGGTTCAACCTGCTCGGTCTCGTCACCGTTCTCGGCGCGATCAACGTCGGCACCTATTACTTCTTCATGGGTTCCTTCGGCACGCCCTATTTCGCGCTGGAGGACACAACCACTACCCGCATCGTCTTCCTGGCGATCATCACCGGCGCACAGGCGCTCGTGAACCACATGGGCATCGGGCTCACCGCCAAGCTCACCGATTTCTCCGGCTACCTGATCTTCGCAACTGCGATCCTGCTTGCCGTCGTTTGCCTCGCGGCCGCCGACAGCTACGACATCGCAAGGCTCTTCACCTTCTCCAACTATTCCGGTGAAGCCGGCGGCAACGTCTGGCCGCAGACGTCGGGCACCTGGGTGTTCCTGCTCGGCCTTCTGCTGCCGATCTACACGATCACCGGCTACGACGCTTCTGCCCACACCTCGGAAGAAACCGTCAAGGCGGCGGAATCCGTGCCGCGCGGTATGGTTTCTTCCGTGCTCTGGTCGGCGCTCTTCGGCTACATCATGCTGTGCGCCTTCGTGCTGATGATCCCGAACATGGACGAAGCTGCCAAGCAGGGCTGGAACGTGTTCTTCTGGGCGATGGACGCCCAAGTCAACCCGGTCATAAAGGACATCCTCTATCTCGCCATCCTCGTCAGCCAGTGGCTGTGCGGCCTGGCGACGGTGACCTCGGTATCACGCATGATCTTCGCCTTCTCGCGTGACGGCGGTCTGCCGGCCTCCAGGGCGCTCGCCAAGGTCAGTCCGACCCACCGCTCGCCGGTTGCGGCGATCTGGACCGGCTCGATCCTCTCGGTCCTGTTCGTCTGGGGCTCGTCGCTCGTGTCGATCGGCGAAACGCCGGTTTATACGATCGTCGTCTCGTGCACGGTCATCTTCCTGTTTTTCTCCTTCGCGATCCCGATCACGCTCGGCCTTTTCGCCTGGGGAACCTCGAAGTGGGATAAAATGGGCCCGTGGAACCTGGGCGAGGCGATGTTCAAGCTCTTCGCGGTTCTGTCGATCATCGCCATGGTGCTGATCTTCGTTCTCGGTATCCAACCGCCGAACGACTGGGCGCTCTACATCACCGTGGGCTTCCTGGTGCTGACGGCTCTGATCTGGTTCGGCTTCGAAACCCGCCGCTTCCGCGGCCCGCCGATCGGCGACGAAGTGGCGCGCCGCCAGGCCGAGATTGCCGCTGCCGAAAAGGCCGTCGGCGAAGTCTGAACACCAACAAAATGGGCGGGAGCGCGACCGCGACTTCCGCCTTTTCTTTTCCGGAGCTTGTCCGGTTACTTGAACGGATCACGTCCACGCGGCCCAAAAATATCGTGACCCAAGGGAACGGCCGCGTGACCAAACATGGGATGGAAGTTGATGAGCTATACGTTTGATGAGTTGAAGGAAGACGTCGCCGCCGGGCGCATCGATACGGTTCTCGCCTGCCAGGTCGACATGCAGGGCCGGCTGATGGGCAAGCGCTTCCACGCGCAGTTCTTCGTCGACGGCGCCTGGAAGGAAACGCATAGCTGCAACTATCTGCTTGCGACCGACATGGAGATGGAGACCGTTCCCGGCTACAAGGCGACGAGCTGGGAGAAGGGCTACGGCGACTATACGATGAAGCCGGACCTTTCGACACTTCGCCGCATTCCCTGGCTCGAAGGCACGGCGCTCGTGCTTTGCGACATGCTCGACCATCACACCCACGAGGAAGTGCCGCACTCGCCGCGCGCGATCCTGAAGAAGCAGGTGGCGCGGCTCGAGAAGATGGGGCTCAAAGCCTACATGGCGAGCGAGCTCGAATTCTTCCTGTTCGACCAGTCCTACGACGATGCCCGCCAATCCGGCTATCGCGACCTGCAACTCGTCAGCGGCTACAACGAGGACTACCACATCTTCCAGACCACCAAGGAAGAAGATGTGATGCGGGCGATCCGCAACGGCCTGCAGGGCGCCGGCATCCCGGTCGAAAATTCCAAGGGCGAGGCGTCGGCCGGGCAGGAAGAGATCAACGTGCGTTATGCCGACGCGCTGACGATGGCCGACCGGCACGCGATCATCAAGAATGGCTGCAAGGAGATCGCCTGGTCGCGCGGCAAGGCCATCACCTTCCTCGCCAAGTGGAATTATTCGGCCGCCGGCTCCTCCTCGCATATCCACCAGTCGCTCTGGAGTGCCGACGGCAAGACCTCGAAATTCTTCGACGAGAGCGGCAAATACGGCATGTCGGAGATGATGCGCCACTATGTGGCGGGGCTGCTCACCCATGCGAGCGAGATCACCTATTTCCTTGCGCCCTACATCAACTCCTACAAGCGCTTCATGGCCGGCACCTTCGCGCCGACCAAGGCGGTCTGGAGCAAGGATAACCGCACCGCCGGCTATCGCCTTTGCGGCGAGGACACCAAGGCGATCCGCATCGAATGCCGCGTCGGCGGCTCCGATCTCAATCCCTATCTCGCCTTCGCGGCTTTGATCGCCGCCGGCATTTCCGGTATCGAAAACAAGATGGAACTGGAAGCGCCCTTCGTCGGCGACGCCTATGGCGGCAAGGACGTGCGCGAGATCCCGCGCACGCTCAGAGACGCGACGGCGGCGCTTAGCGAATCCAAGATGCTGCGCGACGCCTTTGGTGATGAGGTCATCGAGCACTACGCGCGGGCCGGGCACTGGGAACAGGAAGAATATGACCGCCGCGTCACCGATTGGGAGGTCGCACGCGGTTTCGAACGGGCCTGATCCTGGTCCCTATCTCTCACACGGTGGCCGATCCTGGCAGGGTCGGCCACCGCATCATTCGCAATGAAAGCAGGAAAACGATCATGAGCATGATCAAGTGCATTTCGCCCGTGAACGGCGAAGTCTACGCGGAACGCCCGGCGATGCCGCTGGAGCTGGCAAAACAGGTGGTTTCCCGCGCCCGCCAGGCGCAGAAGGCCTGGGCGCGCCGTCCGCTCGACGAGCGCGTCAACCTGGTGCTATCAGGTGTCGCCCGCCTCAATGAAATGGTCGACGAGGTGGTGCCGGAGCTTGCCTGGCAGATGGGCCGGCCGGTGCGCTACGGCGGCGAGTTCAAAGGCTTCAACGAGCGCTCGAACTATGTCGCGACGATCGCCGCCGATGCGCTGAAGCCGCTGGTGATCGAGGAAAGCGACCGCTTCGAGCGCCGCATCGCGCGCGAGCCGCATGGCGTCGTCTTCGTCGTCGCGCCGTGGAATTATCCTTACATGACCGCGATCAACACGGTGGCGCCGGCGCTGATGGCCGGTAACACCGTCATCATAAAGCATGCGAGCCAGACGATCCTCGTCGGCGAGCGCATGGTGCGCGCCTTCGTCGAAGCCGGCGTTCCCGCCGACGTCTTCCAGAACATCTTCCTCGACCACGAAACGACCGCAGCACTGATCGCTGCCAAGAGCTTCGACTTCGTCAACTTCACCGGCTCTGTCGAAGGCGGGCGGTCGATCGAGCGCGCGGCTGCCGGCACCTTCACCGGTCTCGGTCTCGAACTCGGCGGCAAGGATCCGGGCTACGTCATGGAAGACGCGGATCTCGACGCGGCCGTCGACACGCTGATGGACGGCGCCACCTACAATTCCGGCCAGTGCTGCTGCGGCATCGAGCGCATTTACGTGCATGAAAAGCTCTATGACGCCTTCGTCGAGAAGTCGGTCGCCTGGGTTTCCAACTATAAGCTCGGCAACCCGCTCGATCCGGAAACGACGCTCGGGCCGATGGCGAACAAGCGCTTCGCCGCGACCGTGCGCGAGCAGATCGCCGATGCGGTCTCCAAGGGCGCCAAGGCGCTGATCGATCCGAAACTGTTCCCGCAGGACGATGACGGCGCCTATCTCGCGCCACAGATCCTCGTCAATGTCGATCACTCCATGGCCTTCATGCGCGAAGAGACCTTTGGTCCGGCCGTCGGCATCATGAAGGTGAAGAGCGACAGCCAGGCGATCGAGCTGATGAACGACAGCCAGTACGGGCTCACCGCATCGCTCTGGACCAGGGATGCCGAGCGCGCCGCGCGCATCGGCGCCGATATCGAGACCGGCACGGTGTTCATGAACCGCGCCGACTATCTCGACCCGGCGCTTTGCTGGACCGGCGTCAAGGAAACGGGCCGTGGCGGCTCGCTCTCGGTCATCGGCTTCCAGAACCTCACCCGTCCGAAATCCTATCATCTGAAGAAAGTCACCGCATGACGATCACCGCCAACTGGAGCTATCCGACGTCAATCAAGTTCGGTGCCGGCCGGATCAAGGAGCTTGCCGACCATTGCAAGGCGGCGGGCATGAAGAAACCGCTGCTGATCACCGACCGGGGCCTCGCGCCGATGGCGATCACCCAGAACGCGCTCGATATCCTGAGCGCCGCCGGTCTCGGCCGGGCGATCTTCGCCGATGTCGATCCGAACCCGAACGATGTCAATCTCGAAGCCGGCGTCAAGGCCTTCAAGGACGGCGGTCATGACGGCGTCGTCGCCTTTGGCGGCGGCTCAGGCCTCGATCTCGGCAAGTGCGTCGCCTTCATGGCCGGGCAGAGCCGCCCGGTCTGGGATTTCGAGGACATCGGCGATTGGTGGACGCGCGCAAGCGTCGAGGGCATCGCGCCGATCGTCGCCGTGCCGACGACGGCCGGCACCGGCTCGGAAGTCGGACGCGCCAGCGTCATCACCAATTCCGCAAGCCACGTGAAGAAGGTGATCTTCCATCCGAAGTTCCTGCCGGCAGTGACGATCTGCGACCCGGAACTGACGGTCGGCATGCCGAAGGTGATCACCGCCGGCACCGGCATGGACGCCTTCGCCCATTGCCTGGAAGCCTACTCCTCGCCGTTCTACCACCCGATGTCGGCGGGCATCGCGCTCGAAGGCATGCGCCTGGTGAAAGAGTACTTGCCGCGCGCCTACAAGGACGGCGCCGACATCGAGGCCCGCGCCAACATGATGAGTGCCGCTGCCATGGGTGCCGTCGCCTTCCAGAAGGGCCTCGGCGCGATCCATTCGCTGTCGCACCCGGTCGGCGCGATCTACAACACCCATCACGGCATGACCAATGCGGTGGTGATGCCGCCGGTGCTGCGCTTCAACCGCCCGGCAATCGAAGAGAAGATCGTGCGTGCCGCCGCCTATCTCGGCATTGCCGGCGGCTTCGATGGTTTTTACGACTACGTGCTGAAGCTGCGCGAGGAACTCGGCGTACCGGATAAGCTGTCGGCACTCGGCGTAGGTACCGACCGCATCGACGAAATGTCGGAGATGGCGATCGTCGACCCAACGGCCGGCGGCAACCCGGTCGAACTGACGTTGGATGCCGCGAAGAAACTCTTCCGCGAGTGCATCTGACATAGTGTTGCTGGCGCCTCGCCCGGGTGAGGCGCCAGATCTCCCTTAGTTTAGAGGGGTCGAAAATACCACTTGCCATTGCAGCTGATTTGTCACCTAATTGTCACGGAACTGTCACGATTTGGTTCCCTGGAAGCGCGTCCTTTACAGTTCGTTTACCGCGATCTGAAACGCTTCCATTAGAGTGTGCGTATGTTTCGGCCGGAACCAGAGGGCCGTGGGTGAGTTAGGGTCGAGCAATGGCGATTGTGTCCCTCGCGAATGCGAAGGGGGGAGCTGGCAAGACGACGGCAGCGTTGCTGCTCGCCTGCGAATACGCCCGGAACGGCGACAGGGTCGCGGTTCTCGATTGCGACCAGCTCGCCTGCATGACCGACTGGTTTAGGCACGGTCAAAGCGACAGCAATCTCTCCGTCATCTCCGGTGTCACTACGACCACCCTCAGCGACCACCTCAGGCGGCTGCGCGGTCGCGTCGAGCATGTGGTCATCGACCTCTCGGGAGCGGCCGACGTGCTGGTCGCCCTTGCGATAGGGCTTTCCGACCTGACGCTGATCCCGGTTCAGGGCTGCGTCATGGATGCGCGCGGTGCCACGCAGGTGCTCGAACTGATCCGCTATATCGAGAACAATGCGCGCGCCAATATCAACCATGCGGTGCTGTTGACACGGGTCAACGCCATCGTGACGACGCGGGCGATGCGCAAGGTCAAGCTGATGCTGGCCGAATGCAAGATCCGCCTCGTCGATACGCCGCTGGTAGAACGCACGGCTTTTCGCGAACTGTTCGAGCAGGGCGATACGCTCTATTCGCTCGATGCTGCCAGGGTCAGTAATCTGGCAAAGGCCCAGGCCAATGCCCGCGCCTTTGCCGATGATGTGCTGAGGCTGCTCAACCCGGCCGGAGAAACGATGCGGCACGGTCCGTTCTCATCGATGTGCTACCGCTCGGAGCGGGCGGCGGACCCGGTCGCACTGCCAGCCTGAGGGCCGGAACCTCTGCTGTTTTGATCTTCATTGCGGCGTGCCGCCGGTCTTCCGGCCGCGTGACTGTCAGGTTTCACGTTCGTGCGTTACCAATTCGTTAACCATGTTCTGAAAGGTTTCGTTAAGAAGCGAACCACCGGCCATGGCCGTCGGGTTCAGCGCGGAACACGCACAGAATGAGGAATATCATGGCGGTCATCACTTTCGCCAATGCAAAGGGCGGCGCGGGCAAGACGACGGCAGCGCTGATCCTGTCGACCGAGCTGGCAAGGCAAGGACATCGTGTCGTGGTTCTCGATGCCGATCCGCAGCGCTGGATCACAAGCTGGGCCGAAGCTTCCGGCCACATCGCCAATCTCACGGTCATCTCGCATATCACGCCCGGCTCGCTCGAATGTCATATCCGCGAGATGAAGGACGAGGCTGATTACATCGTCATCGATCTCGCGGGCGCGAAAGACCAAATTGTCGCACTGGCGCTGGCCATTTCCGATCAGGTGCTGATCCCGGTGCAGGGATGCGCCATGGATGCGCGCGGCGCGGCGCAGATTCTCGAACTCATCCGCCAGATCGAGGACCGGTCCAAGCAACGCATCAACCATTCGGTCGTGCTGACCCGCGTCAATTCGCTCGTCACCACGCGCGCGCTGCAGACGATCAAAGCCATGCTCGCCGAACGCGGCGTCTCGGTGCTCGACACGCCGATCGTCGAGCGCGCCGCCTATCGCGAGATTTTCGACTGCGGCGGCACGCTGCAGACGATGGATCCGGCCCGTGTCAGCAACCTCGACAAGGCGCGCGAAAACGCCTTCGCATTGGCAAAAGAAGTGCAGGCGCTGTTGCCGGTCAAGGCGCGCCGTTCCTGGGCCGCACGCATGCCGTCCTGGGCGTCGCGCAACGCCGCCTGATCTTTTCCTCGAATTGTTCCCTTTCAACCGGAATTGACGTTCGTCAGTTCCGGTTGAATCCTGTTTCAGCCTTCGCGAAATAGCTGTCGTCCGTAAGGCTTCTTTTACCCTGTGCTTCTAACAGTGGCCAAGGACACAGCTTGCCCCGCGATATCAGCAATCGGGCAATCGGCCGCCATGACTGCGGCGATGATCTCAGACGCCTACAGCGCCGCGCGTCTTATCAGACGCGCAAAGGTCGCTGTAGCACTTTGAAGTGCTGCATGTTTTTGTCCTTTAATCGAATACGATTAAAGGACAAAAACATGCAGTGCGCCGTCGATCCTGTCTCCATGATCCACAACAGCGCCGCGCCCAACCAAAGGCGCAGAGGTCGTTGTATCACTTCGAACTGCTGCGTGTTTTCGTCCCCAAATCGAAAAAACATGCAGTAGAGCATGCAGGGAAGTTCGCGCATGAAAACGGAACACACCGCTGCCGGCACGCAGGATGTTGCCGGTCGTCTGAATTTCATGGCGCTCGACGATGCCGCCAGAACGAGCCTCAAGGCGCTGAAGCCGATCCTCGAGAAGGAGCTCAAGCCGGCGCTCGACAAGTTCTACGGCAAGGTGAAGGCGACGCCCGAGACGAAACGGTTCTTTTCGTCCGACAGCCATATTGATCGTGCCAAGGGCGCGCAGGTCGGCCACTGGGCAAACATCGCCGACGCCAACTTCAATGAAGACTACAGCGCCAAGGTCCGCACCATCGGCCAGGTCCACGCGCGCATCGGCCTCGAGCCGCGCTGGTACATCGGCGGCTATGCGCTGATCGCCGAACATCTGATTACCGAAATCGTCAAGGCGTACTGGCCGAAGGCCGGTCTGTTTTCGCGCCAGACCACCTCGGCCGAAGACATGGGCGCGATGCTATCGAGCCTCGTCAAGGGCGTCTTCCTCGATATGGATCTGTCGATCTCCGTCTACATGGATGCGTCCGATGTCACCAAGCAGCGCGCCGTCCAGGAAGAAGTGCTGGCGGCCGAGCGCGCGCTGATCAGCAAGACATTCGGCGCCGCCTTGAAGAAGATCGCCGACGGCGATCTGACAGCGCGCATCGGCGCCGATCTGCCGGTCGCCTATCAGGAGCTTGGCGAAAACTTCAACCACGCGATCGGCGAACTCTCTCGTGCCATCGGCGGCATCGAGGCCGGCGCCAGCCAGATCCATACGAGTGCCAAGGAAATCGCCGCGGCCGCCGACGATCTGGCCAAGCGCACGGAGCGGCAGGCCGCCAATCTCGAGGAGACGGCGGCAGCCGTCGAGCAGGTGACGCGCACCGTCAAGCAGACGGCCGAAGGCGCCAACCAGGCGAACTCGACCGTCATTGCCGCGCGCGCCAATGCCGAACAGAGCGGCGAGATCGTCAGCCACGCGATCGAGGTGATGCAGGAGATCCAGACGTCGTCGGCCAGCATCGCCCGGATCGTCGACGTGATCGACGAGATCGCCTTCCAGACCAACCTCCTGGCGCTGAACGCCGGCATCGAGGCGGCGCGCGCCGGCGAGGCGGGCAGGGGCTTTGCTGTTGTCGCGTCCGAAGTCCGTGCGCTTGCACAGCGCTGTGCCGACGCTGCCAAGGATATCCAGGGGCTGATCGCCAAGTCGCGCGGCCAGGTGGACGACGGGGTGAACTCGGTCAACCAGGTGGCCCAGTCGCTGCAGCAGATCGTGGCGCAGGTGGTCGAAGTCAGCTCCGTCTTCGGCGCGATCCGCGCCAGCACCGCCGAACAGGCGACGGGCCTGCAGGAGGTCAACACCGCCATCACCCAGATGGACCAGATCACCCAGCAGAATGCCGCCATGGTCGAGCAGGCCAACGCCGCAAGCCAGGCGCTGACGGGCGAGGCCGAGCACATCGCCATGCGCCTGCGCGCCTTCCGGACCTCTGGGCAGGTACAGGTCAGTGCTGGTTCGGGTTACCGCGCGGCGGCGTGATCGTGCATTCCGTCTTGAAAGACGACGCCTCGGGTCAGGCATGATCCGGGGCGTTTATTTGTAGGACTGGGCGGCCTGCGTTTTCGCCAGCGAGATCAAGCAGGAACGTAGGTCAACCTCACCACATCCTCGCCAATCGGATCGTGAGCTACGAGACGGAGCGGCGGTCGGGGGCCGGCGAAATAGGGATTGCCGCGACCGAGCACGACCGGGTGCAGGTAGATCCGGTACTCGTCGATCAGGCCAAGCTCGGTGAGGCTGTGCGCGAGGACCGGGCCAGCCACCTCGATCTCGCCGTCGTGCTCGGCCTTCAGCTTGCGCACCGCGGCCGCTAGATCACCGTCGACGAGCCGGGCATTGGGGCCCACAGAGGTCAGGGAGCGCGAGGCGACCCATTTCGGCTGCTTCCGCCACGCCGTCGCGAAGGCCCGTTCGTCTTCATCCCATTCAGGATGCTCGTCGTCCCAGTAGCGCATGATCTCGTAAATACCGCGACCGTATAGACTGCCCGTCTGCTGTTCGGCCTCCTTGATGAAGTGGCGGAAGAGCGTGGGGCTCGGCGCAAACTCCATGTGGTCGACGTAGCCGTCCAGCGACTGGTTCATTCCGAACACGAGCTTAGCCATGGCCGCTTCCTTCCCTACATGGAATATCGCACGGATCTGATTGTGAATTGCAATCGGTGTAGGATAGGTCGACTGCTTTTGTAACGCAATCGGTTTTTGGTGAATACTTGAACACCCGCGTTCGGGCTGTCCGATCAATCTTTCTCTCGAAAGGCCGGGGGTCGCTGGAGCTTGATCGTCATCTCGCGATCCGATGTGCCTCGTGGCCGTAACTTCCGCGAGTTGTTGACCCGGCCAGAGGTGCGGATAGCCGCACACATTCTGGTCGGCCGGCCGGTGGTCTGAAGAAGGCCGGTGTGCCGGGACCGACCCAGAATGGTCGCGGAGCTTTCCTTCAGGACGACAGAGAAGGATAGTTGCCTGCGCGGTGGCGGACCGGCATGACCGGTCCAGCGTGTCTGCCGAGTAGCACTCAAAACCGCCGGTCGATGAAATGCTTGGCCTGGGCGCCGGCGTGGTAGAAGGCCGACTTCACGGTGCGCCAGGTGTCTGGGGTTACCGGTGTTTCCGCAAGCGGGATCGCCGAGGTCTCGCCGGTGACGTGGTTCGCCAGAGCCCGGCCGAAGACGGTGCCCGGCGCAATGCCGCGGCCGTTGTAGCCGCTGACGGAAACCACGTTGGGGGCGAGCGTGTGCATGGCCGGTAGGTTGTTGGTGGTCATGCCGATGCGGCCGTCCCACCAGTATTCAAAGCGGAAGTCGCCGATGAAGGGGAAGAGCTTGCGCAGCGAGCGGGCGGCAAACGCACGATGCGTGCCTTCGGCGATCGCGTCGAGCCGGCCGATCGAGCCAAAGATCAGCCGGTCCTGCTGGTCCATGCGGAACGACGTCATGACGAGGCCGGTGTCCCAGGTGCCCTGGCGCTCCGGCAGGATACGGCTTGCAACCGCATCGGGCAGCGGATTGGTGGCGAATTGGAAATAGGGCAGGATCGTCAGTTCCTGCGTATGCGCCTGCCACGGGCTTTCGGCGAAGAGGCCGCCATAGGCGTTGGTAGCAAGGATCACCTGCTTGGCGCGGATGACGCTGTTGCCGGCTTTCAGCACCCAGGTCTCGCCCTGGCGTTCGGCGCCTGTCAGTGGCGTGTCGGTGTAGATCTCGGCACCGGCAGCAAGGGCTGCGCGTGCCAGGCCGCGGGCATAGGCGAGCGGCTGGATGGTGCCGGCGCGGCGATCGAGCAGGGCGCCGGAAAAGCCTTCGGCGCCGGTGAGCGCATGCGCCCGCTCGGCCGAAAGTGCCTCGACCGGGGCGCCGCGCTTCTGCCATTGCGCTTCGCGGTCTTTGATTTCCGTGACACCGTCGCTACCGACGGCCATGTGCAGCGTGCCGTTGCGCACCGCCTCGCAGGCGATGCCGTATTTTTCGACCAGGGCATAGACCATCGACGGGCCGTCACCGAGTTCGGTGAGCAGGCGGTTGCCGGCGGCCGGGCCGAGGGTCGAGATGAGATCGTCGGGCTTGACCCACATGCCGGCATTGACGAGGCCAACATTGCGGCCGGAGCCGCCGAAGCCGATCATCTTCGCCTCGATCACCGTCGCCTTCACGCCCTTTTCGGCGAGGTGCAGGGCTGCCGATAGGCCGGTGAAGCCGCCGCCGATGATCGCGACATCGGTCGTCAGGTCGCGGGTGAGCGGCCTGGTTTCGGGCGCGGCCGGTGCTGTCGCATGCCAGAGGTTGGGCAGGGTGCGCTCCGTCGCCATCGCGGCAATCCTTCAAGTGCTGCCGGACGTCCGGCTATAGGTCAGGGTTCTCTCGGTGATAGCCGATTGCGGGGAAAATTCTCATGACAATGTTTCATGAAGTCATGATGCAAGGCCGGCCGGAGGCATCGGGGCGCTGCGCGGTGGGGCGATGGAGAAAAACCGCAGCTGGGTCGTCGGCAGCTGCGGTCTTGTAAATGTATACGTCTGAAAAATCTTTGCCGAAACGTCGTCAAGCTTCGGCGATACATCTTTAAAAACGTGCCTGTCGTGGATGGTCAATCAGGCAATGCCATCTTCTATGCCGTTTGGCCGAAGTCACTCACCCAATTGGGGGAAATGGTGCAAAAAAGCTTTCGGCAACGCAATGGCGTCAATCGACGAATTCGACGGTCACGCCGGGGCTGACCATCTTGGCGAGCTCGGTCGCATCCCAATTGGTCAGGCGCACGCAGCCGTGGCTCTGGGTCTTGCCGATCTTGGAGGGTTCCGGCGTGCCGTGAATGCCGTAGGTCGGCTTCGAGAGCGCGATCCAGACGGTGCCGACCGGGCCGTTCGGGCCGGGCTGCAACGTGAGGATCTTGTCGTTGTTGCCCTGCCTGAAGTTGATCTTCGGGTTGTAGGTGTAGCCCGGATTGAGCGCGATGCGCTCGACATTGACGGTGCCCGAAGGCGATGGCGTGTCGGACGAGCCGATCGTTGCCGGATAGGCGGCGATCAGCTTGCCGGTGTCGTCATAGGCGAGCACCTGCTTGCGCGCCTTGTCGGCGAGGATGCGGGCGACCTTGCCGGCCTTGTTCGCACCCGGATTGATCACCTTGATGATGGTGCCCGGGATGGTGAAGTCGACGCCCGGGTTCAGCTCGCGCAGATAGGCTTCGTCCATGTGGAACTTTTCGCCGAGCATTTCCGTCGTCGAGGTGAAGGACATATGCGGCAGCATCGCCTTGTGCGCGTAGTCCTCCGGGATCGACGCGACATAGGGGCCGGCAGCGTCGGCCGCCGTGATCGTATAGCTGGTGATCGGCATGCCGCCGCTCATGCGCAGCCGCTCGAGGATGTCCTCGGTATTGTTGGGGTCGAGCGTCTCGCCGGTCGACTGCTGCCAGGCCTCGATCGCCTTGGTCACGTTCGAGCCCATCTTGCCGTCGATCACGCCGGGCGAAAAACCTTCTCGGTCGAGGAAGACCTGCAGGGCGGTGATCTCGGCGCGCGACTTGCTCTTGACCGTCATTGCCGGCGGCATCGACTGGCGCATGGGCTGGGTGTCGTTCGGATCGATCGCGGCCTCTTCAGTGCCGTCGATCAGGCCCGGAAGGCTGTTCGGCAGCTCGTTGCCATCGGTGGATGGCGGTACCACGTCACGATAGTCGGGGATGGAGCCGGTGACTTCGCCAGGCTCGGAATAGCCGTAGCCGCGCTCGGTGTCGCGGTTGCGGCGGTTCGAATAGATGTCGACGTCGCCCTCGCGGCGATAGCCGCCATAGCCATCCTGGCGGCCGCGATTGGGCACGACGGTCGCCACCACATTGCCCCAGCTATCGATCAGCAGCGTGCGCCCGCGGCTGTCGCGCATGGTCTGCACCTCATCGGCGCGCGGCACGTAGTCGAGAATTTCGCCATCGGGCGTGACCAGCATGACGTCGTCGCCATAGCGATTTCTGCCGCGATAATCCTGCGCGAAAGCGGCCGTCAAATCCACGGCGAGAAAGCCGGCTGCGGCGAGAAGCGAGAGGCCGATGCGGGTCGCTGACGTCACGTGAGAACCTGTTTTCATTGTAGCGAATGTGGCGCGGTACATTTGGATTTCGACGTTAATGTGAAAAAAATGAATTCATCATGAACAAGCGGTTAAATTCTATCTAGGCGGAGCAGACTTCGGCTTCAACCAATGAAATGTGGCTCTCCTCAGATATCATCGCTTTGTGATTGCAGTGATTCTACGGCCGATTTGAGGAAGAGGACATGCTGAGAACGCTCGAAGAACCTGCGGACGGCCCAGAGAATCATGTGCTGTTCGAGCGTCTTTCCGCGCTCGACATCGCCGCCTTCGTCGTCGATGGCGTCGACCTGTCGCCGGGTGCCGCGATCCCCTCCGATGGCGATATCAGGATCGACCGGGCGCTTGCCGGCTTTCTCTTCACCTGCGGCCCCGACCATATCCGCCATCCTGAGCCGATCGAGGGCGGAGCGGGAGGGGCGCACTACCCGCTGCATGGGTCGCTTGCCGGGACTGCGGTCAGCCACACGCAGATGGCGAGCGATGGAGCCGAGTGCACGGCGACGATCGAGGTGGCGCTCGCCGATGGAGGGCAGGCCCGGATCGAGCGGCGGTGGCGGATCGATCCCGGGCGGCACGAAGTCGTGCTCGAGGATCGCGTCGTCAACGTGGGGACCTCGGCCTTTCCGCCGATGATGATGTATCACGTCAACATCGCCGGCAGGCTGCTCGGGCCGGTCACCCGTATCTTCAGCGCTTCGCTTGCAGGCGGGGAGAGCGCCTGGCGCTTCGGCAATGGCGAGAGCGCGCATTTTTGCCTGCCAGCGGCCATCGGTTCCGACGGCTGGTCGGACGTCACGCTTGTGGGCCTTGCCGGACTCGGTGGGCGCAATCTCCAGGTGCGGTTCCGCATCGACACGCTGCCCTTCCTACAGATGTGGCGCTGTCAGCGCGGCGAGGCGGATGTGATCAGCATCGAGCCGGTGTCGCACCGCATCGCCAAGCGTCCGGAGCTGGCGGCGGCCGGAGAGTTGATCCCGCTCCTGCCGGGTGAGGCGCGGAGCTATGCGATTGCCTTTGCCGTCGTCTGATCTGGCATCTGGAACACGCGGCTTTTGAATTGACGCGGGGAAGGGCTGCGCCTACATCAGAGGCCACCACATTTCCTGAGGAAGACGACCATGGACATCCGCCAGATCAACGACGAATACTCGGTCTCCGGCCAGATCACCGTCGAGGATCTCGACCAGATCAAGGCGCTCGGCTTCAAGTCCATCGTCTGCCACCGCCCGGATTTCGAGGCGCCGGATCAGCCGACCTTCGATTCGATCGCTGCCCGCGCCGAAGAGCTCGGCATCGAAACCAAGCACATCCCCGTCGGCCCGATGGGCGTGACGGCAGACGCGGTAACGAGCATGGTCGACGCGCTCGACGAGTTCCAGCGCCCGATGCTCGGCTATTGCCGCTCCGGCGCGCGCTCGACGGCCGTCTACCAGCAGACCCAGCATATCCGCGGCTGAGCCAGGCTCCAGTTCTATAGACCGCGCTCGGCCGCGTTCGTGTGATCGAGCGACGGAGGACCGGCATGGCCGAAGCGCATCTGATTTCGCGTGAGCAATGGGCGGATGAGCCCGAGGTCTGGAAAGGCGAATTCGAGGGCGGCGCCTTTGGCGCCGGACTCTCGGTGATCTTCGTTTCCACGGACGAGATCGGCTACGGGCCGAAGCTGCACCGCCATCCCTGTCCGGAAACCTTCATCGTGCGCGTCGGCCGCGCCCGCTTTACCGTCGGCAATCGCACGATCGACGCCGAAGCCGGCCAGATCGTCGTCGCACCCGCCAACGTGCCGCACAAGTTCGAGAACCTCGGGCCGGGGCGGCTGGAGACCACCGACCTGCATGCGGCCGGCGCGTTTTCGACGGAGTGGCTGGAAGAATAGGCGACAATCGCTTGCGACCGCCGCAGTTCGCAGCGGTCGCCATCACTTCCCAATCGATCAGCCGTTCCTGATATCCGTCAACGTGCGCGTCGGCGTGATCGCTTCGGGATCGAGCTTGATCTCGATGATCGACGGCTTGCCGCTGGCGCGCGCCCTGAGGAACGCGTCGGCAAACTCTTCCGTCTTCTCGACCGTTTCGCCGTGGCCGCCATAGGCGCGGGCGAGCGCCGCAAAATCCGGATTGGTGAGGTCGGTGGCGCTGACGCGGCCGGGATATTCACGCTCCTGGTGCATGCGGATCGTGCCGTAGATGCCGTTGTTCACGACGACGGTGATGATCGGCAGGCGGTAGCGCACGGCGGTCACGAATTCCTGTCCATGCATCAGGAAACAGCCGTCGCCGGCAAAGCAGATGACCTCGCGATCCGGATGCAGCTGCTTGGCGGCAACGGCCGCCGGCAGGCCGTAACCCATGGAGCCCGAGGCGGGAGCGGCCTGCGTCGCAAAGCGTCGGAAGCGGTGGAAGCGATGTACCCAGGTGGCATAGTTGCCGGCGCCATTGGTGAAGATCGTATCCTGAGGCACGTTTGCCTCGATCCAGTTCATGATCGGCCCCATCTGCACCGCACCCGGTCCGGTTTCCGGCGGGGTCGACCATTTGAGATAGGCCGCGTGCATGATTTCCGTGCGCTCGGACCAGACGGGTTCGCCTGCGGGGGCAAGGCCTTCGAGGGCGGCGACGAAGTCGCTCGGGCTTGCGGCGATCGCCAGCTCCGGCCGGTAGACGCGGCCGAGCTCGGAACTATCGGGATACACATGCACCAGCGTCTGGCGCGGGTAGGGGCTATCCATCAGCGTGTAGCCGGAGGACGGCATTTCCGAGAAGCGGCCGCCGAGAAGCAGCACGAGATCGGCCTCCTTGATCTCCTTGGCGAGTGCCGGGTTGATGCCGATGCCGACATCGCCGGCATACATCGGGTGCAGGTGATCGAAGAGCATCTGGCGGCGGAAGGAGCAGCCGACGGGCAGCTTCCAGCGCTCGGCGAAGCGCTGGAAATCCGCCACGCTTTCCGCGGTCCAGCGGGTGCCGCCGATAATGGCGATCGGCCGCTTGGCGGCGGCAAGCATTTCGCCGAGCCGCTTTACCTGCGCCGGGCCCGGATGGCCTTCGACCGGCTGGTAGGCCTTGGCGGCCGGCGCCTCGGTGCTGCGGGTCAGCATGTCTTCGGGCAGCGTCAGCACGACGGGGCCGGGGCGGCCGGACGTGGCGACGGCGAAGGCGCGGGTGACGAATTCCGGAATGCGGGCGGGATCGTCGATCTCGCCCACCCATTTGGCCACTTCGGTGAAGGCGCGGCGGTACTCGATCTCCTGGAAGGCTTCTCGCTCGCGCGCCTCGCTCTGCACCTGGCCGATGAAGAGGATCATCGGAATCGAGTCCTGCCGTGCGACATGGAGACCCGCCGAAGCGTTGGTCGCGCCGGGGCCGCGGGTCACCATGCAGATGCCGGGCTCACCGGTCAGCCGGCCCCAGGCATCCGCCATCATTGCGGCGCCGCCTTCCTGACGGCAGACGAGCACGTCGATGTCGGTGTCGTAAAGCGCGTCCAGCACGGCCAGGTAGCTTTCCCCCGGCACGCAAGCGATGCGTTTCACACCATTGGCGACGAGTGCGTCGACGACGAGCTGGCCTCCAGTTTTCATGATCTTCCTCCCGATGGTCTTTCTTTTGTAGTCTGATTGTTGTTGTCAGATGGCTGGCGACACCGGAGCGACGCTCGTGTCCTTGTGTATGCGGCGCTCGCGCCAGATGATGTAGAGGCCGGAGCCGATGATGATGGCGATGCCGAGCCACTTCAGTGCATCAGGCAGATCGCCGAAGACGAGCCAGCCGAAGATCGTCGCCGAGACGATTTCCAGATATTGCAGCGGCGCCAGCACTGAAGCCGGGGCCGCACGATAGGCGTAGACGCCGAGCACGCCGGAGATGGTGGCGGTGACGCCGACGCCGAGCAGATAGTACCAGGTGTAGCCCTGCGGCCAGACCGGATCGAAAATGCCGGAACCCGTGCCTTCGCCAAAATAAAGCAGCACGAGGCAGAAGAGCCCGCCCCAGATGCCAGCATGAAATTGCATCGACCACGGGTCCTCGTTCTGCGCGACCATGCGGGTGACGAGCAGGAACACGGCAAGGCCGAAGGCGGCGACAACGGGCAGAAGCGCGATCCAGCCGACCTCCTGCATGCTCGGCTGGATGACGAGCAGCGCGCCGAAGAAGCCGACGCCGCAGGCGGTGTAACGCCGCCAGCCGATGGTCTCTTTCAGGAAGATGCTGCCGAGGATCGTCAGGATGATCGGCTCGACGAAGAAGATCGCAATTGCGTCGGCAACCTCCATCACCTTCAGCGTGGTGATGAAGGAGAGCATCGTCACGACCAGGAGGCCGCCGCGCAACGCATGGAGCCCGGTCTTGCGCCAGGTGAGATCAAAGAGGCTGCCGCGGAAGAGCACGATCGGCAGGATGAAGACGACCTGAAGCAGGAACCGGACGGCGGTGATTTCGGCCGAGGGGACGGTCGCGATCGCCAGCTTGGCGAAGATGTCGATCAGCGGCGACAGGAGCACCGAGATCACCATCAGCGTCAGCCCGAAGGAGATGCGGTTGTGGTCCGTGGCGATCTTTTGAAGAGACATGTCGGCCATGATATTTCCGGTCAGCGCCTGCCTGCGATGGCGCCCAAGCACCAGGCGGCGAAGTCCGCCGTCGCCTGTTCCCGGCCGAGTTCGTTGAGGGTCTCGTGGCGCATGCCGTCATAAACGGTGACGGTGACGTTGGTCAGACCGGCCGCTTTCATCTTGGCGCCGAGCCAGCGAATGGCATTGCCCATCTCGGTTGACGGGTCGGCGCTGCCGCCGACGAGATGAATGGGCAGGTCCTTGCGGAGCCGTGCCAACCGGTCGGGCCGGGCGCCGCCGAAGGATAGGCGGAAAAGGTCGAGCCAGAGCGAGACGGTCGCGTCGAAGCCGCAGAGCGGGTCGGCCGCGTATTTCGCGACCTCGGCATCGTCGCGCGAGAGCCAGTCGAGGTCGGTCTTGCGATCCTTGATCGCGCCGCCCCACATGCCGAAGGTGAGCTTGGTCAGGAGCGGGCTCGGCACATCCGAACCCTTCAGCGCCTTCTCGATTTTCAGGATCATCTGGCCGCCGCGGCCGGCGAGGCCGGGACGGAAATTGGAGTTCCAGACGGCGAGCGCATCATAGAGGCCGCGATCAGCCTCGGCTGCGTTCAGCGCAATCAGCCCGCCCATGGAATGGCCGAAGAGGATGACGGGAAGACCCGGATGGGCGGCGGTCGCGATTTCGCGCACAGCCCGGATATCGGCAAAAATCTTGTCGAGGCCGTCGCGGCTCGAGAACATGCCGAGCGGGGCGTCTGGCGCGCGCGTCTCGCCATGGCCGCGATGGTCGTGGGCATAGACCTGGAAGCCATGCGCGGCCATCGCTTCGGCAAAGCGGGCGTAGCGGCCGGAATGTTCGGCAAGGCCGTGGCTGATGAGGAGGATGCCGCGCGCATGAGCGGTCGCGGGGAAATGGCGCCAGCTCAAGGTGGCTCCGGTCGGGCTCTGATGTGTCTTCACCTGCCCGAACACGATTTCCCCCGGCAACAACGACAGACATTTCGATATCAAATCGATTTGCAAGGCAAAGGCAATCACCGCTTGTTGCTCGTTGCGCATGAGGTCACAAGCGAATGTGCGCTCATCTTAATTAAGAGTTGCAATTTTCCCGTTTTGAGCGATATTCGTTCCTGTTTTGTTTCCGCAGGAGGATATCATGGTTAGTTTCTGTAAGGCGATATCGGGTCCGATGGCAGGACTGCTGGCGGCGTTGGCGCTGTTCCTTGCGCCAGCCGCCTTTGCTGCCGGCGAGGAAATGTCGGATCAAGGGGGTTCCGAAGGCACGACCAGCCGCACGGAATATGTGCTGGCGGTGAGCTGGCAGCCGGGCTTCTGCGAAACGCGGCCGCAACGCAAGGAATGCGAAAGCCAGACCGCAGAGCGTTTCGACGCCATCAATCTCTCGCTGCATGGCCTCTGGCCCCTGCGCAAAAGCTATTGCGGGGTAACGGCCGAGGTGCGTGCGCAGGATCGCAAGGGCAGCTGGCTTGAACTGCCGAAACTCGCAATGGCAGACGACACGGCGGCGCGGCTGCTGATCGCCATGCCCGGCGTGCAATCCGGCCTCGACCGGCACCAGTGGCTGCGCAGCGGCACCTGCCAGAGCGGCTCGGTCGACGACTATTTCTCGGCGCAGCTGCGCATGCTGGAGGAGCTCAACCGCTCGGCGGTCGGCGCGCTCTTTCGCCAGCGCATCGGCTCCGAACTCGACGAGGCGACGATCAAGCAGGCCTTCGACCAGAGTTTTGGCACTGGCGCCGGCGACCGGGTGCGCATGCGCTGCCAGACGGTTCAGGGGCGCAGCATCATCACCGGGTTGACGATCGGGCTGACCGGCGACGTCATGAAGGCGTCCAGCCTTGCACCGCTGATCCAGGCGGCGGGACCGACCGAATTCAAATGCGCCAAGGGTATTGCCGATACGGCCGGGCGAAGCTGACCGGCTTCGCGGGCACTGTTCTTCGGCAGCGAAAGCGCTGGAGGCGCAGGGTTGCCGCATGGGATAGGTGGGGGGACAAGCCGGGGCGAATGCCTTTGCTCATTGCCCCCTTCCTATAATTCGCCTACATAGCGGGCAAATTTCCTTTCCCTGCGGAGCATTCCCTTATGGCACGTCAGTTCATCTATCATATGGCCGGACTTAATAAGTCCTACGGCGCGAAGAAGGTTCTCGAGAACGTTCATCTGTCGTTCTACCCGGACGCCAAGATCGGTATCCTCGGCCCGAACGGCGCCGGTAAGTCGACGGTTCTGCGCATCATGGCCGGCCTCGACAAGGAATTCACCGGCGAAGCCTGGGTAGCCGAGGGTGCCACCGTCGGCTATCTGCCGCAGGAGCCGCAGCTCGATCCGACGAAGACGGTGCTTGAGAACGCGATGGAAGGCGTTGCCAAGAAGACCGCGATCGTCGAGCGCTACAACGAACTGATGATGAACTATTCCGACGAGACGGCGGAAGAGGGCGCGAAGCTCCAGGACATCATCGACAGCCAGAACCTCTGGGATCTCGAAAGCCAGGTCGAGATGGCCATGGAAGCGCTGCGCTGCCCGCCGGGTGATGCCGACGTCACCAGCCTTTCCGGCGGTGAAAAGCGCCGTGTCGCGCTCTGCAAGCTGCTGCTCTCGCAGCCGGACCTCCTGCTGCTCGACGAACCGACCAACCACCTTGACGCCGAGACCATCGCCTGGCTCGAAAAGCACCTGCGCGAATATCCGGGCGCCGTGCTGATGATCACCCACGACCGCTACTTCCTCGACAACGTCACCGGCTGGATCCTCGAGCTCGACCGTGGCCGCAGCATTCCCTACGAAGGCAACTACTCGGCCTATCTCGTCGCCAAGGCCAAGCGCATGCAGCAGGAGGGCCGTGAAGAGGCCTCCCGCCAGAAGGCGATTGCCCGCGAACAGGAGTGGATCGCATCGAGCCCCAAGGCCCGCCAAGCCAAGTCCAAGGCACGTATCCGCTCCTATGACGAACTGGTCAACGCGGCGGAAAACCAGCGTCCGGGCGACGCGCAGATCATCATCCCGGTCGGCGAACGTCTCGGCCAGGTGGTCATCGAGATGGAGGGCGTTACCAAGGGCTACGGCGATCGCCTGCTGATCGACGGCCTGTCGCTGAAGCTGCCGCCGGGCGGCATCGTCGGCATCATCGGCGCGAACGGCGCCGGTAAGACGACGCTTTTCCGCATGATCACAGGCCAGGAGCAGGTCGATAGCGGCTCGATCCGCATCGGCGACACTGTGCATCTCGGTTATGTCGACCAGAGCCGCGATGCGCTCGACGGCAACAAGACCGTGTGGGAAGAAATCTCCGGCGGTGCCGAAGTCATCAAGCTCGGCAAGTACGAGATGAACTCGCGCGCCTATTGCTCGACCTTCAACTTCAAGGGCGGCGACCAGCAGCAGAAGGTCGGCAACCTCTCAGGTGGTCAGCGCAACCGCGTTCACCTCGCCAAGATGCTGAAGGCCGGCGGCAACGTGCTGCTGCTCGACGAACCGACCAACGACCTCGACACCGAGACGCTCGCAGCACTCGAAGTCGCGCTGGAAAACTTCGCCGGCTGCGCCGTTATCATCAGCCACGACCGCATGTTCCTCGACCGCCTGGCAACGCACATCCTCGCCTTTGAAGGCGACAGCCAGGTCGAATGGTTCGAAGGCAACTTCGAAGACTACGAGAAGGACAAGATCCGCCGCCTCGGCCCGGACTCGGTCAACCCGAAGCGCGTCACCTACAAGCGCCTGACGCGCTGATCAGAGCCAAGGCGCCGCATTTCCTTGCGGCGCCCAGCGCACCGCGGCAGCGCCGCGAACGCTGGAACTGAAAGTCTATTGTACGGGAACGGGCGAAGCGCAGGCTCCGCCCGTTTTCCTTTGCATGCCCTGTTCCGCAAGCGTCATTGTTCGGCCTTTCCGCGCAAATCCGCTTGCACCGACCTCGCAAATCACATAAACATATCTTTATGTGTTGATGGGGATCGCGATGGCTGTTCAGAAAGAACTGGGTCTGGATGCGCTGGTGGACGTGCTGAAGGCGGCAGGAGAGCCGACCCGCATGCGTCTCGTCGCCTTGCTTGCCGCCGGCGACCTCACCGTTACCGATCTTACCGAAATTCTCGGGCAATCGCAGCCGCGTATTTCGCGGCACCTGAAGCTGCTTGCCGAAGTCGAACTCATTGATCGTTATCAGGAAGGCGCCTGGGCCTATTTCCGTCTCAGGCAGGATGGCGCCCGCGTCGGGCTCGTGCGGGCCATGCTGGCGTCGGCGTCTGCTGACGACGCGGTGCTTTCGCGCGATGCGGCGCGGCTGACCACGCTGAAGAAGGCGAGGGCCGAGAAGGCGCAGGCCTATTTCAGCCGCAACGCTTCTGGCTGGGACGAGCTTCGCCGCCTGCATGTCAGCGAGCGCGACGTCGAGGCGAAGCTGCGCGAGATGGTCGGCGACGAACCGGTCGAGAGCCTGCTCGATCTCGGAACCGGCACCGGGCGCATCCTGCAGCTCTTCGAAGGGCTCTACCGTCGCGGCGTCGGCGTCGATGCCAGCCGCGACATGCTGGCCGTTGCGCGCTCCAATCTCGAACGCGCCGGCATCACCAAGGCGTCGATCCGGCATGGCGATATCTTCAACCTGCCGCTCGACGGGCACGCCTTCGATCTCGTCACCATTCACCAGGTGCTGCATTTCCTCGACGAGCCGGAGGCGGCGATTGCGGAAGCTGCACGCATGCTGATGCCGGGCGGTCGTCTTGTCATCATCGACTTTGCGCCGCACGGGCTCGAGCATCTGCGCGACGAACACGCCCATGCGCGCCTTGGCTTCTCGCATCAGGTAATCTCCGATTGGCTCGCCAAGGCCGGCCTGGTGCTCGAAAAGACCACGGACCTTTCGCCGGAAGGGGCCGAGGAAGAAAAGCTGACGGTGACGATCTGGCTGGCGCGCGACCGGCGCGCCGTGAATGAGAATGAAACGCCGCGGCCGCGCGTCCATGCAGGGGGAGTTTGAGAATGACGGCACAGACGCTTTATCCGGCCGAGCGTGGCAATCTGAGGCTCTCCTTCGAGTACTTCCCCCCCAAGACCGACGAAATGGAAGTGCAACTCTTCCAGACGGCGGGAGATCTTTCCATCTTCGGTCCTGCCTTCGTGACGGTTACCTACGGCGCAGGCGGCTCGACCAAGACGCGCTCGCTGACGACCGTGCGGCGGATGGTCGAGGAGAAGGGCTTTGCCAATACGGCCGCGCACCTGACCTGCGTCGGCGCACCGAAGGCGGAAGTCGATGCGGTCATCGATGAGTACATCGATTATGGCGTCCGCCATTTCGTGGCGCTGCGCGGCGACCCGCAGGGCGGCATCGGCAGCGCCTATCAGCCGCATCCGGACGGCTATGCGAGCAGCACCGACCTGGTGCGGGCGATCCGCGCGCGGGGCGACGATATCGAGATTTCCGTCTCCTCCTATCCGGAGAAGCATCCGGAGAGCCCTGACGTGGCCGCCGATATCGACATGCTGAAGCGCAAGGTCGATGCCGGAGCCAACCGGGCACTGACCCAGTTCTTTTTCGACAACAACGATTTCGAGCGCTATCTCGAACGGGTGCGCCGCGCCGGTATCAACATTCCGATCGTGCCGGGCATCCTGCCGATCAACAATCTGGCGCAGGTGCAGAAGTTTGCCGGCCTCTGTGGCGCGAGCGTGCCGGAGGCGATCGTCACCCGGCTCGTGCATCTGGAAGACCAGCCGGTCGAGCGTTTCAAGGAGGCGACCCATATCGCTGCCGAGCAGATCGTCGATCTCGCCCGACGCGGTGTTCGCGACTTCCACCTCTACACAATGAACCGTTCGCCGCTGGTGACCGCGGTCCTGGATCTCGTCGGTTTCGAGCAGGTGGCGCTCGAGGCGAACGATGCTCTCGACGAAGCGCCACGGGCGAGGGCGGCGGGCGCCGCCGCCTGAACCCAGGATCCGAACCCGATTTCCCGGGCGGAAATACCATCAAAAAGAAAGCGCCTGAAGATCGATCTTCAGGCGCTTTCTTGTTTGTCGCAGCGATTAGACCCTTTGCTCTCTTGGCGGTCTAGTTTGCTTGGTGCTGCAAAATGGATTTCCGGAAATTTAAGTCCCTATTCGGTTTGGACTCTCAGCAGCCGCTCATCAGATGAAGAGCATCGTGGCCACGAATACGAACGCTGCACTGATCATGAGGACATTCAGCGAATGTGTAAGGCCCATGGATGACCCTCCCTGCGTTAACGCGTTAAAACATAGGGCGAAATCACGATGTGTTAAAGCGAAACTTGTGCTGCAGTGCGAAATCCGTGAGGGGGAGCGGCCTTATTCACAGGGCTATAATATTGAGATATTTATCTTTTTCGGGCTGCCACATTTTTTTCACAATCGCTTCCGCAAGGTTAATATAAACGTTTGTAACCGTGCGTGAGCGCTTCAGAAGGGCACGAATTCGGCGGTTCGATTCCCCGTTCAGACGGCACGTTTGAGCCGCAGAATGCGGCCGTCGAGCACGGCGAGCCCAAGGGCGATCAGCGCCATTCCGCCGACATCGGCCGGCTGCAGGGTTTCGCCGAGGAAGAGATAGCCGAGCAGGATCGCGCTTGGCGGTACCAGCAGGGTGACGAGCGAAGCGTTGGTGGCGCCGGCCTCCGCCATGATCCGGAAAAAGAGAATGTATCCATAGGCGGTCGAGACGAGCGCGAGGCCGAGGATGGCAAGCGTTGCTTCCATTGGCGGCATCGGCAAGGTCCAGGGCGCATCCGTGAAGGCCGCAACGGGCAGCATCATCAGCGTCGAAGCGGTGAGCTGGCCGGCGGCCGTCACCGGCGGTGCAAGATTTCGGAAGCGCTTGCCGTAGGTTGCCGCAAGGCCATAGCTGACGGCGGCCAGCACCGGAAGGACGAGCGCCCAGAGCGGAACGCCGCTCGTCGTACCGAACAGGCCGGCAACCGCACTCGGCCCGATCAGCACCACGGTACCGGCAAGGCCGAGCAGGCAGCCGGCGATCTTGGCAGAACTCAGCTTCTCGTCCTCGGTCGCCATGTTGGCGATAATGACGGTCCAGACCGGCGTCGTGGCGTTGAGGATCGCCGCCAGGCCGGCGCCGATCTGGGTCTGGCCGAGGAAAATGAAGGCGTGCGGAATGGCGTTGTTGATCAGTCCCATCAGCGCAAATTCACGCCAGCGTCCGGAAAGTGCCTGATACATGCCGAAGCGGCCGCGGATATAGAGATGCAGCGCAAGTGCCGCCAGGCCCAGACGCAGCACCACCAGCGTGAATGGCGGCACATGGGCAACGGCCACGCGGGCGAAGAAGAAGGACCCGCCCCAGATGAGACCGAGCAGGGCGAGCAGCGCCCAGGTTCTGACGCTCATCTGATGGCCGTCGACTGTGGCTCGCGCATTCATGGGTGTGCCTGTCCGTGCTGATTGCATCGTCCGTCAGCCTCGCCCAGGCGGAGAATCGTGATCGTGGCGCAAAAGCTGCGCCCGACATTCCCGGACCGGTTGCGATCTGACGATTATTTCATAGCCCGGCGCCTTCGCCGGGACCACCCGGTTCTTGTCGTATTCGTGAGCAAGGGGGCGTTCGGGCATGGGCGGTCCCATCTGCGGTCGTGGCGCCTGGACCGCAGATACAAGAAACCCCGGAGATCGGTTCCGATCCCCGGGGTGATGCATCCTGCGCACGAGCCACATCGGTGGCCCGAGGTTCACCTAAAGCGCGTCGCGATTTTTCAGATTTGCTCCGTGCGCTTTAAGTTCTTGATATTTCGCATGTCGTTGTCGCAAAATCGCTGCGCACTTTTGCGCGACAGGCTTTAGAGCATTTCACTGTTTCATTGAAACGGCGAATTGCTCCAACTGTTTGAAATTGCGCAATTCCGGACGGAAAACCGTTTCACACTTTTCCTGGAATTGCTTGTCTTATGACATTGGCTGCCGAACAGGTCAGAAAGGAACCGCTGCGGGAGGGTCGCCGCCCTCCCGCAGCGGCGAGGGTCGGATCGTTGGAATTGCGGACCTTTTGATGGGTCGAGCTAGAGTCGGATCGCCCTCGTCTTTCCCTTGAGGCCTGAACGGATACCCGGAGTTCGGCTCCGGATGACAAGCACAGGACAAGCGAAAGATGATGAACGATAGCATCGGGGTCGACATCTCGAAAGACCATCTCGACGTCCACAGGCTGAGCGACGGTG